>DAKU01000029.1:0-46380 GCA_002508425.1 Methanosarcinaceae archaeon UBA470
TAGTTCATTTTGCATTCAGACCATCAAACCAAAACATTTTCTCACTTGTAATGAGATGTCCGCAGGTTAAAGCACTGCATATACCAGGTTCTTATTTGAAAACAATATCTGGTTCTACAAGAATGTTCCTTAAAATGCAAGGTATTGACCTTCTTGAAGGCGATGTGTGGGGTCATCGTAAGGATATAAATGAGTATTATGAAGTTCCACAACAGTTTTTTGAGCGCCTTGAAAAATTGAGTACGGACGAGATGCCAGAAAAGGATATCATTGAAAAGCTGAGTAGAGAAACCAGATTAAGTTCGGATCTCATTTCATTCATTGTCAAGAACAGCTAAAATGCTGGTTATACAATAGTATTTGTCATTGCATCATATCGTTTAATGCGCTTAAGTCTTAGTTATTAGTGATTTATTTTTCACGATCAGCCAGCAGATCCTCTGGCCTCTTCAAGCCGTCTGCTGTCGCCTCGACCGGCAGCGACTCGGCTTCGATGTAAACGCGAGTGGTTTCTGGGTATGCACTTTGCAGGTTAGCCTCAATGCGACGGATCGCCTCGTGCATCTGCTTGGCTGTAGTACCTGCAATGAAGCATACCCCCATATTCACAAGCAGATCCTCTGGACCCATGTACATTGTAAGAATGTCACCGCTGCGTTCAACTGCCGGATCCGAGTCCACGCGCCGCCGGATATCCGCGAGCTCCTCGGGACTCACTCCCTCTCCAAGCAGTAACCCGCCGGATCTCGATGCGAGAATTCCAGCCACACTCATCAACAGCAGACCTATTATGATTGATGCTACGCCGTCGATATACGCATTATTGAACATGTGACCAAAAAAGACCCCAAGAAACGCAAAGATGAGGCCTAGCAAAGCTGCGCTATCCTCGAGCACTACTGTGTAGAGGCTCGGGTCCTTTGACTGCTTGATAAACTGCCATGCTCCCCTATCGCCTTTGGCCTGCAGGAACTGCTTCAGGGCTACCGTGAATGATCCGCCCTCAACAACTAATGAGATGGCAAGCACGATGTAGGCTGCCGTAGGGTCGGCCATCTCGGCGCCTGGTGCAACATGGCGAATGTGTGAAATTCCCTCATACAGCGACATGCCGCCCCCGATCCCAAAGATGGAAACCGCCACGATGTGTGTCCAGAAGTAGAGCGATTTTCCATAGCCAAATGGGTGGCTTTCATCGGCAGGCTGCCTGGAACGTTTCATTCCCAGCAGTATGAGGCCGCCATTTCCTGTATCGACAATTGAGTGAATTCCCTCGGAAATCATGGCCGACGAGCCAGTGATTGCTGCCGCAATGAATTTGATGATCGCGATTATCAGATTGCCAATGATGGCCGCGAAGATCGCTACCTTAGAACCACTTTGTGTTGTCATGGATTACATCTCTTCTGTGGTAGTTCCTGCTAACAGCCTCCTGTCCGTCCAGAAAACAAAAGAATGTAGAAGATAAAAATATACATTCCACACGAACAAGCAGCTATAACCAGTATTGGGGCACAGATATCTATTTTCTGAGAACTAGTTTCTGCATATACAAAACTCTTTTGAATTTGCAATTGTGCCAACTCTAAAATGTTGAGTAGAGAAGTTTTAGATATTGATCTGATTTATTTTCTTGTTGTTTTGTCCTAAAACAGAAGGTTTTGCTGCAGGATTTTCCCAGATTCGAGGAGATATTAAAGGCAAAAAAGCTAAATATCCTGCTGTTTTATAAAACAACATGGAGCACAATGAGCCATTTTTAATAAATGGGTTAGAGTTCTTGGACCTCATGAGCTGGATCTCCTCGCAGGCCATATTTTCAATGATGAATTGAGAACTATATTCGAATCCTTTATAGCTTTCTACAGAGCCATGTATACTGCAATATATAAAGGGTTTGAAGGCTGTGTCGAAAATTAATCTGAATTAACATTGAACCATTCCAAAAAGCCTACTTTCCCTATTTGAGTATAACAGAAAAAAAGTAAAATCTCTATGCTCCATGAATTTTATTCACCAGAACTCTGATTCAATGACAACAGAATGAGTTTTAAACAGGCTCAAATACAGCAAAAGATGTTTACTCGCAGTATTTTATTTATTCTGCAACCTATTTATAGCATTTCCCCTAATTTACTTCTGTGAGTGGGATACGCAATCTTTTCATTGTCTTGCTTTCAGTGCTAGCAGGAGTATTGTTGTATCTTATCTACTTAACAGTTTATGGGGAATACTATCGTGTCATATTGGTGCCGTTGTTGAACCTTATTTTTATTCTGCTGGCGGTCTATTTGCTGCATATTGTCCTAGACAATGTGATCAAAAGGAAGGCCCGCACCACTAGAGAACGGTATAATATTAGGAAGCTCTTCTCAGCATTCACTACCTTACTGGCTGCTGGTATGTTACTGGTCGTTTTTTTCAAAGAAACTACTACTCTAATCGTTGCATATGGTCTTTTCAGTGCTGGTCTGGTCATTGCCCTACAGGATGTTTTCCGTAACCTTGCCGGAGGAATTCTATTACTTGTGACGCGTCCTTTCACCGCAGGGGACCGCATTCAGGTGAGAGAATGTTTCGGAGATGTGTTGGACAGAACCTACTTTCACACTACCCTTATGGAAATTCGGGAATGGGTAGATGGTGACCAGTACACAGGTAGGATAATGAACATGCCCAACAGCTTCGTGCTTACCAGCACTGTGAAAAACTACACACGAGACTTCTCCTTCATATGGGATGAAGTGCGAATCATCCTGGCTCCCGGCAGCAACTGGGAAAAAGCCCAAAAAATGATCTTTGAGACAGCTGATAGGCTTGTGAGTACGACTGTAATGAATGCCGAAGCGGAACTTGCCAACCTGGAACAAAAATATCTGCTGACCACTTACGACGTGGAAACTCAGGTATATACGAAGACTGAAAGTGACCGTATCGATATATGCGTGAGGTACGTGGTGAACCCCCGGCAACGCAGGAAGTTAAGGCACACTATAGTACAGGAATTGCTACAGGCATTCGATGCAGAAGAAGATATAGTTCTTGGAAGTATAAACAGCATTGGGGTAAGTGGTTCACTGAGTTCAGTTGTTGCCGCAGGAACAAAGTATTAGATTAATATGATTAAATAGGATTGCTACATATCCCATTTTCATAAAAGATCGATAACTAAAATAATCCATTACGGATTAATATCTAGGCGGAAAATTAACCCGATTGTTTTTAGCAAGCCTCAATCACTTATTAGTTAAAAAGAATGCTTTGATAAGCACTCATTTTTCTGTAACGTTCATTAAATCCGCAAGTTCAAGACCTGCACTACCTGTATCAGAGAGTTGTCTGAATATTTCTGCTTTTGAGACATATTTTTCTGTACGGGTTTCATCCGGATGCTCTATTTTTATAGTGATCTCTTCCTTATTGTAGCCCCTAACAAGACATTCATTGATCAAATCACCATACTTTACAGCAATTATTTTAAGGCAATCAAATACTCTGTTCTCAGATATTGCGTCTTTTCCATCAATTAGTACCTTTGAAAGTGCACTAGACTGGACACCCACTAAGAAGTATTGCTTCATCTTTTTTATCAGAAGTAGGACATCTTCCTTTACCATGGATTGGACCAATTCTTCATCAACAGTTATGTCATGATCATTATGGAATATCATGAAGGTATTCCCGTCAGCAACTATCCTGAATATATGCTCTGAGTTATCGTCCTTTAATAGAGCTTCAAGGTGTTCGTTCTCATTATATTCAATGGAAACAACACGATGATTAGACAGATCCAGACTCTTCACCCTGTCTTCCCTATGTAATAACCCACCTGAAACCCATATTGGTAATGAGAAATTCTTGTATAAGTGATCTACTTTCAGTGAAGTTTCACTAAAATTCAAACCAAACCAGTATTCCATGTTTTCAGCAAATGAAACTTGCTTACCACTAATACTTCCATCTTCCTGCTGGAGTAAGTATGTGTCTACTGAATTGTAGATGCTTTCTTTAAAGAAAGAATCCAGAAGGGATAGCATCTTGGTGCTTAACTGATCCAACTCAAAATCTGTGGTTTTTACGTTATCATCAAGCTCTTTTCCTAGTTCTGTTTTCTTTCTGGAAGAAATAGAAGCTATTGATGCAATCGACTCAGCTTTCACGCTTGAGATATCCATGCCTTCAATATTTTTGTTTAACTCCTGTATTGCTTTTGAGACGCCTGTTTCAAATTCATCGAGTGCCTTGATCTCACTTTCCACCAATACAGTACTCTTTTTCTTCTTTTCGTTGAGAAGGTAGGATGCTTTTTCAATCGGTAGTATCTCTTTGCACAGTTTGATGAAGTCTTGTAAATCCTTTATAAAATCCCGTTGAACCGGTAATTCTGTTGAATCCTGAAATGTATATTTCATACGTTTAACCCCCAAGATAATTAGGGGATCTATGGATAAATACTATTGGATTTCCACAACATAGGACAGAACACAGGATTTACCTTGTTCTTTGAAGCATTGATTGTTGCCATGTGCAAAGAAATGTCATTAGCTTCAGTAACTGATATTTTAAGGATTCATGAAGATTCTGTCTGGAGAATACGTAGTCATTGTAGACAAAGCAAAAGAGGCCAGAGATATATCAGACCTTAAAATGATTGGATTAGACGAAGTAGTGTTTATTTCTGATGAGAAATAAGAAGAGAAATTGGAAGCTTTTGGTATTGTGAAAGACGCAGCACAAGTTACTGGAGTCTATGGAATCCAGAAACCAAAATCAAATAACTAGCTACTTACCAATGAAAAATAAGAAAGAAGAGGTATTACCTCTTCTTTTAATTCAATTGAATTGTTTACCGTTTTCCTTTATTCAAACGGGAGACAAAAGCGAATCCCAAAATTGCAAACATAATTCCAAATCCTGGAATTCCTTTGCTCTGCGTTTCTTGTTCCTGTACAGGTGCTTCTGCAGGTGTTGGAACCATTTGAGAATAATCGTCCCCCAGAGTCATGGTTAGACCTGTAAAAGCTGGATCATGTGTGTAGTAATCGTATAGGTTTCCCACAAGTTTCGATGTTGTCGCATTCTCTGAAGGCAGACCCGTGACCATCACATCGATCATTGCCTTACCACCAGCACTCCGTACTTCTCCCATCTTCGGGGCCAGAGCGTCCACAACAGAATCAAATGTGCTGAACTTGTTCTCGGCATCATAAGCTATTAGCACAAAGAGGTCCACGTTCTTGGACACGTTAGCCAATTCTGTTGTTTCAAATGATGCGGGCACATCGACTACAAGCGGGATTGTGCTTGTTGTCTTTTGTCTAACCTCTTCAAGAAGCAACATATTATCTGTACATGCCTGCTCAGTATCTTTTGTACAGGGATCAAGTGTAATATCTATACCATCAAAATCGGACAGGGATTTTGAATTATAATCCAGAATACCGTTTACTGTAGTTATTAGTTGATCTTTTCCGGATGTCTCATTAGTTCCTTCGGGAATGAAGAGCATAGCATATACCTTGATGTTCTTTTCATGTGCAGTCTTGATGAATCTTTCGGATTTCCATATTGTATCTCCCGTTGTTCTCAGGAACACCATATTTACGCCACTGGTGTTGAATTGGTTCAGTATAGCATCATCGTAATTCCCCACATCGAAATATCTTATAGACAACACTTTTCCTTCGGGCAGGACCAATGTTGGCAGCTTTGTCTCTCCAACAACTTCAGCAGGCTGCTCTTCAGTTTGCACCTTTGGGAAACTCACGGTCGGCTCCTGTGAAGTGTATTTACGCAGGAACACATAATCTATACCCATGTAACCTGTGTTGTCGAAACCATCGACATAGGTGTTAGATTTAAGAAATACCTTCATATTGGTTCCAGGGACATAAGGTTTCTCTTCACTGGAAACAACATCCATACGGGAATCTCGCACACCATTCTTGAACCAAGCTACTTTGTTTATTTCATCGTCTTCCTGATACCACGCAGTTTCAGAGATATACCACACTTTATCGGGAACATTCACACTGGACAGGTCCCAAGGATTATATTTCAAGTTAGATTTGTAATTCTTAATCGTCCATGTGGCAAACGTTTCATTATTCAATTCTGTCTGCAAAAGTATCCAGTTCTTTGTCTCACTTTGCGGGTCTACAAAGCCCTGCTGCAGGATGGGGCCCTTTGGTTCAGTTCCTGTGGTCACTTTTTCCCTTTTTACGACAAAACTTGAATTTATCGGGAAATCGTTCTTGGATTTGAGCATGGAAAAACCATTGGGATGTTTCACAGGCACAACGAGTTTGCATATACCTGATGTAAATTCAAGTTGACCCCCACCATTGGTCTCGGATTCCCATGTGCCGTATTTAAGTCTTGAATCGCTGAAATCATCAAAAAGATCAAATGTCGAAGAACCTTTACTCATATCTTCTGCCAGTGGATTCCCATAATATATCTTGATTTCCGACTGCCTATTGGCTATAAGGTATGGAACTTTCACCCACACTGAAGCTGTTGCAGAAGCTTGGTCCCAGTTTTCTATCCAGTAAACAAGCTGTTTACCGCCGGCTTCGAACCTTATATCTTTGCCTTTGGCATCAGCTTTAGTGAAATCGAAATTGGAACTGTCAAGCTCGACCTTCACCTGATAAGCAGAAAGGTCTCGACCTGAATTCTCCTGTACATACATAGTTGAACTATAGTTCCATTCTCCCCCACCGGATCCAGTTAACGCGTAAGCAGATCCTGTCATTAGTAGAAAAAAAGTAAACATATACAATACTTTTATAAAAGACTCCCCCGTCATTTTATTCACCTTTTGGCGTATTGTTTTTGTTCTCAGAATGCAGATAAGTAAAGAGGGCGAAGATCAATCTACAGCTCTCTCTTTTAAAGAATATGATAAATTCTTATATTAATTACTTCCCACACCACACATTCTGTCTGGTAATTGATATCGTTAGAACATCTTTGGAACAAGTTCTATCAGTTGTTTTTATGTTCATCATGCAAGAGCATTTTCGTCTCCGGAGTCGAGTGTGAAGAGGCAGGATGAAACTGTTAACTCTACCATTCTACGGATGAACTCAAATTCAGGCTCATAGGGAAGCGTAAATATATTCAGAGCTGCCCGAGGTACTTTCTGAACTATGCTTTCAATATCACCTTCTAAAGTATAGGTGTTGACGTTTGGAAGCCTTGCCAGTTCAGCGAGTGTCTTAATATATTCTTCTGTTTCCCTTTTCTGTCCTTCCTCACCAACAGCGCTTATGAGGTTCATTGAAGCCTCCCACTTTCTTTTGAGCTTTATATCTAATGAGAATTGCAAGGTCCATATTTCCAAGATCCATGCTTATCTCCCAGTCCGGACTTTTGTCATTTATCAAGATGTTAATTGATTTGTGTCTTCCAAGGCCGGACTTTGGATGAGCTGCGTATATCACAACACATGTACGGATATGTGATGCCTTTTGTACGATTTTCCTAATGTCTTCTTCTCCCTGTTTTGATAATGGTGGTGTCAGAAATAGGATATTCGGGCGGAAGAAAGCCCCTCCAAAGGCTTCCATGCCTGCAATATATACAAGAAATATACATGGAGCTTTTCCAATCGTATACATTCACCTGGTGGCAAATAGGGATATTCAAACTTGCACTTCTCTCCATCGGCGTTGCTATTGGTGCTTACTGGAACGAATTTTTTATTGGTTACTTAATCGCTTTAATTGTCATTGCAGTGATCACAAGTGCATACATAACATACATATCCCTGAAACAGACTGATCTGAACAGTTGACAGTTTCTCAAAACATATGAAAACTAATCGGATTAAGCACGGATGCGCTTGTGAGAGCGTATCCGTGCCCCAGCCACATAGAGGGCTGAGGTTCGAGCATTGCGAAGCAGAGCTGAGCAAGCGCAGAGCTCCAGGCCCGACAAATAACCAGCAGGACAAAACAACAATTGTAAGTTCAATAATTTAACCAAGCATGGGCGCGGTTTCAGGCGCGCAGATGCTCCAACCGCCTGGTAAAGGGCTGTTGTTCTAAGCGCAGCGCAGAAGGGCAGGCCGTCAAATAAGGCAGCAGACCAAAAAAAGAGAGTTTGAGATCCTATAGAATTCCATAACCTACAGTTTCTTCAAAAATTCTTCCAGCGGGACATTAGCCTGTTTGAGGATACTGTTCAGAGTACCTTTTTTAAGCGGATCATGTAAAGGTACGGTTACGGTATTATGTCCACGTTGCAAAAATACGTGACTGCCTTTTTGTCTCACTACTACAAAATCAAGTTTTACCAGAGTCTTGACAGCCCTCTGGCAAAGATAACTGGCAGTTCAGGCACTTGCAACATCAACCTTTGCGATCTCGCCAAGTACCCTGGCCTGCTCCTCGGTAACTTCAAGCACCAGCTCGATAGCTTCCTTGATATTTTCCAGAGCTTCCTCTTTGGTATCTCCTTCACTTATCGCTGCCGGAAGTTCCAGACAGCGTGCAGTGTAGCCAAGGTTCGCAGATACCCCAACCATTACGCCTTATTTTACCCCTAATTTTAAGATAATTTAAGATGTATATCCCTCATCCTAGAAGTACAGGCTATCACCAAGGATAAATGGGGATTCTATAATTTCCTGCCCAAATCCTACTTCTTTGATGTCTCGCAGGTTCTGGACCTCTATGACACCTCCGAAGAACTCGACCCTTTAACTTAATTTACCATTTCGCCCGCTTCGCACATTATGGCAAGCGACCCAGGCCGCCCGCCTGATGGCGGCGGCAGGTAAGTATATTGAACTGAAACAATAAATTATGAGGAACTATGGTAGGGACTTCAATATTAAAGATACACAGAAAGGATAATAATATAAGAGAAGGGAATTAAATTAGACTGTCAAAAGTCGAATAACAGACATTTCAATTACTATCAAAATAACCCATAGTTAATCTCATTGAATGTAACAATTAGCTAATTTATTACAGTACAATATTACAATTAACGAAGGATCGAGATCATGGATGAAAATGAGAATTTCCTGAAAGAACTAGATAACAAACTCTGGACATCCGCAGATAAATTGCGCTCCAATCTGGATGCTGCTGTTTATAAGCATGTAGTTCTCGGCCTTGTTTTTCTTAAGTATGTTTCTGATGCATTTGAGGAGCGTCGAAAAGAGCTTCTGGGACAATTCAAAGACCCGGATCATGAGTATTATTTAGGGGGAGATGAGGAGCTAGAAGCTGAGGAGCTGGAGATAAGGGACTATTATACTGAGAAAAATGTATTCTGGGTTCCGGCTCTGGCTCGCTGGGGTACATTACAAAGCTGTGCCAAGCTTCCTTCGGGTACCGAGATCACTATCAAGAATGGAAAAGTCGATACTTACAAGATGATAAGTGTGGGAAGGCTTCTTGATGATGCAATGGAAGCGATCGAGAAGGATAACCCTAAGCTTAAAGGTGTCCTGACCAAGGATTATGCACGCCTTCAGCTCGAATCCGGTAAACTTGGGGAACTGATCGATCTTGTTTCTACCATACCTTTTATCCATGAAAACATGAAGGCTAAGGACATTCTGGGTCATGTGTACGAATATTTCCTTGGCCAGTTCGCCAGTGCAGAAGGTAAGAAGGGTGGGCAGTATTACACACCGAAATCTATAGTTACTCTCATTGTCGAGATGCTGGAACCGTTCCAGGGCAGGGTATATGACCCTGCATGTGGTTCGGGTGGTTTCTTCGTGCAGTCGGAACGTTTTGTGGAAGAACACGACGGACGCATCGGACAGTTATCGATATACGGGCAGGAATCAAACCCCACGACTTGGCGGCTTGCTTGTATGAACATGGTCATCCGGGGCATGGATTTTGATTTCGGAAAGGAACCCGCTGATACTTTCACACGTGATCAGCACCCGGACCTGCGTGCAAATTATATCATGACCAACCCTCCTTTCAACATGAAGGAATGGGGCGGTGAACAGCTAAAAGATGATCCACGCTGGAAATATGGCATACCTCCTTCGAGTAATGCTAATTTCGCGTGGATGCAGCATATGATCTATCATCTCGCTCCGAACGGGAGCATGGCACTATTGCTTGCCAATGGTTCCATGAGCTCGAATACTAATAATGAAGGTGAGATTCGGAAGTCTATCATCGAGGCTGACCTGGTGGAGTGCATGGTGGCACTGCCGGGGCAATTGTTCACTAACACTCAGATCCCTGCATGTATCTGGTTCTTGACCCGCAACAAGGAATCGTATAATGGGAGCCGGGCACGCAAGGGAGAGGTGTTGTTCATTGATGCACGTGATCTTGGATACATGAAAGACCGTGTGCTGCGTGACTTCGATCATGAAAAGGATATCCTTCGTATTGCCAACACCTTCCATGCCTGGAAAAAGGGAGCAGATTATGAGGATGTGCCGGGGTTCTGCAAGTCCTGTGACACTGGATGAGATCCGCAAACACGGCCATGTGCTCACTCCGGGTCGTTATGTGGGTGCAGCAGCACAGGAAGATGATGGAGAGCCTTTCGCAGAAAAGATGGAAAGGCTGACCCTGCAGTTGTCGGAACAGTTTGCCAGATCAAGGGAATTAGAAAAAAGGATAAAAGAAAATCTGAAAGGGATCGGATATGAACTCTAACAACACTGACCATTTGAATGCTGGCGTATCATTGAGTGATTTTCTGGAGCCGGATACTCCGGAAATTAAACAGATAAGAAGTCTTCAGGACAAAGAAGAAGAATATAGTCAGCATTTAGGAACAATTGAGGGAGGCATCGCGCTTTATTATTACGAGCATGACAATACGATCACTGACAAGGAAGTTGTCTCTGTTCTAAGGAACATCAAAATGAACCTTGAGAAGGATGGAAGCTATTTCTCTCATCCTCTTGAACTGTTCATGCTTGGGTCTCTGGCAGATGCGCTTGAAAAAAAACCGATCACCTTCCATGAATTCAAACTGGTCATTGACTATATTCTGTGGTCAATAGACAACAGATCATGGATGGGGGACAAGCAGGCGTATATAAAGTGGATATGTTACTTTTTGGGGATCTACACCGATAAAGAGGAAAAGCAATATGAAGAGCGCGTGGAAAAGCTTGGCAAAAAAATGCACCTTTCCGGGGAAGATGTGGACCAGCTTCTGATGAAGAGTGAAAGAGAGTTCACTGACGATGAAATGGAAAAGACACGTATCGAAAGTGAGTTCTTTGCAATGGACGATGGTGAGAAAATTAATTTCCTGGCGGAGAACACACCGGAGCACTTTGACCTTTTCTCGGTTTATCTTCTGGAACTTAAAGAACGCAGAGAACTTGAACTAATGAAGGATCTGGCAAAAAAGGTAAGCAAAAAGTTCGGTGATGATCTGGAGCTATACCTGCATGTTGCTATCTTTTTTATGGACGAGGACCCAAACATCGCTAAAAGTTATCTGGCCAAAGCCCTTTCTAAAGTAGAACAACTTGAAGGCGCACAGGTGCAGGAAAAAAGGTCGCTGGAGATAAAAATTAAAAAACTTATAAGGGGTTGTGACCGGAAGAACAAATGATGGAATGTCGATAAAATGTATGAAGGTATATTCTGCATATTTTTATGGATGTTAAATAGGTGTATATTTCCTGTTACCCCGGAGAGAGCATTAAGATGGAAAGTAGTGTCATGGCCGATCCTTCTGATTTTATAATACGTGAGAAGAAACTGGATTATGAGCTCCCGCTGAAGGAAAGTGAGACGATTGAGCTGAAAAGGTCTACTTCTGAACTTAAGGAGGCGATTATTTCCATTGTTGCCATATTGAATAAGCACCAGAGCGGAGAGCTTTATTTTGGTGTGAAGGATGATGGCACGATCCTGGGACAAGAACCGGGCAGGAAGACCCTGAGGGATATATCAAGGGCTATATCGGAGGGTATCGAGCCTTCAATTCATCCTTTTATCTATCAGGTGGAGATAGAGGACAAAAAGTGCATTCTTGTGGAATTTACGGGCAGTAATGTGCCGTATTTTGCATATGGCCGGGCTTATGTGCGGGTTGCGGACGAGGACAGGCGCCTGAGCATCCATGAGCTTGAGAGCATGATCCTGAGTAAAAACCGGGAGAGGCTGCGCTGGGATACGGAGGGGTGCAGGAATGCCACACTTGATGATATCAGCGAGGAGAAGTTCATTGCGTTCCTTAAAAGTGCCGGAAGGCCGTATGATGGCGCTCTTCAGAAGTCCATGGATAAGCTGAAATTGCTTTGTGGTGGCAAGCCTACCAATGCTGCTGTCATTCTCTTTGGAAAGACCCCTGAGGACTTTTTCCCGAACGCGAGGTTAAGATGTGCTACGTTTGCAAGGGAGGATACTTCTCTTATCCTGGACATGCAGGACCATTACGGGGATATTTTCTATCTGATCGGGCAGGCTGAGAAGTATGTGCTTGCAAATATCCATGTGGGCATGCGGCTTGATGGCCTGAAGCGTGTCGATGTTCCGGAAATTGACAGGGATGCTCTGAGAGAGGGAATTATCAATGCGTTCTGCCACCGGGATTATTTTGAGTATGATTCGGTGAATGTGGCGGTCTTCAGGAACCGGGTGGAGATAAGGAACAAGGGGCTCCTCTACGGAGGGCTGTCTGTGGAAAAGATCAGGTCGGGCATGTTCTCCGAGCGCCGGAATGAACTTATCGCGGATATTTTCCACGAAGCAGGACTGATCGAGAAATGGGGTGCAGGCATCCGTAAGATATTGGCCGCAGAGCCTCAGACCAGCTTCGAAGAAGTGGGTACACAGTTCATCGTGACCTTCAGACGGCATGAACCCGAAGAAACCGAAAAGGCAACTGATGATAGTTTGCAGGACAAGGTCGGAGATAGGGTCGGAGAAAATCTCAACCAAAACCAGCAAAAGATACTTGACCTGATCCAGACAGACCCGCATATTTCTGCCAGAATGCTGTCAGAGGCTATTGGTATCTCTCAAAGAAAGGTAGAAGCCAACATATCCATATTGAAGAAAAAAGGTCTTCTCAGGCGCGTAGGTCCGGCAAAGGGCGGACACTGGGAAACGCTCTCAGGTAAATGAATGGGGGCAGAGAACATTGGTAAAAAATGTATTTAACAGAAATCAACGCAAAGGCGCAAAGCCGCAAGGGCGCAAGGAATGTTATATTGCCTCCTTTAAGTTTTCCTGTGCTAAAGCACCTGTTTTTTCTTCGCATGAGACATTAGTCCAACAGCCTGCTGGACTATTTCTTGAAAAAAACAATTCTACCATACATATGAAAGATGCCCACCTGCGCGATATACACAAACCCCTCGGAATAGCCGAATACAAGCTCGCTCAATCCCTGCCTGACAATCTCAAGGGCAGCCTCCCCACCATCGAAGAACTTGAAAAGGAACTAGGAGAATTGCAGGAGGCGAGTAGGGATGAGTGAATGGCGTGAAGTATTGCTTGAAGATGTAGCCTCCGAGATAACTGTAGGATACGTGGGGCCGATGGCTTCTGAGTATATAAATGAGGGAATACCTTTTTTACGCTCTCAAAATGTAGATTTTCTCTGGATTAACAAAAAAGATATAAAATTCATCACACCGGAATTTCATAAAAAACTGCAGAAATCAGCTCTATCTCCAGGAGATGTTGTAATTGTGCGGACTGGAAAACCAGGGACATGTGCAATTATTCCTGATTCGCTTCCTATAGCCAACTGTTCAGACCTTGTGATTGTGCGTTGTAGTGATGAGTTAGATCCTCGTTTCTTGGTCTATTATGTCAATTCAGCAGCTACTCATCATGTTGCATCTCATCTTGTAGGAGCTGTACAACAACACTTTAACGTAGCATCTGCACGCAAGATGCAATTAAAACTTCCTGAAATCGCAGAACAGCGCGCCATCGCCCATATCCTCGGCACGCTGGACGACAAGATCGAGCTCAACCGCCGTATGAACGAAACACTGGAAGCTATGGCACGGGCTATCTTCAAGTCTTGGTTCGTGGATTTCGACCCGGTGCGTGCAAAGGCTGAGGGTCGGGATACCGGGCTGCCGGAGGAGATCGCTGACCTGTTCCCAGATAGTTTTGAGGAGACGGAGCTGGGAGAGGTGCCAAGAGGGTGGTATGTAAAATCATTCGCAGAAACTGTCGAGGTTCTTGGGGGCGGTACTCCGAAGACTTCAGTAACAGAATACTGGAACGGTGATATTCCTTGGTTCTCTGTCGCAGATGCTCCAAATCAATTTGACGTTTGGGTTGTAGATACTGAGAAAAAAATCACGCAGCTGGGTGTGGAAAAGTCAGCGACTCGAATTCTTCCTATAGGTACGACAATTATCTCAGCACGTGGTACTGTTGGTAGAGTTGCACTCGTTGGTGTTCCAATGGCTATGAATCAATCATGTTATGGATTTCGTGGTAAAAAAGAGAATGAAGGCTTTTTCACTTATTTTTCTACTCTTGCTCTTGTTTCAGACCTTCAACAGAGAAGCCATGGATCTGTCTTCAATACAATCACAAAAGATACCTTGAAAGGTGTAACTGTTGTTTTACCACCATCCCACATTATTCAATCCTTTGAGCAAAGAGTAGCTTCGATTCTTTGGAGTATCCGGGCAAATGTGTTTGAATCTCGTACCCTCGCTGAACTGCGTGACACAATGCTACCCAAACTTATTTCAGGAGAGTTGAGGATAAAGTAAGGAAAAGTACATGAAGTGATGAAATGAGTATTGAAGATGCCAGCAAGTTTTCAGCTGCAGACAGTACCATAGGATATTTGTATCAAGTTCGTATCGCTCTACTCTGGGCATTACGTGCTCTTCCTTTAGGTGCAGATTTTCTTATTTCAGTGGAAACGTTAGATGATGTAACATTTGAAGAAAAAAACGGCAAGCCAAAAGATCTTCTCCAGATGAAGCACCATCGCAATCGTAAAGCAAACTTAACAGATACTAGTCCTGACCTGTGGAAATCTCTTCGCATCTGGTTGGAGGCATATCATTCAGGTCAGGTTCTCAATGGCACCACACTTCATTTATTAACTACTGCTCAAGCTCCCAGTGGGTCAGCAGCTTCTTATTTACGATTAGAAAATAGAAATGAGGATGCTGCATTAACTATATTGGAACAAGTAGCATCAACATCTGAAAATAAGGTTAATGAAAAGGCTTACGAACTTTTCCGAAGTACTCCTAAAGGTGCAAAACGAAGCGTAATTAACCATATTAATATCCTCGATTGTTCCCCGCTAATAACTGATCTTAACCTTGAATTACATAATGTTATTTTCCATGCAGTTGAAAGACAACATTTTGATGCATTTTCGGAGAGACTCGAAGGCTGGTGGTTTCAAAGAGTATTAAAACAGTTGATGGTACCTGAAAATCGAATACTAGCAGAGGAACTTGAGTCCCAAATGAGTGACCTTCGAGAACAATTTAAGAAGGAATCGTTACCAATCGATGATGATTTGCTCGATTTTAGTTTGGATGAAGCATATCGTGAAGTAAATAAGGATTCTATTTTTGTTCGACAAATAGAATTAACAAAAGCAGGAGAACGTCGTATTTTTGCAGCTGTTCGAGATTATTATAGAGCTTTTGAACAACGTTCTAGATGGATGCGTGAGGATCTGATACTTGTAGGGGAACTTTCTAAATATGAAAAAAAACTTATTGAAGAGTGGGAACTTGTCTTTGAAGCGATGATGGATAACTGTGGCAAAGATGCAACCGACGAAACAAAAGAACGTTTTGCTAGAGAGTTACTTGAGTGGGCCGAACAGGTTGCCCCAACTAGTATAAGAGTTCGCCCGCAGGTTACTGAACCATTCGTAACACGTGGATCATTACATATGCTGGCAGATAAACTGAAGGTTGGCTGGCATCCTGAGTTTAGTGAGCATCTCTCTACGTTGCTAAAAACAAAGGGGATAATTACATGATTCCATGGAATGAACGTACATCTGAAGAACAAGCACTTCTGGCCCCATGTTTTTCGGCTTTACTTTTATGGAAAGCAGCATTTGGTTATGGTACCAAGTCTAACAGCGGAATACCTTTTGACATCACATTCCTAGTTTTGCCAATAGTCCTACACAAAAGAATCCGAAAATCTCTTCCAAAGTCTATTACGACATCTCTTGCATTTTGGGTTAATGAACATCCCATAGTTCGATCATGTATTGCGGATCGTGCACGTGTAATAATTCCATTTACAAAAGAAGCTTTAATTTTTGGCAGTACTTATGGACTTTTAAATATTGATAGTTTTGAGATAAAAGCTAATCAAGATTGGAAAAAATCTATTGATTCCACTTTAAAGGAAACCGATGAAGAAGTACAAGAGTGTGCTAAACGTGCTGAGTTTGTTGGCAAATGGTTTGCCGGAGCAGGCACAGGCCAAACTATAATGTCTCTAATGGGGGTTAGGCCATGAATATTCAAATTATGGATATTGTGCTATACAGTCACGATAATCGCCATCGAATTCTTCCATTAGAACTTGGGAAACTTAATGTAATTACAGGTGCATCTAAAACTGGAAAATCTGCTTTGATTGATATTGTTGACTATTGTTTTGGAAGTTCAGAATGTAAAGTTCCAGAAGGTCCAATTAGACATTGTGT
This sequence comes from Methanosarcinaceae archaeon UBA470, assembly GCA_002508425.1. GTDB lineage: Archaea > Halobacteriota > Methanosarcinia > Methanosarcinales > Methanosarcinaceae > Methanomethylovorans. The sequence continues at coordinate 16,636 of DAKU01000029.1, forward strand.
TTCTTGGTTTGGATTGCGTATTCATTTAAAAGAAGGGCAAGCATTCATTGCGCGTCGTTGTCCAAGTAATCGTCTTTCAAGTGAAGAATGCTTTATCGATATAGGAAAGTCAGTAAATATCCCTATGGCATCTGATTTACATCAGACTACCAATACCAAGGGATTATTGGCTCTACTTAGTGGGTGGGCTGGAATAAGCGATAATATTCATGAACCACCTATTGGGCAAACTCGTCCACCTTTAGCAGCAACAATTCGTCATGCTTTAGCTTTTTGCTTTCAACCACAAGATGAAATTATACGACGACAACAACTTTTCCATGGAGCCTCAGACAATTTCGTAGCTCAGTCATTGAAAGATACTCTACCATATTTCCTTGGCGCTGTAGATGATGAATATGTCCAGAAAAAAGGAAAACAGAGATTACTAAAAAATGAACTCCGAAATTGTGAAAGGAGACTTAGTGAACTTACAGCACTTCGTGGTAGTGGTCTCAGCAAGGCAGCAACACTTCTTGCTCAGGCACGTGACTCTGGACTGAGCGAGCTTAATCCAGAATCATGGGAGGACATAATTATTGCCCTTAAAGATGTTGCTTCACGCTCTTTGAGCCAAAACACTAAGCTTCCAGAAAACTCAGAGTATGAGAGACTTTCAAAAGAACGCAGAAAGCTTTTTTGGGAAAGAAATCGCCTTCGAGATGAAATTGCATTAGTCCGAGATTTTGAGCAGGAAAAATCAGCCTTTTCAAAAGAAGCTAAGAAACAAGAATCGAGACTTAAAACAATTGGATTATTTGAGGGAGCAGATTCAATTAATGTCTGTCCATTATGCTCACATGAACTTTCTGAACTTATACCCTCGGAGAATGAGATTAAAAAGACTCTTGCTTCATTGTCCAATCAGTTAGACTCTGTTTCCAGAACAGGATTGCAAGTAGAAAAAGCCATTATTGAGCTTGAAACAAAACTCCAATCCATACAAAATTCTCTTATGAAAAACAGAATGGAAATGGAAGCTGTCAGGTCAGCAAATGAATATCTTGCAAATATTCATGAAGAAGCATTTAGGCGGGCTCATATACTTGGTCGAATAACACTCTATCTGGAAAGTTTACCAGAATTACCAGACACAAAAGCACTTGAAGAAAAAGCTAAAAAGATTCTGGAACAGTTAAGCGCACTTGAGGTTGATTTAAGTGATGAACGTATTCAAGAGCGTCTCGATTCGATTGTTTCTATTATGGGAAAGCGATTAACACAATGGGCGAGTCAACTTGGACTTGAACACTCTAAGTTTCCTTTAAGGTTTGACATTAAGAAACTTACTATTATTGCGGATACTGACTCTGGACCTGTACCAATGGAAAGAATGGGAAGTGGTGAAAACTGGGTTGGCTATCACCTCATAGCACACTTGGCATTACACCAATGGTTTGCCCAAAAAAACAGACCTGTTCCCGGTTTTCTCTTTCTTGATCAACCTTCACAGGTTTATTTCCCTTCAGAAAAGGACTCCAATGGTTCTATGGAATTAGTAACAGAAGATGATCGGATTGCTGTATCAAGAATGTTTGAACTTGTACTGCAAGCTGTCAATGAAGTTGAGCCACAAATGCAGATAATAGTAACAGAACATGCAGATATATACACGCAGTGGTACCAAGGAGCTGTTGTTGAAAAGTGGCGAGGTGGACTTAAGTTAGTGCCGGAGGATTGGCCTCGACAGGGGGAAACAGTAGTTGATGATGTTTCAGTCGAATAAAGCACTGTTTAATTAAATATATTGGTGGCTCCTCAACATAGAGTAGGTAACTACATTTATTTGCCTCTACCTTCCAAGTATCATGTAATTCATATAAATCAGAAGTTAAAGCAGCATCCCTATAGATACTCACAGAACTTGGCTCTGGTTATCTCTACGTGCCAGACATCACACCTGATACTCCTGAAGATGAAAGGGATAAATATTCTTATATGATACTGGCCCGGCGTCTAAGATCAAGCATATCCAGACTGAATCAGCACACCCCATGGTCTAAGAGAGAAAATACATAGAAAATTATCGAAAGTATGCCTGATGAGTAATACCATTATCTACCAATCTCCCCCAAATTGGTAGTAACCCTTTTATCCCAATAACTACCAGTATCTACCAAAAAGTAACGGATTGGTAGTTATGAAGATTCCACAGAAAGCACCGGACATGTGGGAGGTTATCGAAAAGTATCCTGAGATGCTCTCAATGTTCGTTGATCCACAGATGCACGAGCTTGTTGCAAAGTACAACCGCGAGTATGTACACTGGGAAGAGCTCCGGCACCGCAAACTGCCTGTGGAGGCTGAGAAACTGTGGGCTTTGATCAAAACCTCAAGGGCATTGCAGGCCAAGCGCGTTGAATTCGCAGAGTGGACCTTCCGGTACTTCCTGTCAGGCGACACCCTGAGAAGACTGCACCTGCTGGATACAAAAGGTGCCGGAAATCTGGAAAGCGGACCCGGAGGTGTGAGTGCTGCAGATAGGAAGCGGTACATCATCAACTCGCTCATGGAAGAAGCCATTGCCTCCAGTCAGCTTGAGGGAGCGGCCACCACCCGGGAAGCAGCCAAAAAGATGCTACGGCAGAAGCGAAAACCCATGGACTATTCCGAGAAGATGATCCTCAACGGCTATCAGACCATGTGCAGGATAGCAGAAATGAAGGACAGGTCCATTGATCCGGATACACTGCTTGATCTCCACAGGGAGATTACACACGACACTCTGGAAGATCCCGAATATGAAGGGAAGTTCAGGGACAACAACGAGATCGTAGTTGCAGACCCCCGGGACGGGAACAAGGTATATCATATCCCCCCGGACTATCAGAAAATCCCCCTGCTCATGGAAGAGTTCTGCAGGTTTGCCAGCAACGATGAAGAAGAGTTCATCCACCCCCTTATAAAGGGCGTGATCCTCCACTTCCTGATAGGTTATATTCATCCCTTCACCGATGGTAACGGCCGATGTGCAAGGTCTATCTTCTACTGGTACATGCTCAGCCGGGGTTACTGGCTCTTTGAGTACATGCCGATATCAAGGATACTGCTGCACTCCAAAGCAAAATATGCCCTCTCCTATCTGTATACTGAGACCGACGAGAACGACCTTACATACTTCATAAACTACAATCTCTCTGCAATAGAAAAAGCGCTGCAAGACCTTGAAGAGTACATTAACCTCAAAAAGCAGGAACAGCATGAAACGATACAGATCATTGAAACCTCTGCGAGTCTGAACCTCAGGCAGGCTGACATACTTAAGAACCTGCTCAAAGAACCAGACAGATACTTCTCCATTGCTGAGATCAAAGGAAAGTACAATATTGCCTATGACACAGCAAGAAATGACATGCAACATCTTGCGAAACTGGGATATGTCGAAAAGCTCGAAAGAGGCAGAAGCTTCATGTATAAGTATAAAGGAGTTAAACGGGTTTTGTGAGTACCAATATCTACCGATTTCTACCAAATTGGTAGTAATTCTTTTTTGAATATCTCCGAACAGGCAACCTCATTTTTTACACGCTTAAAAACATCAAGCTTAAATATAGAAAACATCAATTTCTTTAAAATATGCAAACAGTTCTTAATTGAACAACGATCAGGGATATTTGCATGGAGCTGCTGCCACATGAGCGAAAATGAACTCGAACAACTCTGTATTACCTGGTTCCAGGACACCGGCTGGGACTACCAGTACGGTCCTGATATCGCTTATGACGGCATAAGCCCGCAGCGGCAGGATTACCGGCAGGTCATCCTGCCAGATCGTCTACGCAGTGCACTGCATCGCCTGAATCCAGAAGTACCTGCTCCAATACTGGAAGACGTATTGCACACTTTGAGCAAGCTTCAACATCTTTCTCTCATAAAGAACAACCGCACTTTCCATGAGATGCTGCTGGAAGGAGTGCCGGTGGAGTATGAAATTGATGGGGAGATGCGAGGGGACAGCGTAAGGCTCATTGACTTTGAGCATCGGGAAATGAACAGGTTCCTTGTTGTGAACCAGTTCACAGTACAGGGTCTGAAACAACCCCGCAGACCCGACATAGTAATTTTCATAAACGGATTGCCCATAGCTGTCATTGAGTTGAAGAATCCGGCTATTGAGCAGGCGGATATATGGGCTGCATATCGGCAGTTGCAGACCTATAAGGAAGAAATGGCCGATCTCTTCGTGTTCAACGAGGTCATGGTGATCTCCGACGGGTTCAATGCCCGTGTAGGTTCACTGACAGCATCAAAGGAATGGTTCATGCCCTGGCGTACCATTCGCAGTGAAAAGGATCAGCCTCTTCTGGAATATGAGCTGGAAAAAGTAGTAAAAGGCTTCTTTGCTCCAAATTTGCTGCTGGACTACCTGCGCCATTTCATTCTCTTCGAACCGGCTGGGGATACACTCATCAAGAAGATCGCAGGGTATCACCAGTTCCATGCTGTGCGGGAAGCGGTGCGTGCAACTGTAATAGCTGCCGGACTAACTACAACCTCAGAAGCAAAAGAGCCACGTGCAAACTATGCCGAGAAAGTGAAACCTGGATCAAAGCGCGGCGGTATAATCTGGCATACACAGGGTTCAGGTAAGAGCATCTCCATGGCCTGCTTTGCAGGCAAGCTGATGCAACAGCCCGAAATGCATAATCCCACGCTGGTAGTTGTCACTGACCGTAACGATCTTGACGGCCAGCTGTACCGGACCTTTGTCAATGCAAAAATGCTGCTCAAGGAAACGCCAGTGCAGGCAGATAGCCGGGAGGAGTTACGTGAACTGCTCGCCAACCGTCCTTCGGGTGGTATTATCTTCACCACCATTCAGAAGTTCATGCCCGGAAAAGGTGAAACTCATTTTCCAAAACTCACCGACCGTGATAATGTCGTTGTCATAGCCGACGAGGCACACCGTAGCCAATACGGTTTCCGTGCCATAATGGACACAACCACAGGAGCTTTCAAATACGGTTATGCCCATCACATGCGCTCAGCCCTGCCAGCAGCAACCTTCGTAGGTTTCACCGGCACACCTATTGAAAGCGATGACAAGGACACCCGCTGGGTTTTCGGGGAGTATGTCAGTATCTACGACATTCAGGATGCTGTCCTTGATGGTGCAACAGTACCCATCTATTATGAAAGCCGTCTGGCAAAACTGGACATCAACCAGACTGATATCGAGAAGCTCAACGACGAAGTCGAGGAAGTACTGGAGGACGAGGAAGATATTGCTTTGCGGGAAAGATCAAAATCCCGCTGGGCAGCCCTGGAGCAACTAGTGGGAGCTGATAAGCGCATCCGGGAAGTGGCCAATGACCTCGTAACTCATTTTGTGAACAGGAATTCATCCATAAAAGGCAAGGGTATGATCGTCTGCATGAGCCGTGAAATATGCGTGCGCATGTACGATGCCATCACTGAACTAAGACCGCAGTGGCATAGTGATGATCCCACCAGGGGAGCAATAAAGATCATCATGACAGGCTCTGCCTCAGATGAGGCTCATCTTCAACCGCATATATACAGCTCCCAGACAAAAAAGATGCTGGAGAACCGCTTCAAGGATCCTGATGATCCGCTGCAGCTTGTCATCGTACGTGACATGTGGCTCACAGGATTTGATGTGCCATGCCTGCATACAATGTACGTGGACAAACCCATGCGTGCTCATAACCTCATGCAGGCAATAGCACGCGTAAACCGCGTGTTCCATGAAAAGCAGGGTGGTCTTGTGGTGGACTACATTGGTATTGCCTCAGAACTGCGTGCAGCTCTGGTAAACTATGTGGAAAATCGCGGTAAAGGTACCCCTACCATTGATAACTCTGAACCCTTGGCAATACTCAGGGGAGAAATGGAAAAAGCCAGGGGTATGTTCCATGGCTTTAATTACATGGACTACAAAACCAATGCAGTGCAACTGCTTCTGCCTGCAGCTAACCATATCCTTAGTCTTGAGAACGGTCGCAAGCGATATTTTGATGTAGTGCTTGCCATTTCCAAAGCATATTCACTATGTGGGACCAGGGACGAAGCAATGGGGCTTCGTGAAGAGATCGCATTTTTCCAGGCAGTGAAAGTTGTTATTTCTAAGGCGTCCACCAGCGATAAAAAGCTGGCAGAGGAAAAGAAGGATCAGATCATCAAACAGATCCTTGATAATGCTCTTGTGGCAGAAGGTGTGGAAGACATCTTCAAGCTTGCAGGTCTGGATAAACCGGATCTCAGTATCCTATCCGATGCATTCCTTGATGAAATAAGGAACTTACCCCACAAGAATCTTGCAGTGGAGTTATTGCAAAAACTTCTTAAAGACCAGATAAGATCCCGAACACGCACTAATGTGATACAGGAACGCAAATTCAGTGAACGGTTAACTGCCTCCCTGAACAAATACCATGGTCGTGCCGTGAAAAGTGCTGAGGTCATAGAGGAACTTATTACAATGGCCAAAGAGTTCCGTGAAGCTGCAAAACGTGGGGAGGAACTTGGACTCAACGAATCGGAGATAGCATTCTACGATGCACTGGCAGACAATGAAAGTGCTGTTCGCGAACTGGGCGATGAGACACTAAAGAAGATCGCACAGGAATTAGCGGACAAACTGAGAAAAAGCACAACAGTGGACTGGCAGAAACGGGACAATGTGCGTGCAAAACTACGCAATCTGATACGTATAACCCTTCGTCGGTATAAGTATCCACCTGACAAGCAGGAAGAGGCCATTCAATTAGTATTGCAGCAGGCCGAGCGTTTGTCTGATGACTGGAGTAAAGTCCTTGAAAGTGCCTGATAAATGGTCCCTCTAACTACATTGAAATTGCTGTAAAAAGTAGAGAGAATGCCTAAACACTCTCCCTCAATATCTTCGCGATCTCCGGTTCCTTCTCCACAAGCTCCATCAAAGCCATGGCAATATCAGATCGCTTCTTCTCCACATCAACAGCAGTTTCAAGATTAAGGACCATCCCACATGATGCACAGAAGTCTGAAGTTGGACCATTCGTGGTCTTGCATCTTGGACAGTTCTGGGGGATGAGCTCCGATGCTTTATCCTTTTTCTGTTTCAGTCCATAATGTTCAAGTATTGTATTGTTTACCTGTCCTCCCTAGAGGTGCAGGTATGTTGCAGACATCCTTGTCCCATGTTTCCAGCCCATATGCATCTCAAGCTTCAAAATGACTTAATCATATCTCATCATCATTAGCATTAACATATTTAATATATTCATAATGTTTAAATAGGCAAAACATCGATGTTTGAGTGTAGATCTTACCTGTGTTTCGTCGATTAGCAATGTACATAAGTAAGTTCTAAAAACGGAGGGTTAAAAATGACATATTCCAACTTACCGAGAATAATGCTGCTGACAGTAGCCGTACTCGGCTTAGTGTCTGTAGCAAGTGCTTGTGAAATATCTGGTTATAAGTATCAGGAACTAAGCGATGGGACAAAGTATGTAAACAATCCCATTCAGGGATGGGACGTTTACTTATTTAGCCAGCCGTTACCTGCTGGTACAGCTCCCAGCTCGGAAGCCACTGGTTATTTAGCACAGACCACCACTGGTGCAGATGGTAAATACTACTTTAAGAATCTTGGTTACAAGACCTATTATGTTTATGAAGAGGGCAGGCCAGGATGGACCCAGCTCACTGGTGGGATCTATCCAGCAAACAGCTACTACAAGGTAATCTTAACCTCAGCAGCTCGTGTAGCTACTGAAAAGAACTTCGTAAACAAGTACAATGTTGTCAAGTGCTCTGGAGAGACGGCCTGGGCAGCTCAGCAAAAGCCAGAACAAAACCGCTTTGTTGAGAAGGGCAACTGGGCAACCTACATAACATATAATGTCGGTGAGGGTACAAATGTAACACCTAAAGTGTTCCCACTCTATGCAGGACAGACAAAGCTGGCGGGCTCACTGTACGTGTATGACTCTAATGGTAAACTCTACGTAAAGTATGTTGCAGGAGGAAGCAATGCGTTCAGTGAATATCACTTACAGGTAGAAGATGAATTTGCCGGCTTCCAGGATGTGAGGACATACAACAAGAAGACTGGCTACGGATCACCAATTCCAGGACAGTTCGACTACGTAAAGGAATATACCACAAAGACAGCTGACAGTGGCTGGATAACAGTTCCTATCAGCGGATATGAAGACAAGGATGTCTACATAGCTGCCCATGCTGCCATGGCTTAAATCCAAAGGCCATGTAGACCATGCTAAACCCGGGTGTTACATACCCGGGGATCGCTTTTTTATTTATTTTCGATCATCAAAAGGTCGCTTTGATCCGCAAGAGTATATATTTTATATAAGTGGAAAGAAGGGCATGGCAATTTATGATTACAAGAAAAAGTCTTAGGAAAACAGATAAAAGTCTCCGTATTTAGCAGATTTTTCCTAACCAAATGGGAATTTCTCCCTAAGCTTCATCATAATGTGGTTAATGATCCCGATTATTAGTATCTTAATCGCTATGACATTTGCATAGTTAAAAATATTAGATATAACATTTATAATAATTACAATGAAGAGAAGTTATATATATTAGAAACTGTATCCAGAAATAGATCACGAATGAAAATAAGAATTGTTAGTTCTAAAGATGAAATAAACACATTAAATTCAGATGAAAAGATGGTTCACTTTGCATTCAGGCCATCAAATGAAAACATCTTCTTACTTGTAATGAGGTGTCCAGAAGTTAAAGCACTACATATTCCAGGTTCTTATCTAAAAACAATATCTGAAGCTACAAGAATGTATCTTAAAATGCAAGGTATTGAGATACTTGAAGGTGATGTTTGGGGACACCGTAAGGATATTAAAGAGTATTATGAGATTCCTCAGGAGTTATTTGACCGCCTTAAACAATTGCGTCAGGATGGGATGCCAGAACCGGACATCATTGAAAAGCTGAACAGAGAAAACAGATTAAGTTCAGATCTCATTTCATTCATCGTTAAGGGCAACTAATTCTACAACATGATTATCGGTACTACTATATAGTTCACTACAGACATACAAAAGACAAGCCTTCGAAAGACGCCACCTATTCTGGGTTGCAACAACCCACTTCCAGTATATGCAGGGTGATCTGTGCAGCATTCATATGCATATTTTGGTTCCATGCGACAGCTGCAATATGCCATTATAGCAAATTAACGCGTGATATATAAAAATACATTTGTAGGGCTGGCTTTTTGTGCTTGCTTGGATTTGCCTCACAATGCTCGAACCTCAGCCCTCTATCGTGGCTTGGGCACCGATACGCTCTTATGAACTCATCCGTTCCAAGATCAGAAAGTGGTACTAACGAGACAACATATAGGAGTTCTGGCCTGACAAGAAGGGAAGCAACCTTATTTTATCCAATATCTATTGAGTGGTATTTCGAAAGTAAAGGTAGACCCTTTTCCGATTTCACTTTCAATCCAAACCTTTCCTTTGTGCATCTCCACTAACCTTTTAACAATCGCAAGACCAAGACCTGTTCCTTCATGCCTTCGATTATTTGCAGTGTCAAGCTGGCCAAAAACTGTAAACAGCTTATTCTGGTCTTCTTTTGAGATTCCTTCTCCTGTATCAATTACTTCAAACAAAATATTCTCATCGTTTGATTTAATGTTTAGAGTCACCTTGCCGCCTGTAGGAGTAAATTTTATAGCATTGCTAATAAGGTTGTATAGTATCTGTTTCAATTTAACTCTGTCAGCTTTGATGGTTTTTATGCTACAATCTATATTCTGCTTAAGCTCAATCCCTTTACTTGATGCAAGGGAAGAACATGCCATTAAAACCTCATTGATTGTTTCATGAATCGATATACTATCACATGATAATTCCATTTTCCCAGCTTCTATTTTGGAAATATCAAGTATGTCATTTATAACGAGAAGGAGGTGCTTACCACTGTTAGATACATTACTTATATACCTAATTTGCTTTTCATTGAGGCTTCCTGTTTTACCTTCAAGGAGAAGATCTGAAAAACCAATAATAGAATTTAAGGGTGTTCGCAGCTCATGGCTCATATTAGCCAAAAAAGTACTTTTGGCAGTATTGGCATTTTCTGCCTCAACAGCCAGATAATTAGCTTTGTCTATTGCCTTACGGAGTTCTTCTTCTGCATACTTGCGCTCAGTGATGTTACTTATGGTCATCATCTGACCTATTTTATTTTCATAGTTATCATGCAATGGCAAAAATGTAATGTTGAACCAATAATCATAACCTTCGATATTCTCCTTAACTTCAATGTTATCTATTTCTTTACTACTTGTATCTCTATTTAAAATGTCACACCATGGTTTTGACAATTCAGATACATGTGTTCCGATGGCGTTTGATATTATATACTGATTATTCACAGCAGAATTATTATAGTCCACAATTCTCTGCTCTCTATCAAAAACTATGACACCTTCATGGTTATTCTCAAAAAGCAAACTACGAGCCAGAGGAGTCAGATTGAACAATTTGTATCGTGTAAATCCTATGAATATAATAATTGCACTCAATGTAAGGGAAAAGGGAGAAGGATCAATACCCCATGGAGACATTCCCAACAACCGCATAAGAAGAGTTAAAAAAGGCATCAATGATCCGATAATTATAATATAAATCTGTTTGTGGAAGTCTGGCAGAGTTACTTGTAACATGCTAAAAAGAATAATTAAACCCAAGATAATGCAAATAATAGTAAAGATAAAATGTACCCAATACCATATGCCAAGATCAAAATAAAATACTGGGAACAAACCACCATAATCTATATGCATATTCTTGTTGAACAGATCATGATGTTCAGTGGTGAATACAAGTAAAAGAGTTATGACTGGAATACCAAATAAAAGACCCATTATAGGTTTTGGCAACCCACTTTTTTTGCCACTATAACTTATTGTAAAGAGCAAGAAAAGTAGAGGAAGTACAGAAACTCCAATATACTCTATTTTATAAAATATCAAAACTGTATGAATTTCAGTTGAGGATATCTCCAACGCATAAAAGAATGAATAGAAGATGATGGAAATAAGAAGTAAAGATAAATATTTTGCACCTTGAGCAGCCTTATATTCTTGAATGTAATATAAAAGGGTGCAGATAATAAAGCACGAAATAAACAAAGGGATTGAGTATATATTGAAATACATTTTTCTATCCTGTTGTATTAAGACACATTATTTTATTAATTTTAATTCTTTATATATATCGATTGTGATATAAGACTTGTGCAATTGCAATAGGAAGGATGATTATCTATTGACATCCAAATCAGATAGCTTGATCTTTGTCAAAGCTAAGATGTTTTGTTATAACCGCCTTAATGAACCAAACATGAGAAAGTGAAGTGAACTGAAGAATAATTCTTGAAACATCAGAAAAAGATGGGTACACTTCATGCTGCTTAGAACTTCCGAACACGTTCATGGATGTTGCTGTACTGCCAATCAGACAGAAATGGAAAATAACTGTGATGAGGATCGATACCCAGCTATTGGGGGCATTTGAACTGAAAGCTGATATTGAGACACTTTTAGATGAGAGTTGATGAAGAATATGATTCTGACTAAATCTTCTTTTGAATGCTTGTCAATAACCAAAGAATTAGTAGTTGGTTATTGACACATAATTAACTTGATACTAATTGTAGTTCATTATTTCCTAAAAAATAATGTATCTATACCTTCAAGTTTTCAACTATTGAATAGTTCTGAAGCTCTAATCACTTTACTGGCATGCATATATCAAGAATATGGTGTTTTTCCGGATGTTCTTCGGGGGAGCTTAAATATATCTCATAACTTGCTCGGGACATATCTATTTCAAGGTTGTTTTGTATCACCCACTCAAAGATCTTTTCCCATGCAGGACCATATTCTTCTGCTCCTGTCAGTTCTGCACGCATTACTACATACTTTCCCCCAGGAAGCTTTTTCTTTTTTATTTCCCCTTCAACTTTAACATCATCTTCAATGGTCATACACACATCCAGCTTAAGTTCTTCCGGAGGTGTAACGCTTGGATCATCATAATAGGCAGACATCAAAATGGTATCTGGTCCCATCAATTGTTTCGGACCTGCCCAACCAAGAAGTTTAGTGAACAAGTCATCAAAGACTTTGGTGTTTCCCAGATAGTTGCCGACAAATGAAACATATGCTACATTCCTTTCTTCTATCTCTTTTATCTCGGGCTCGTTTAAAATTTCCAAACCTATCACCTATTTTTATTTTCAAGCTATTTTCTGTATTATGCACTATAAAAGCTGATAGCAAGTTGAGTGAAAGTGTTAAACTGTTTCTTATAGACAAAAGAGAACAAATTAGTATCGTGGTACATCGATGATCTAATCACATAATTCTCAACAAACAGAAGAAAGAAATAGGATTTAATATAAATAGTGATCTTCCTTAGGAGCTATACAAATGTTCCAAACCGAACCTCTGATCTACCTTCAATCCATTGGACCCCAATGGTTTACGTTCCTCATGATTCTGATAACTAAAATGGGATCATCCTGGGTTTTAGTTGCCATAATAGTTAGAACCATTTTTGGTGTTGATTTTAAAAAGGGCTTTCTTCTGCTCCAGTTATTGCTATGGACAGGTCTGACTACCGAGTTTCTAAAGATATTAATTGCATTTCCAAGGCCTGATTTCGTAGATAATAGAATCCTTAATATGGAATTTGGAATAAAAAACATATCATCTTTCAGTGGTAATGGAAAAAAAAGCTTTTTCGAACTTCCGGATAACCAGATTCTTAAAGCGTTTCGCCTTCAAGAAACTTTTACTAATTATTCATTTGGGTTTCCTTCCGGACATGTAGCACTTACTACGGCACTATGGGGAGGAAGTTCCATAGTATTCAAAAGCAAGATGCTCAAAATAATGACCCCTTTTGCAATAGCAATTATGGCTTTCTCAAGGGTATATCTGGGAAGGCATTTCATAGGAGATGTACTGGGAGGAGCTATTGTAGGACTAATTATACTGGTAATTTTTACATCTTTTCTTAAAAGCTATCTTAAAGATGATTTGTTCAAAAAGGAGAATATTGAGCTCGCTTTCAGACACCAAAATTTGCTTTTTTACTCATTTATGTTCTTTATTCCTATTTGTTTCATGGCCTTGTCCTTGATAAGTTCCTATACAGCCGGATTTGTACTTGGAACAAATGTTGCATACCTCCTGATTATACGAAAGGGGATTCCGGATAACACCGGAAGTGTAAAACAGAGAGCTACAAGGGTATTCATTGCACTCATGCTACTTGGTATATCCAGTCTGATTCTTGATTTTTGGTTTAAAACAGCAGCAACGACCAAATACCTCCAATTCACATTGGGGTTTCTGAAAACTTTCATTCCTGCATCTACAATCTGGGCTTCTGTGGTTGTTTGCAGGAAGCTTGAGCTCTATGGAACAGACAAAGCCTTTTAATCTTCTTTGTGGGTTCCAGATGTGGTATAGCTTTGAGTTGATGTGGAGAAAAAGCCGGAGATAAATGGCAGTTCAGGCACTTGCAACATCAACCTTTACGATCTCACCAAACACTCTGGCCTGTTCCTCAGTAACTTCAAGCACAACTTCAACTTTAGATATATAGAAAACCTTGTAGAAGTCGTAGACCTGAAGATAGAGACCGATGATAAGGTCATAATTTTGCAGGAAACCGGCAGTGGGTTGGGTATGGTTGAAGACACATCAGGATTTGTAATATAAATTTAAGAGTTCCCGATACTTTTTTGGTTGAGGCTTCCTGCAGAAAAAGTGATCGCAGAAATACTCCTGCAATCACGCTGACCCTTCATTTGTACCTTAACTGATTCCTTTAAGATATCCCATTAGCTGTTACCATTTATCACTTTTTCAATAGCATCCTCAATGATCAGTAATCCTTTCTCTAATTCTTCCTTTTTGATGTTCAATGCGGGAAAGATCCTGATACCATTACCCTGCGTTTGAGTAAGAAGCAGCCCTTTTGCCAAGCATTCATTTTTAACCTGCGTAGCAATTTCTTCACTATGGAATTCGACCATCAAAAGCAGTCCTCTTCCCCTTATGTCAACAATTGCATTTCCATAGAGCTGCTGCCACCGACCCATCAGATCCAGAGCAAAGCGTCCCATCTCTTTGACATTTTCAGAAATATTGCTATCAATAAGATGCTTGATAACTCCATAAGCAACAGCACACCCAAGAGGATTACCACAGTATGTTCCACCGTGATCACCTATCTCAAGTTTCTTTGCTACTTCCTCAGACATTACGAAAGCACCGAAAGGAAAACCACCGGCAATTCCCTTTGCCATAGTCATGAAATCTGCCCTTACACCAAAAGAACTTGTAATGAAAACCGGACCTGTCCTAAAAAAGCCTGTCTGGATTTCATCCATAATCAACAGGCTGCCGTTTTTCTTACACAGATTTTCCACCCCTTTAAGATACCCATCGGAAGGTATGCGAACTCCGCCTTCCCCCTGGATTGGTTCAATGATAACGGCTGCAACGTTCTTGTCCATTGAATTTTCCAGTGCCCCCAGATCATCATAAGGAACGAAACGGTAATAAGGCATAAGAGGGCTGTACCTGTCCCTATGCTTAGCCTGGCCTGTAGCCGATGTGGTGCTTATTGTACGCCCATGGAAACTCTTGTGGGTAGAAATAATTTCAGGCCTTCCTGTTACCTTCCGGGCCAATTTGATAGCAGCGTCATTTGCTTCAGCTCCACTATTTGTGAAAAACACTCTTGTAAGATGGGAAGGTAGAATTCCTGCCAGCAAGGACAGTAAACGAGCACGTGCCGGTGAATATGTTAGTCCTGAATTAGGATTTTGGATTATTTTTCTTCCCTGCTCAATCAGAGCATCGGTAATGACAGGATGGGCGTGTCCAATGCACGTTACTCCCCAGCCTGATGTGAAATCAATATACATCTTTCCTTCTTCGTCCCATACAAAAACTCCATCTCCCTTTTCAATAGAGATTTTCTGTTTAACAAAGAAAGGTGCTAAATATTTGTCTTCTATTTCGAATGTATCCTTGCTTGACATTATGGATCATTTCCTTTGCAGATACCAAATGATTTCGGGAACAGTATTGTGAAAATTACCTGTTCCGAAAGCCTGTTGGGAACCGCTATGTTCAGTAAAAATAGTTTTCTTCATATTTATAACACCATTTATCCCTGAAAAAGCGTATTTTACCTCAAGTTTCTTTTTAGAAGCCTGGAATCATTGATAAATGAATAAAAGACTTACCATTGCCAAGTATCTGGACGGTAAGTACTCTAAAAGATCAGACATGGAAGTTATGAAAAGATGTTTCTATTGCTGCTTAAATAAGAAAGCTAGTTCAAAAAAATCTTGAAGCGGTTTTCATCATTCCTGCACGTAGAGCACGTACAGACATGAATTTTCCCGCATCTCCATAAAGCCCTGTGTTTCGGAAATTCCTGCTTTTTCAAGAAGGACCTTCTTCCAGGATTCTGGAGGTAGTGCGATCTTACCGGTATATGCTTTTGCAGCAATCTGTGCATACTGCAAAGGCTTGCCGCCTATTTTAATTCTCTTTGCTACCTCATTACGGTATGTTTGGTGCATCATACATGCACTGTGGGCAGCAGAAGGCTGTATAGTATGGTTGTAGTGATCAGTAGCTTCCATATGCACCGGATTGAAATTACCAAGACGTTTGATATATTCCCTTATAGCTTTTGCAAATGGACATACCTTTGTAACAAAGCCATTGGAACTGATCTGTTTGATATTTTCAAACGATGAAAGTACAGACTCTCCATTTACCACTGCATTAGCAAAGTCTTCCCAGTTATCGTATTCCTCTTCAGGAACAGATTTTGCAAGAGATTTTGCTTGTCCTACGATATAATTAGTGAAACCTTCCACGCCTTGCTTATCAGAGATATCTTCAAAGAAGAGAAAAACTGACACATCAACAAAAGGATTAGAGGCTATTGCTTCTGCCATTTACTTCACCTTACTCCGCTATTTCCTCACCTGCAGACTTACCTTTTACTATCAATGCAAACACACATGAAGCACTTCTGAGAATGCTTTTAATGTGTCTGTCATCGACGTTAATCCTGGTTAGGTTTTCTTGCAGCATCTTTACATCACCCATACGTCCTTTGTTTGCAAGATGCAAACATTCAAGAGGTTGCTTTGCAACAGTTATATTATTAGCAGCAATTTCTCTGAATCGCTGGTGAGTGATGCAATAATTAGAAACTGCTGAGTCACGGATACGATTATTGTAACTATCTGCGACATCTTCATCCGAGTCGGGTATAGGGCCAATTTTCTGGATGAACCTAATCATGGTAGGAGCCATAGGACATGTCTTTAGTGCATATACGTATCCTATCACATCTCCATCCTTATCTGTGATTGCAAGATCAGTAAGCACATTTACTTCACCTTCTATGGTAAGAGAGGTCCTGCCTTCTTTCATTGCCACATTGAAAGCTGGCCAGCCTACATATGCCTCCTTTCCCATTCTTTCTGCGTAACTTTCTCCGACACGGAGCCAGTATTCCACTACACCCTCAGTGCCAGCCTTGCTAACCATGTCGTCAACAAGTGAGTATAATGCTATATCCATCATAATCAATGCCCTCCGATTATAATTCCTGAAGTTTTACATTTTGTATAATATTGTGATCCATGTTTTACAAATACTATAGGCAATATTATTATTTATATGAATATATATTTATGGGTTGTATGATTATAAAATACGCTTCCATTTGAATTGTAGATCTTCAGGATACACTTTCTCAGTAGTCTCATTATCCTGCTCAATCAACTCAAATGCTTCTTCTACCGAAGATACTTCAAGTGTAAAATTGTCTTCTCCAAACAGATTGTACTCTAGAAATAGAGTATATTCATGTGACCAAAATAAAGTTACATTTTCTTTACTATTTTGGATATTATCTGAATCCGGACAAATACATGACCAGGATGCAACCATTAAAGGATACTTAAGCTCATTGGCATCGATTTGTGAGATCTTTGGCTGTTGAAAACTCTTATCATCGCGTCTTTTCATTTGTCTTAACAATAACGGCCAAGGCTTAGATTCCATATTTTCAGAACGCGTTAAATAGCAGGTCCATTTATTCCCCATCTTATCCCTCTCATTGAGCATTCACTAATTTGTCAATGAAACTTAGCAATGAACCTAAAGAATCATTATTCAGAAAGAGAAACATATCTCCATAAAGAGTGCAATTGCCTTGAGGACTGCATAAACCCTGTACTTGAAACATCGTTTCAATGTTCAGCACATCAGCAGATGCACCTTTTAGCCTGTGTTCAATTTCATTGAACACTTTTTCTGCATCCCCCAACAAAATAGTAGGAGGGGATTGAATTACCTTGGCTCCAAGGAATTCGTAAATGCTTTTAAGATAAGAACCCGTCAGGATATTCCCCATTTCGTTAAGAGCAGACTCATACATTCCGGGGTCCTCTTCATGTGTAGTGCCACTGATCAAAACGGAACTCAGGGTTGCAGCACTGTTAAAATCAAAAAGTAGCATCATTGTGCCGATCAAGTCTCCTCTGAGATCCATAAGCACAGCCGCCAAAGTCAGAGATGATGGAACCATTTGAGACATTGATTTAATATCAATTATCTGTGCATTGGACAGGTTCAGCTGTACCCTGCTGTTCAAGATCTTAGAGAGAGCTGTAGCAGCATTGCCCATACCAATACCCCCTATCTCTTGAAGAGCATCTGACTGAAAACCTGAAAGTTGTGCCATAAGACAAAATCCTATCTTTAAAATCTAGTCCACAGCTTCATTCTCAAGGAAGAAACGCTTACCTGCATAAAAGCGAATGAACTCTTCTTTTCCACCTTTTACTACCTTTATACTGTTATCAGACTCTTCAGCAATATTCACAAAAAGCCCTTCAAGTCTACTAACTATATCCTTTGGATGTGCAAGGTTATTGATCAGGCCGATAAGCAAGATATCTTTAGATGCAAATTTCTCGACCATTCTTGATGCAAAAGTATAGGTAGCGTCTTCTCCTTCTGTCAGGAGCAAATCAGAGAACGGTTCGAATATCAAGGCACAGCCTGCTGGAAGCTTACTTGTCAGGTCAAAGAAGCTATCAAGATCATTCTTTGGTAATATGATAATGCCATCTTTTTCCATTAGTTTTTCCTCAGTAGAGGATAATTCGATGAATTTCATAGCTCCGATATCCACTAACTCTCCAAGCCTGTTCTTGTATAAAGAAGTGCGAGGCTCGGTAGAGACTAGCACAACATTCATAGTTTCACCATAAAAGCGCAGGCACATTTCTATTACTGAATCTTCATAGCGTGTGCGTGGAGTGTACTCGATCAATGTTGACCATTCTAATAACTTGGAAATATTTTCAGTATCATTCGAATTATATTTCTCTGTCTTTTGCTCAGGCTTCCTGAACACCATTCCTTCTATGAGAAAATCACCCAGGTTTTGGCGAGGGATTGTCTTAAAAGCCTTGAACATCAAAAAACCAGCTGCTGCAAAAATACTTGTGTACACAGCGCTCCAGAAACAAAGGAATAACAATATGGTTTCAACCACATTTGGATCGGTAGCTACAACTGCAAATGAAGGAAAGATTGCGGTAGTGATAAGGAATATTGCTGTCAGAGCAAGAAGAAGCCAAGCAATTGAACCTCTTTTTGTGTCTTCATAGACCTTAATCCAGAAATAAGTAGCAGCCATTCCCCCCAATAGAGAAATGGATATGAATAAGATATGCAGAATCGTGAGATCGGGACTAAGCATTTTTACCTCCCGAACAATATATATCTTTGTGTAAATATAAATATTTAACTATCAAAGTTGAGTCTCCCCTTTCGTTGCACTTCTAATAAAATAAATTCCTGTATCAGTATCCAGCACTACGGTGCGTCCATAATTCTTTCCAGTATCCTCAGCTATTATCGGCACTTTCATCTCAGCTAGTACAACTTTTGTGGCCTGAATATTTCGTTCACCAATGTTCAGGTTTGTATCAGCGTTAAAAGAGAACATTTTTGCCCCGCCAGCTATTTTGGCTACCATTCTTCTACGTGATGCACCAGCATGTACCATCTCTTCAACAAGAAAGGGAATACCACTATCTGCAAATTTGGCACGATTATCCTTGAAACGTGCATTTTCAATAGTTGGCAGCATTATATGTACCAGCCCACCTATCTTGGTAACCGGATCATAAATGGCAATGCCTATACAAGAGCCCAGACCCAGTGTTGTTAATTTCTCTGGACTACGAGTCACAGCATAGTCTGCCATTCCTATCACTATCATAGTATCAATCGATAAATCAAAGATCAATGAAACATTGCATCTACGTGCCCCAGAATTAATTCTAGGGATATGGGGTCGAACAATGTAAGAATTTTCCCATCCATGCCATTGCCTTTCAGCATGAACAGAGTATCTAGAATGATAGCATGTTCAACTTCCTGGCTCATCTGAATAAGTATATTATCCATTATGGCACCGATCATATCGTATGTATGGAATGGTGCAGACGCAAAAACATCCACTTTTAGAAAGTCTGAAAAAGCAGTCATATAAGTGCTGCCCAAAATATGGCCAACTTCAGAGATAAGAGACTCATTCATTGGATTGGTTATATCCGGGCTTTCTTCCTGGGTTATTGTTTTACATATAAGCTGTGCACTTTCCAGCGGTAAGAGCATAACCATATAACCATTTATGCCACCGGATAATTTCATAAGAACTCCTGATACCAGCTTATCAGCACCACCGGAATATTCTGCCACTTCCTCGATTTTGGCAACTCTCAGGTTAGGAGTCATAATTTTTACTTCGTTGCCAAGCATAGTTGCAAGAGAAGTAACCGCATGACCGATTCCTATATTGCTTATTTCTTTTAAAGCACTATAATGGAAATCAGTAAGTTTGGAAACATCATAAACCATAATACCATCTCTTTTAGTTAAGCCAACCGAATTTTCATTTTTGATAGATTCTTTCTCTTGGATTGAATGCTTTGAACAGATCTTTTGAAGGACCTATCAAAGTTTCAGTCTTTCCCATTACAAAAAAACCATCTTTGTTAAGACCATTGTAGAAGTCCATGTAGAGGTTCTCTTGCAATTGTTTCTCAAAGTAGATGGTAACATTGCGACAGAAAATTGCATCGAAACCTGTCAGTTTCTCCCCAGATATCAGATCGTTCTTGCGGAATTTTGCAATCTTCTTGATATCCTCTTTCAAATGGTAACTATCACCGATCTTATCAAAATATTTAATACGTATATCATTCGGAACTTCTTTCATTTCCAAATCAGTATAAATTGCTTCCTCGGCTCTTTTGATAATATCTTTATCTATATCTGTTCCTGTAATTTGGATGTTATATTTAGGGAAATTATTGCCAAGTATTTTTTTTAGTAGTATGGCAATGGAATATGCCTCAACACCTATGGAACAACCTGCGCTCCATATTCTTATATTCTTAAGTCCAGTACTCTTTGACTTAATGATAGCAGGCAGAACTTCCTTCTCCACAATTTCATAAGTTTCCGAGTTCCTAAAGAAGTTGGTCACATTCACAGTGAGTGCATCCATAAGATGTTGATATTCCTCTTTATGAGTGGTAAGATATTGTACGTATTCCCCATATTTTTTAGAATTCGTGGTCCTCATTCTTACATCGATTCTTCGTTTGAAATGTGCATCCTTATATTGTTCACAGTTGAAGCCCAAATTCTTTTTAATAAGGCCCTTTAATTTCAAATATTCCTGATCTTCAGAGGACTCAAGTTTTAACATCTAGCCAACTCCTTCAATTTAGATTCGATTTCACTGATTTGATTATATAACTTTTTTTAGACAGTGTGTGACCTGAACAGATCATCCCATCATCTTTTTCATCACGGCAGCAAGAATAATGTCCGATGCTCCAGGCTCAAAGAGCATATTGAATTCGTTTCTGGAATTAGTCGAAGGCACATAACCTACTCCTTTGACAACAATGAACTCATCTGCAAGGGACCCTATAGTTTGCTGGATATATTTCCCGACACCTTCCATATCGACATATACCTCAGGATCACCTATTTGCAGGTTCACACCCAGAAACTCGTTAACTACTTTCATATATGCAGCACACAGGCGCAGCCCCATTTCCCTCAGTCGCTTTACTTCTTCCTCCTGGATAGCATGGGTGCTACCTATTGGTTTTTTCCTCATCAGATCAACAAACGAAAGTGCTGAGTATTTGGGAAGCAATATTAGTGTTCCACCGCTAACGTCACCTGTGATTTTTAAGTGAATCGCTACAACGCTTTTCTGCTTAATGTCAGAGGCTTCAGTCATTATTCTTTCAAGTGAATACATATCCACTTTTGGAATGTCTATCTTTACCTCACGATCAACCATTTTTGAAAGTGATGTAGCCAGGTGTCCCATTCCTATGTTGCCTGCTTCCTGGAAGGCACCTTTAGTAATTTCATCGAGTTCAGCCATGATCACATCTCCATAAATATCAAACCAATGTTCCTATGTCAAGTATAAGACAAACAGTACCATCTCCCAGTATAGTGGCACCTGCAAATCCCTTGACGCTACGCAGCATTTTGCTGTCAAGAGATTTGATTATGACTTCCTGCTGCCCCAAGAGTTCATCAACTACGAAACCAAAGTGATTCCCTAGCTTTTCTACAACCACCACTATCAGGTTTTCTTTAGTAGTTTCTTCAACATGGCTATCAAGTAGCTTTTCAAGCCTCAATAGGGGCAAAACCTCGCCACGCAAGAGTATAACTTCTTGACCTTCTATTGTCTTGATATCCTTCGACTTTATGCCTACATCTCTTACCACATTGTTAAGCGGTATAGCGTATGTTTCACCTGCTGTCTTGATCATTAATGATTGGATGATCGCAATAGTAAGGGGTAGTTGAAGAGTAACAATACTGCCTTCTCCTAATACTGATTTTATAGATACGTTACCACCCAAAGATTCTATTTTGGTCTTGGCAACATCCATCCCTACACCACGGCCAGAAATATCGGTGATAACAGTATTAGTACTAAAGCCAGGGAGGAATATCAAATTAAGAGCTTCTTCATCTGAGAGCTTGGCAGCTTCTTCTTTGCTCATAAGGCTCTTTCTTACAGCAACCTCCCGTAATTTAACAGGATCCATACCTTTTCCATCATCCTGTACTTCAATAAGTACAGTATTCCTCTGCCTTGAAGCTGCAAGGCGTACAAGTCCTTCTGGTGACTTGCCTGCTTTTGCACGTTCTTCAGGTGATTCCAGACCATGGTCCACAGCATTTCGCAGTAGATGTACCAGAGGATCGCCAATCTCATCCAGAACTGTCCTGTCAAGCTCTATTTCTTTACCTTCTATCACAAGGTTGATCTGTTTGCCTTCAGATTTTGCCAGATCCCGCAACATTCTCGGGAAGCGGCTAAAGATCTGGTCAATGGGAACCATCCTTGATTCCATTACCTCTGTTTGTATCTCATTAGTAAGCCGGTCAAGTGTACCTAGAGCTTCTTCGAGATCTTTTGATTTTATACCTGTGGCAAGCTGGTTCAGCCTGATTTTATTTATGATAAGTTCCCCAACAAGATTCATGAGGTTATCAAGTCTCTCAATATTGACCCTGATGCTTTGCCCAGTCTTTACAGATTCATTTTTCTTTTGTTGTACAGAATTTTTGTTTGTTGAATCGGAGATTTTTTCATTTGTAGTTTCTTCTATATCGAGATCTGCACTTTCTTCTTTGGAGAACAGAGAATTTACTTCAACTTTACTTACTTCTGAAATGTTCTCTATCTTCTGTTGGACTGATGCCACTCCTTCAGAAGTTGCAGCAACCACTACAAAACTAAAATCGAACTTTTCTTCTTCAAGTTCTTTTTCTGCAGGTTTGGTTTTAACTACTTTCCCGATCTTGTCCAGGCTCATAAGTACCATGCTTGAGCGGGCCGCCTTAAGGACACATGATTCGTCCAAAAATACCTTTATGAAAAATAGTTCTTGACCATTTTCTTTTAAGTGCTGAATTTCAGCCAGTTCTTCCTGAGTGAACTCAATTTCCTGCTTTATGACTCCGTTATGAGTTGCTGTTTGTGCAACATCGACATTCTTTGTAGGAAGAACTTCGTTGGTGGCCTCTGTTGCAGGAGCATTTTCCTTTATTGCAACAGAAGGTGTTGGTTTTGTCGTGACTGGTGGTGCAGTTGATGGTGAAACAATCACATTGTGGAGCTTGGATTGCAGCGTTGATACATCTATAGCACTAGGATTATCAATATTCTCAACAAGCACTTCCAAGGTGTCCAGACATTCAAATTGTATCTCGATTATTTTCTCGGTAAGAGTTATCTGGGACTTTCTGATCATATCCATGACATTTTCCATCTCATGGGTGAGTTCAGCAATAGTATTGAAACCCATAGTTGCAGCCATCCCTTTCAGGGTATGAGCAGAACGGAACATGTTATTGATGTATTCCATGTCATTTGGGTTCTGTTCCAGTCCTAGCAACGACTCATTTAGTTGCTGAAGGTGCTCTTCAGATTCAGCCTTAAATATATCTTTGTATTCCGACATTTCCATAATTTCCACCAGCCGCGACTTTCAACCATTGTGTGATATTCTTCATATGACCTGCTGAATTGTTGCAGCTACCATGTCAAGGGGTACTACACGATCTGCCAGTCCACGATCAACTATAGCCTTTGGCATACCATAGACTACACATGATTTCTCATCCTCCGCTATGGCTTTCCCTCCAGCTTTTTTTATTAGCTCCACCCCTTCAGCTCCATCCATGCCCATACCGGTCAGGATAACTGAAAGGATATTAGCCCCATATATGGGAACTAATGATCTGAACAATACATTCACACAGGGTCTTACACCCTGTTCCCGGGGTTCTTTGTTAAGCGAAACCACTTCTACTGTTTTTCCATCTACCATCTTCTGGATAACTTCCATATGATAATCACCAGGTGCTATGAGCACAACACCTTCACGTATTAGATCACCATCTTTTGCTTCCCTTACTTCCAGTTCAGATTGTGCGTTAAGTCTTTGAGATAATGATGCAGTAAACCCTGCAGGCATATGCTGTACGACCAACACTGCAGCCTTCAAGTCATGAGGAAGCTTAGGAATTACCTTCTCCAGAGCTCTCGGTCCACCCGTGGATGAACCTATTGCAAGTATCTTCTTCGTCATTACACGCCTTGGACTGGATTTTTGAGGATTGGATATTGCCTTTGGTCTATCAGAATGTGTTTTTCTCGTTTCGGAACATATCACACGATCTTCCATAAAATGGAGATTCTTGAGTTGTGCCTTTGCAGCAGCCTTAACTTTAGTTCTGATCTCTTCTGCAATCTGTTCTATATCACGGCTTATAGTTCCGGAAGGCTTCTGAATAAAATCAACTGCTCCATATTCAAAAGCATTCAATGTCAGTTCTGCTCCTTTTTCATCTGTGGCCGTAAGCATGATCACAGGCGTGGGACATTCGCTCATTATGTATCCAAGAGCATGAAGGCCGTCCAGCACAGGCATCTCGTGATCAAGTGTAACCACGTCGGGTCTGAGCTGCTCGACTTTTTCCACAGCGATCTGGCCATTGCGAGCTGTATCGATAACCTTGATCCCCGGATCACTGTTGAGTATATCCGAGATTATCTTGCGCATTAGGGCAGAATCGTCAACAACGAGTACACGGATGGTCATATTCACATTACTTTCTTAACTACTTCGAGTACTTTCTTTGCATCAAATGGCTTTACAATGAAGTCCTTAGCTCCGATTTTAAGAGCCTCAGTAACTACAGACTGCTGTCCTATGGAAGAACACATCACTATTTTTGCATCAGGGTTTGATGCCATGATATTTTTGAGCGCATCTATGCCTTCCATATTTGGCATGACTATATCCATGAAGACTAATTCCGGTTTGACCTGCGGATATTTTTTAACCGCATCAAGGCCATCTACGGCCTCGGCAACAACTTCATGTCCGTTCTTTGTAAGAATATCCTTGATGACCATGCGCATAAAAGCCGCGTCATCCACAATCATTACTTTTGCCATGTTCCCTCACCGATAGATTACTATTTTAATAGAGCTAATCTATATTTTTAATTTTATAGTAATCCTAATTATACAATGGTCCTATAAAAATATATTGATTGCAATATTCGTCAGAAACAGAACTGCATTGAAAAAAATAGAAAGTACTTGAATATAATCTTCTATTTTGTTTTATACATGTACAATGTATACACTTCAGAACTTAACAATCCCATTAGTTTCTACGTAATTAATATAAATGGTTAAATTGTGCAATACTATTATATCAGAGTGGGGATAAAAATAGACTGAATAAATATGACTGAATATCCGGCTGCTTAAACTCATCAAGCAAATGTCCGAGTCCACAATTTGAAAGATAACATCAACAAAGTTTCAAAGATTAAAAGAAAAGATAATTATGGCCTTAAATATATATTCAATTCCCTTGATTGTTTCATGGCTGGTTTTGAGTATCATTGCATTATACACCAGCAGAGTAAAAAAGTCACCCGGTGCATCTTATTTTTCTCTACTTCTGCTTTTCACTGGCGTCTACTCACTTTTTTATGCATTTGAAATATCTTCTGTAACAGTAGAAGATACCTTTATGTTCCGTAAACTTGAGTCCATTGGTGCAGCATGGATTCCAGCTTTTTTTCTTCTTTTTTCCCTCAGTTATACTGGCAGGAAAAAACAACTTTCAATATATGAAATTGTATCTATTCTTATTATCCCTTTAATTACAGTCATTCTTATTTTTACAAATGATTTTCATTATTTATACTACTCCGACATACAAGTGGATACAAAAGGATTTGTCCCTATCCTCATTATTAAATACCAGCCATGGCATTGGGTTCAGCAGATTTATACAATGATCTGTATTTTCTTGAGCATAGCTATTCTTTCAAACATGTGGTTAGGATCATCACCAGCTTTTCGCAAGCAAACTAGCATTGTGATCGTTGGTTTTATGGTTCCTTTTTTTACCTTATTGGCTTCCCTATCAAGAATTCTATCCCCTGGAGTAGACCCTTTTCCATTTTCTTTGATATTTAGCAGTCTCTTGGTTTTTATTGGATTGACACGTTATGGATTATTAGATCTATCCCCTCTGGCCCGGAGTTTACTTTTTGAAAATATTACGGAGGGAGTTATTGTTTTTGATTCATTTTCCCGAATGGTAGATTATAACAAAAAGGCTACCAAGTTTCTGGGAATAAATACAAAGGATATAGGTAAACCAGCATCTGAAGTGCTTAACTCATGGCCTGAATTATTAAATAAGGGAAATGATCTAAAACAACGGGAAAATATAGAAGTTAAAAGAAACGATGGGGAAAAAACTCTCTGGTTAAACATAGATTTTCTACCACTTTACGACGAACATAATGACATGAAAGGGCAAATGCTCTTACTGAGCAACATTACTGAACGTAAACATGCTGAAGAAGAACTTCTTAAAGCAAATAGAGATCTGGAAGCTGCTATTTCCCATGCCAACTGCATGACTGCTAAGGCGGAGCATGCCAACAATGCCAAGAGCGAATTTCTTGCCAGCATGAGCCATGAGTTACGTACACCCCTTAATGGTGTGATTGGTTTTTCTGATCTGCTTAGGCAAACAGATCTTACGGATTCACAATTCCAGTATGTAAAAGCAGTAAATACCTCAGCTAACTCATTGCTTGACCTGATCAATGATGTGCTTGATTTTTCAAAGATAGAAGCTGGCAAATTAGAGCTTTATCCAGAAAGAACGAATCTGATTGAATTGAGCGAGCAGGTTACGGATATAGTGAAATACAGGGCTCATGAAAAGAACCTAGAACTATTATTGAACATATCACCGGATTTGTCTTTTTATGTAATTGTCGACAAGTTAAGATTGCGACAAGTGCTGATCAATCTATTGGGAAATGCAATCAAATTCACTGAAAAGGGAGAAGTTGAGTTAAAAATTGAAGCATCTAATATCTTAGATAAAACAAATGAAATTGAACTCACCTTCTCAGTACGTGATAGTGGGATTGGCATCTCTAAAGAGAGCCATAGTAAGATATTTGAATCGTTTTCACAGGCAGATGGGTCTATCACTCGCAAGTTTGGCGGGACGGGACTAGGACTGACAATTTCTAATAAATTACTTAATAAAATGGGTTCGCGACTTGAACTCGAAAGTGAACCTGGAAAAGGAAGTACATTTTATTTTACTGTCAGGTTCCGGGTAGAGCAAGGTGAACCAATCGGTAGTAAGGGAATGAGCATTCATAATGCCCTTATATTGGATGATAATATCGCCAATTGTTCCATATTGAAAAACATGCTGCAAAAAAAGGGCATTCAAACGTCTCTTGTAACTACTACAACAGAAGCGTTCGAAATGCTCAATACAGAAAAAAAGTACGATTTGATCATTGTTGATTACCACATGCCTGACATGGATGGTTTAGAATTTGTTCGTAGCGTACAGGAAAAGTTCCAATTAAGTCCAGATAAACAGCAAATGATCTTATTATATAATTCTAATGATGGACCCCAGATACTTGATGAGTTAAAAGAGCTGGGCATCCATTCCCTGGTTAAACCGGTAAAAATAACAGAATTTTTTGAAGTGTTTGATAAGCTTAGTTCTTTTGAAGGCAAACATAAAGAACACAGGACCGAAATAAAAACGCCATTAGCGATTCATCTTTGGGATAAAGTTTACTCCATTATGATTGCTGATGACAATGAAACTAATATAATGTTGGCTTCAGCAATTGTCTCAAAATTGATACCCGGAGTAAATGTTCTTAAAGCAAGAGATGGAAAAGAGGCGCTACAAATATTCAAGGAAATCACACCGGATTTGATATTGATGGACATACAAATGCCCGGAATGAGTGGATATGAGACTGCAATGGCTATTAGGAACTTTGAAGCGAACAGCAAAAGTCATGTTCCAATAATTGCACTAACTGCTGGCACTGTGAAAGGCGAGTTGGAACGCTGCAAGCAAGCAGGGATGGACGATTATATCACAAAACCTGTTATATCAGGCACGATTCAATCTGTTTTGCAGAGGTGGCTGGTTGACCATGACTCTTCTGAAGAATGTATAGATAAGAAGTATCAACCTGTTCATTTTGACAAGAGACTTTTAATGGAAAACCTGGGTAACAATGAAGAATTAATAAACAATCTAGTAACTACGGCACTAATATCTCTATCCACTAATCTCGAAAAACTGACAATTGCTTTTTCAGAAAAGAATGTGAAAGAAGTCAAAAGATATGCGCATCAAATAAAAGGTACTGCTCTTAATATTGGTTTTAATATTTTAGCGGAATTGGCAGAACAAGTAGAGAGTGCTATTGAATTTAATGACATAAAAGCGAGTAATTTATTGGAAAGCATGAAATATGAAATGGAGACTTTAAAGCGCGACATTGGCGAACTACCCCTAAACTAATAGAAATGACACCAAAACCTTGATATTTACTGTAATGTATGTTGGTGGTGGTGAGCAGCTGTGAAAGAGGAACTAATGGAGATTCTTGCTTGCCCCTTATGTAAGGGCGACCTTGTTCTAAACATTCAAAGCAAAGAGGGCAACGAAATAATAAAAGGTACTTTGTACTGTAAGAAGTGCAATGAGTATTATCCAATAGATGAAGGAATACCTAATATGTTGCCTCCACACTTGAGGGAATGAGGGACATCAATTGCAAGTAGTTCACATTAACAGACTGGGCATTAATTCCATTGAATTTGATATGGAGTCAATGGAGATACCTCTTTCTCCGGGAGAGGAAAAGAGCTTTGAGATTGTAATTATCAATTACGGCTCACCTACACATGTACATATTTCCGTAAGCGATACTCTCAAGCATAATATCACAATACTTGAAGATAATCCATATGTAACTCATGAAGATTATGTCCCCGTAGTAGTCCGTATACCATTCGATGGAAAAAAGATATATCAAGGGGATTTTTTTGTTACAGTCAGCCACGGCGCAAGGAAGAGTAGTTTTTCCATGGTCCTTGGCCAATCATTAACAAGCACTGACGCCAGATCCATAGAGGTCGATGACTCCCTGTCAGCACCTAATCAAGTATATGTAAAGAAAAAGAAGTCTGCTGGTACATGGAAAGAGCAGTTACCGGATGTATCCTTTGATATGCTGAAATGTAATTATGAGACTGCGATCTCCAAAGTAACAGTATTTCTTTCAGGAATCCTGCTGGTAATCCTACTTATAGTTACAGTTTCAAGAATATTCTCGTATGGAATCAGCATTGTGCACGGTTTCTATTTTTCAGTAGCATTATCAATAGTTTTTACTGCATTCTGTGTATATCTCTTAATAAAGCTTCCAATATTCAAGTGATCGAGGTAGTTGAGCCACATGAAATATATCGTAGTTACAGGCGGAGTTATGAGCGGTCTTGGAAAAGGCATCACTGCCGCATCCATTGGCAGGAACCTTAAGAACATAGGATACAAGGTCACTGCCATCAAGATCGATCCATACATTAACATTGATGCGGGGACTATGAGTCCCTACCAGCACGGAGAGGTCTT
>DAKU01000029.1:46409-47383 GCA_002508425.1 Methanosarcinaceae archaeon UBA470
ATTAAGGACAAGATCAGAAAGGTTGCAGCAAAGAGTGGTGCAGATATCTGTCTTATTGAAGTGGGAGGCACTGTAGGTGACATTGAAAGCATGCCTTTCCTTGAAGCTGTCAGGCAGATGCACCGTGAAGAGAAGACTGAAGACCTTGTCTTTGTCCATGTGACGCTTGTACCAATAGATACCCAGGGTGAGCAGAAGACAAAGCCAACCCAGCATTCTGTCAAAGAGCTCAGAGAACTGGGATTGACACCGAATGTCATTGTCGCCAGATGTAAGGAGCCTCTTTCTAGAAGTACCGTTTCAAAGATATCTCTATTCTGTGATGTACCAGAAGAAGCTGTTATCAGTGCCCATGATGCAAAGGACATCTATGAACTGCCTCTGTTGATGGATAAAGAAGGTCTCACCCGATATCTGATCAAGCGTCTT
Organism: Methanosarcinaceae archaeon UBA470; assembly: GCA_002508425.1. GTDB lineage: Archaea > Halobacteriota > Methanosarcinia > Methanosarcinales > Methanosarcinaceae > Methanomethylovorans. The sequence continues at coordinate 46,839 of DAKU01000029.1, forward strand.
TGTCTAACATCTACCACCTACGACTCTGCATGGGTTGAAATGGTAGAGCGTATGAAGAAGCTTAAGGGCCAGGTTAATATTTGTATCGTAGGAAAGTACACACACCTTGAAGATTCATACCTCAGTATCAGTGCATCTATCAAACATGCTTCAATAGAATGTGGCTGCGACTATGTTGCTGATTGGATGAATGCAGAAAAGCTGGAGGAAGATCCCGAATGTCTCAAAAAGCTTGATGCATATGATGGCATTTTGGTTCCAGGCGGTTTCGGGGAGCGAGGAACTGAAGGTAAAATGATGGCTATAAGGTATGCACGCGAGCACAATATACCATTTTTAGGTCTTTGTCTTGGAATGCAGCTAGCCGTCATAGAGTTCGCAAGGAATGTAGTGGGTCTTAAAGGAGCCAACAGTACTGAATTCAATGAGGATACCCCCTATCCCGTCATAGATATACTTCCTGAGCAGGAAGGAGTGGAGGATATGGGAGCCACAATGAGACTGGGTGATTATGAAGCTCAGCTTACGCCAGGTTCCCTTGCAGA
>DAKU01000112.1 GCA_002508425.1 Methanosarcinaceae archaeon UBA470
TTGTGAATGTTGCATGCATAGGCCTCGCAAAGAAAGAAAACATAGTAACAGCAATATCTCAGTGTGCCGGCAATAAAATGGTCCTCATGGGATCTACAACTGGAAGGGACGGCCTGGGCGGTGCATCTTTTGCTTCCAGAGACCTATCCGAAAGCTCCGAAGCAGAAGACAGACCAAGCATCCAGATAGGAGACCCGTTCACTGAAAAACTGCTTATTGAAGCTACTTTGGAAGTAGTGGAAAGTGGATATGCGAAATCCTGCAGAGACCTCGGTGCAGCAGGCCTTGCCGGAGCCAGCTCCGAGATGGCATCCAAAGGAAATCTTGGAATGCATATAATCGCTGATAAGGTTATACTCAGAGAAAAAGGCATGGTACCATATGAGATCCTTATTGCAGAATCTCAGGAACGTATGCTGTTCGAAGTAGAACCACATAACGTGGATGCTGTACTGGCCATCGCCAAGAAATATGATCTCAACGCCAGTATGATAGGAGAGCTCACTGAAAGATTATACTACACCGTAGAGTTCAAGGGCGAGATTGTTGCAGACATTCCAATCAAATTGCTTGCCGAAGGTGCCCCTACCTGCGAAATGCCTGCCAGTGCACCAGCTGAGAGAACTGCATGGGAAAAAACAAAGATGCCAGCTGATCTGAGGCAGACACTTCTTGAAGTACTTTCCTCCCACAACGTGGCATCAAAGGAATGGATATACAGACAATATGATCACGAAGTGCAGATAAGGACCACAGTAAAACCCGGTGACGATGCTTCGGTATTACGCATAGATGGGGACAAGGGAATAATACTCTCCTGTGGCTGTAACCCCAGGCATACCATGCTGGACCCCTACCAGGGAGGAAAGGGTACTGTATACGAAAATGCAATGAACATTGCAGTAAAAGGGGGCAAAGGACTGGCTCTTGTGGACTGTCTCAATTTTGGCAACCCCCAAAGGCCAGATATATACTGGTACTTAAAAAATGCCATACTTGGATTAGGTGATGGTTCAAGAGAATTGCAGATACCTGTGGTAGGCGGAAATGTATCACTTTATAATGAAAGTGACGAATTTGATACAGCAATTCTCCCCACTCCATCCATAGGTGTTGTGGGAACAACAAATAATGTTGCAGGCACACCCCTGTCTTCCTTTGCAAATAAGGGAGACACAATAATTCTTGTCGGAGAGACACGGGATGAGCTTGGTGGCTCAGAATATTATAGCCTGATAGATAAGAAGATGGATGGCAATGCCCCTAAGGTACCTGAGAATGCTACACAAATAGTGGACTCTGTGATAAAGGCAGTTAGTACAGGAAAGGTCACGTCCTCCCATGATGTTTCACTCGGCGGATTAGGAGTCGCACTGTCTGAGATGTGCCCCTGCATAGGAGCAAATGTGGACCTCAGCAAAGCATGTGATGGTCTAAGAGCAGACGATGCACTATTTTCAGAATCCTATCTAAGAGCCATTCTTGCCACCTCTGAACCAAAATTGATAGAGGAAGCACTGCAGGGAGTTCCATATACCATAATAGGTACTGTGGGCGGCGATAAGTTAATGATAAAACTGGCCGAGACCTCCATTGAACTCTCACTTTCCGAGATTTACATGGCAAGGAGCAGCCTCACCAGGCAAATGATGGAATGAAAAGAAGAAAACATCAGATCTTACAGATCTGATCACTTTTATTTCTTGGTTGCATAATAGATCATATACAATGCAGACAGACCTACAAGGATGTAAACTATCCTTGCTATGATGCTGTAGCCGAATATAAGTGCCACCAGGTTCAAATCTGGAGATATTCCGAAGAGTCCCCAGTTAAGGCCTCCGATGATAACGAGCACTAATGTTATCCAGTCTAACGTACTTTTCTCTGCCAAAAACTCACCCCCATGGCTTTGGTCAATATGAATATGTATACCAAAATATATAAGCAATACGACTGTCAAAATAAACAAGGTGGCAGAAAATGCTTTTTAGGAAAACTTAAAGTTAAATTAGATTAGTGAATGTAAAATGTGATGATAAGCTCAAGTTTATAGCCCGGATACCGGTGCATTTATTTTTATGCATTAGATAAAAATAAATACCTATAATCGGACTATATATGAGATTCAATTACAGGATGACATTATGGACGAAGTACAAATCAAGGTTGAAAAAGCCCATCCGAACGATTTCGGACGCGGTATCATTCGTCTGGATCCCAGCACTCTCCTGAGCTTACAGCTCTCTCCCGGGGATATTGTAGAAATAACCGGCAAGAGGAGGACATGCGCCAAAGTGTGGAGAGCAGACCGTCAGGACTGGGGACAGGGCATTGTCAGGATAGATGGCTTCATCCGCCAAAATGCAGGAGTGGGCATCGGAGAAAGAGTAACGATCAAAAGAGCGGAATTCGAACCTGCTACAAGTTTAGTACTGGCGCCTCCGGAAGGAGTGGTGATGGAGTATGGCGATCATATTAAAGAGATTATAAAACGGAACATATTAAAGAGGCCTTTTGTGGTGGGTGACGTGATACCCATCATTAGTTCCATGACACAGCCCATGGCAAGTCAGTCCTCTGGGGGGCAAGCAATACCCCTTATAGCTGTTGAGGCTGAGCCTCACGATTCTGTACTCATAGTCAATGACACCACCGAAATAGAACTGCGCCAGAAACCGGTTAGAGGATATGAAAGCGCAGCAAGGGGCATTACCTATGAGGATATAGGTGGACTCGGGGATGAGATACAGAGAGTGAGAGAAATGATAGAACTGCCTCTCAAACATCCTGAGCTCTTCCAGCGGTTAAATATAGAACCTCCAAAGGGAATTATATTATACGGACCTCCGGGAACCGGAAAAACCCTTATAGCCAAGGCAGTAGCAAACGAATCTAGAGCAAATTTCCTCTACATTGCAGGCCCTGAGATCATGGGGAAATACTATGGTGAAAGTGAAGAGCGCATCCGTAAGATATTCGAAGAGGCTGAAGAGGATGCACCATCCATAGTATTCATTGATGAGATAGACTCCATTGCTCCAAAAAGACAGAACGTTACAGGAGAAGTAGAACGCCGTGTAGTAGCCCAATTACTCACCATGATGGATGGCCTGGAAGAACGTGGACAGGTAGTGGTGATAGGGGCCACCAACCGGTTGGATGCTATTGATCCTGCACTGCGCAGGCCAGGAAGGTTTGACAGAGAAATAGAGATAGGCGTTCCTGATGCTAAAGGGCGGTTGGAGATCCTGCAGATCCATACACGCGGTGTGCCACTTGGCAGCGATGTGGATGAGAAATACCTGGAAGAGATAGCCAAGAATACACAGGCATTTGTAGGTGCTGACCTGCTGGCCCTTGTACAGGAAGCTGCCATGAGGGCTTTAAGAAGAGTGTTGCCGGATATAAACCTTGATGACGAGATGATCCCGCAGGAGAAACTTGAGCAAATAGTGTTGACAAGATCTGATTTTGAGAACGCCTCAAGAGAAATAGGGCCTTCTGCAATGCGTGAAGTACTTGTGGAGATACCATCTGTGAAATGGGATGATGTTGGGGGATTGGACAACGTCAAACAGGAGATCATAGAGGCTGTAGAATGGCCTATCACAAAACCTGAGAAGTTCGTGCAGATGGGTATAAAACCTCCCAAAGGAATCTTACTGTTTGGACCTCCGGGTACCGGTAAAACCCTTGTGGCCCAGGCTGTTGCTAATGAATCCAATGCTAATTTCATAAGCATTAAAGGACCTGAGATGCTCTCCAAATGGGTAGGAGAATCAGAACGTGCTATAAGGGAGATATTCAAGAAAGCAAGACAAGTGGCCCCTTGTGTGGTATTCTTTGACGAAATAGATTCAATTGCATCTGCAAGAAGTTCCATGTCAGAGGATGCGAAGGCCTCTGAAAGGGTGGTAAACCAATTGCTTACTGAACTTGACGGCCTAGAAGCCCTAAAAGAAATAGTTGTCATTGCTGCCACCAATAGGCCTGACATGATAGATCCTGCTTTGCTGCGTGCAGGAAGGTTTGACAGGCTGGTGCTTGTCGGCCAGTCTACAAGAGAAGGAAGAAGAAATATCTTCCATATACACACCAGAAATATACCTCTTGCAAGCAACGTATCTATTGATGAGCTTGCGGACATTACCGAAGGATACGTCGGCGCTGATATCGAAGCAGTATGCAGGGAAGCTGTGATGCTTGCTCTTAGAGAGAACTTTGATGTAGAGAAAATAGATATAAAGTATTTCAGGGAAGCAATGAACAAGGTAAGACCTACGCTTTCTGAGAACCTTATGGGATACTATAAGAAGATACAGGAGCATTTCAAGGGCGGGATGCCGAAAGAAGAAACAAGCTCTTATATAGGATACAGATAAATATATGAAAAGTTTAGATTTAGGGTGAATTACATGACGAAGGTATTTGCTAAGAACCTCTCCAGCAAACAGGTAATGGCTACGGATGGCACTGAACTGGGTGTGCTCTTCAACATAGTCATGGATGGGAAAACAGGAGACCTTATAGATCTTATAGTCAAGCCAGACATGAGCCTTGACACTTCAAAGTACAGGACAGATGACCAGTACATTCTCCTTCCATTTACTTCTGTAAGAGCCATTAAAGACTACATAGTAGTAGATAAAAATGTTGCATTAGGCAAGCCTGTTGAATAAACGGCTTTTGCCTATTCTGTTTTTTTAGATCAAGCGATGTTCTTGAAGGTAGCTTATGCCTTCAGCAGTGCCGGCCCCATAAGATGAAGAAGCGGTAAAATCGGCAAGTTGCTTCAATTCCATATCAGCATTGCCTACAGCTATGCTGAAACCTGCCACTTCAAGCATTTCTATATCATTTACAGAATCACCTATGGCAACAAAATCTTTTGGCTCAATACCCATCAACTCTGCAACTTTGATGAGGCCAGTGCCTTTGCTAACTTCTCGGCTCTTTATATGAATAGCAAAATGCGTGTCAATAATCTCTACGTTAAAACCATAATCGTAAAGGATTTGCTTGGCAAGTTCTACATCAAAGTTCCTTCTAAGTACTATCTCAGTCTTACGATGCTCAGAATCCAGTTTAATTAGCTCAAACTTTTCTGATAACAAATCAAAAGCTCTTTGACATTCTTTAACAGATTCAGACATAATAGGGACTGTATCAAAACCAGGAGACACGATGCCACCATTTTCGGCTATCACAATCCCACCCACGCCTATGAGTCTTGCAGCAGCATGTGCGTAACAAAGGATATTGCCTGTGGACAGCACCACAGGCACATTAAGAGAACGGAGACTTTCAATTGCTACCATATCAAGTCTTCTGTCCATGGAAGTGATTGTACCGTCAATATCAACTGCAATGGCTTTAAATTTCATACAGGTTAATCAGAAAAAAAGTTTAAAAACCTGCTGTTCAAGGATCACGCAGGCCGGCTGTAGTAACTGAGATCACTGCCTCAGCATCAGGAAGGTTAGGTGCATCCACAAGCTTGACTATCCTTTTGTCACCTTTGGATTTACGCATATATAACCTAAATGTAGAAGTATGGCCGAGTATGTGCCCTCCTATGGGCTTTGTTGGATCCCCAAAGAAGGCATCCGGTTTTGCCATGACCTGATTTGTCACCAAGACCACAGCGTTGTTGAGGTCACCGAATCTCTGGATGTCGTGGAGGTGTTTGTTGAGCTTTTGCTGCCTGTCAGCAAGGGTCCCACGCCCTATGTACTCAGCCCTGAAATGTGCTGTCAAGGAGTCAACTATGAGTAGTTTCACTGGTTTGTCAGAATCTTTGAGCTGGTTAGCAAGTTCCGATGCTGCATCCACGAGCAGGATCTGATGGTTTGAGTTGTATGCCCTTGCCACATGTATATGCTTGAGGAATTCTTCTACATCATAGTCTTCACCGTATAACTCTGAAAGGCCATCTACCATCTGCTTTATCCTCTCTGGCCTGAAAGTGTTCTCGGTATCTATCATTACCACAGAGCCATCCAGTCCTCCTTTTTCACGGGGTAACTGTACATTGACAGCTAACTGGTGAGCAACTTGAGTCTTACCTGACCCAAATTCGCCATATACTTCAGTTATGGCCTGGGAGTCTATTCCTCCTCCCATGATCTCATTGAACTCTTTGCAACCTGTTGAGAGCTTACCTACCAGTTTCCTGCGTTCCATTACTACATCACCTGTCTCAAAACCACCTATGTCAGCAGCTTTACGAGCTGCCTGGATGATCTTAGATGCTGTGGACTCACCTATATCAGCAGTAGCCGCAAGTTCTGCGGGAGAAGATACAGCAATGGCCTCTACCGTTGAAAAGCCTGCTTCTATGAGTTTTTGGGCTGTTGCGGGACCGACATGGTCCAGATCCTCAAGTAGTATTTCTGACACTTTTAAAGACTCCTTTGTGGTGCACATGTTAACTTCCGGTGCACAATTCGATGAATTATTGATCTTTAGGCTATATATACATGAAGAGAGCGGGGTGAAAGTAATAATTGACACATGACTAATTCATGGAATCAAATGGATCAGCAAAGTACCCTGACCAGAGACAAAAATTATTCTATTTCATAGTGAATACCAGACCATGTCAAAGATAGGCCAAAAAAGAATATTCCGAGTATATATAAAAGTCCAAAATTCTCCCTTAATGATACTGTGCCTACATATTTGTATCTCGCTAACAAATCAGCTATAGTGAAAATAACAACGCAAGCAAGTGTGAATAATGAAACTCTAAACGGGATAGACATTTTGTTTCTTTTATTTTCGGGTAATGATATAGTAAATAGCAACATCGAAAAACAATAGACTATTGAGACAGAATACTTAAAAAAATTGTTTGAGAGAAAATCCGAGATCTCAACATAACTTGCAATGAAAGATGTATCATAAAATGGCCCTAATATGTTGTTATCACGATTCAATGTGATCAATACTATCGTAAATAACAGGGGTACTCCCCAATACCATCTTGAGGAGATCTTCTTTATATGATTCAAAAATAGCAAAAGCCCAACTGTAGGGATAAAAAAAGAGAACAAATACAAACTGAATATGTATATGCTATCAACAGTCTGAGGCTTAAAATAAGAAGGGGGGATTGGTATAAGTGCCAAGACCCACATCGCTAAGAAAGTGGACGATATTGGGATCAGGTAAATACCAGGTATTTTGATTGGTATTTTATCCATTACTAATGCCTCTTTGTCAATAAATATCTAAAAATGCAATTAGATATGAGATTAATATTTGCCTAAGGTAATATACTTTACTAATTACTAACTAAGTTTACAGTTAGAACACCCTAGCATATTCGGGCAAACATTTATTTTATAAAATACCCTTTATACCACCAATGCCCAGAGTAGTAGTCGGTGGAACTTTTGAGTGTCTTCATGATGGACACCGGAAACTTTTAAGAAAAGCCTTTGAGCTTGCCGACAGTGGAGAAGTCGACATAGGACTTACATCCAACGAAATGGCAAACCAGCGGCCACGCAAGATACCTGATTACAGTATCCGAAAGGAAAAAGTCATACAATACATACAGCAGATAGCAGAAGGCCAGAAATACACTATAGTAGAGCTGAATGACTCCTTTGGGAAGACCCTTGCAAAGAATTACGACTACATTGTTGTCTCCCCTGAAACATATTCCGTTGCCCTGAAAATAAATAAGCTCAGAGCTGAGAAGAATATGAAGGATATAGAGATTGTGAAGATAGATTACGTCCTCGCTGAGGACCAAATGCGAATCTCTTCCACAAGGATAGTGCTCGGAGAGATAGATATCCACGGGCATCTTAAGAATTGAACCGAAACATAATTTTATAAACTACTTTTTACAACTAAAATCCATGAGCAGAGTATTCAACGATATGGACAAGCAAATATTCAGCAAGGTTGCACCTGAGCTTAACGGAAACACAATATCATCTGGGGGACATAATTATCCTTTTATTCTAAGACCTTTGTCCCACAAAATAGCAGAGTCTGCAGAAGATTTCAGGGAAAGGATGGAGCGCTTGAATGCAGAAGAGCTGGACTATCTGGTGAAACTTGCACTGGAAGACAAAGAAGACATACACTCCCTTGAACCTGAAGATATCGATACTATTATGGAACTGGTTGAACAGAAAATATCTGCACAGCGCATGAAAGATCTCAAGCAGCACCTGGGCATAGTCTGATGAACCACAAAGAATTGCTCTTTGGTACAGCTGGTGCACCTTATTCCTCAAAAAAAGGCACCACAATGGAAGGTATACGCAGAGTGAAGGAGCTTGAACTTGGATGCATGGAAATAGAATTTGTGCGAGGAGTGAAGATGGGAGCCAGTTCTGCAAAGGAAGTGCAGAAAATAGCCACATCGAAGACTGTGTCCCTTAGCGTGCATGCACCTTATTACATCAATTTGAACTCATCAGAACCTGAAAAGATAGATGCCAGCATCAAGAGGATATATGACTCTGCACTCATAGGTTCCATCTGTGGAGCACGCTCAATAGTATTTCATCCTGCATACTACCAAAAAGATAAGCCTGAAGAAGTGTTCTCCCGGGTTCTGCGAAAACTGCAGGAACTGACAGCCAGAATGGCCGAAGAAGGAATCGATACGGTGCTAAGACCCGAGACCACCGGCAAACCTACACAATTCGGCAGCCTCGATGAAACTCTCAACATGTGCAGCCAGCTGGAGAAAGTCTTACCATGCATCGATTTTGCCCATCTGCACGCAAGAAGCAACGGAAAAGAGAATTCCTATGAAGAGTTCACTGCTGTACTTCAAAAAGTAGAAAACGTGCTGGGAAGGGAAGCTCTCGAAAACATGCATGTGCATATTTCAGGGATAGAATATGGACCAAAGGGAGAAAAGAATCATCTGCGTCTTGAAGAATCCGATCTTAAGTACGTTGAACTGTTACAGGCTTTCAAGGACTTCCGGATAACGGGTCTAATTATATCTGAAAGCCCGGACAATGAAGGAGATGCTTTGCTTCTCAAAAGGACTTATCAGGGTCTGTAGCCCAATTATACCGAGTGCTCCTCTGAAGATTGAACACATGATACCTGCCCGGTGCAGGCCGTTGCAAGAGTGGAGATATCCCCATTCTCATTTATTATATCAACATGGATGTTGATACCGCTTTCTTCAATATATTGGGTGATGCGTTCAAAGGCATGGTAGATCATTCCCCCATGTGTGATTATAAGACATCTCTGTCCGCACAGGGCATTGAGTATTGACCTGTCGATGACTCCTGATGTAATGTCCAGGTGTATGTTGTCCCTCTCGGCTATGAGTTTGCTCCTTTTGCCCATGGCACCCACAGTATCCACATCCCCGTGAGCGATGAAAAGTTCTAAGAAACCAGCATCATGATGGTCAGTATCATAGATCATGATGGAACCTGCACGTACATAATGCCTGCTCAGTTCCACTATTGCCATGCAATCCTCATGTATATGCAACACCCTGCCGTTGACAGCCTCCATAGGATAGGTCAGGGCGAACTCACCATGCAACAGACCTAAGTTCACGCTATCTCCTACCTTAACATCTGGAGACACTTTTACCCACATAAGTTCCGGCTCTTTCAGTATCCTGACAAGGCCAGGTATATCCTTTGGACAGCCGTTAGCCTTGACAAGACTACGTCTGCGCAGCTCCTCATGCACCTCAAGGATCTGGGGCTTTCTAAGGTACGCCTTCTGGAGAAGTTCTTCATTCCTGAAAATATCCTCAGGTATTCCTTCGCCAATCATCTGGTGATTGGTCATGATGAATACGTAATCCGCCCACCTGTAAGCTAGATCTACATCATGGGTCGAGATGATTATTGTTTTACCGAAGTAGTTCAGTTCATTCAGAAGGTCCATTACTTCGTCCGCACCCACGGGATCAAGATTGGACAGCGGCTCATCGAGAATGATAACCTCCGGTTCCATGGCAACAATGCCCGCAATGGCAACCCTCTTTTTCTGGCCACCGCTTAAGTGGTGTGGAGGCTTTCTCTTAAGAGGATTAAGCCCCACATAATCAAGAGTGCTCTGTACTACAGAATTGATTTTCTCCTTGGAGTAACCCAGGTTCGTGGGGCCAAAAGCCACATCCTGATAAATGCTGGGTGCAAAAAGTTGGTCATCAGAGTTCTGGAATACAATGCCCACGTTCTTGCGAAGTTCGCGCAGGGACTTTGCATCATACTTTACAGGCTCACCATGGAAAAGCACCTCTCCTTTTTTCGGGACCAGGGTACCGTTAAGAGTAAGGAAGAGCGTAGATTTCCCAGAACCATTGCGGCCCACAAAGGCTATTTTTTTACCCAAATCTATCCTGACACTCACATTATCCAGAGCAATTGTGCCGTCCGGATAACTGTATACAAGATCTCTGGTTTCCAGGATTGTCATGATCTACCTCAGATAAGAAGGATGTTCCTCGTGGAATAGAAAACTACAAGCACTATAATAAAATATGCGGACGTAAGTGCCACCTCGGACCTCTTTATCGGACGATCCTCCTCCAGCAATATAAGCCTGCCATCATAGCACCTTGAGTTCATAGAAATATAGAGTTTTTCTCCCTGTTCCCATGCTCTTATGAAAAGAGATGTACCCAGCATTCCCATAGATCTGAAGGAAGTCCTGAAATCCTTGTAGCCCAGTCTGACCGTCTGAGCATACTTGATGCCCATAGCCACCTCCATGAAGACAAAGATATAGCGATACATCATCATGGATATCTCTATGAAGGAATCTGGGAAGCGGGTCGCTTTCAGTACAGAGAAAAGTTCAATCATGGGAGTTGAAAGCGAGAGGAAAAAAAGGCAAGACATGCCACTGATGGTTCTAGCAAGGACTAAGAAAGCCATATTAAGACCACCAATAGTAACAGCAAATCTATGGCTTAATATATCAAAACCGAAAACTTCACTGCCAGCTCCTGAAAAGAAAGCAATGATCACAGCGCTCACCATTACAAATCCTGCAGGTGCAGCAAGAATTTTGAAGTAGAATTTTGCAGGCACCTTGCTGAAATGAATAGTTGCAATACTCATGCAGAGAGCTATTATAAAAGGTGTGACAGGAGAATTGGAAGAAACACCCACAAGTATCCCGAAAGCTGTTATGGCGATCTTGAGCCAGTTGTTCTTTTCGCGCAGGGGGCTGTTAAGGGCGTAATCATCCAGTATTTGAGTCATGATGTTTCCTGCTTCTACCTTTTTTTAAATCAAGCAAATTTGTTTTTATAAAAAAGCTCCATTCTAAGGAGGATTAAAAGTCATATTAGATAAGAGTTACGTTTTATAATGGCAACTTTAGAGCATGAGAAAATTGGCATAGGATGCCATAAAACATATTCAAAAAAAGGGCTTCACATGAAGCCCATTACTGACCTGACTGATTCTTTCCTCTGTAGTAACCAAAGAAGTAGCCTATAACTATGGCACCAATAGATGCCTGAAGAGCAAAGAGAAGGCTTTCAGTTTCTCCACCCGGTGGCTCGAACTTTGGAAATCCAGGATCCCATGGTTGATAATCTGGATTAATACCTGAAATCACATCCTCTGCTGCACCATCTGCACCCCCAAATTCGGAATCCGGATTTGATGCAAGTCCATAGAAAAACTGGGCTATGAAGAGGATTGCTATAGCTCCTACAATGTATTCTAACTTCATGTCATAGCCCCCTTGAGCTTGTTCACTGCCTCTGATGTGAGAACCTGTAGGCTCACAAGCACATCGCTCTTTACCTGCACCACATATTTCATAATGAGAGCTGTGAGAGCACCTTCTATGATGGCAAGTGGCACCTGAGTAGTAGCGAAAACTGCCGCAAATGCGGAGAATGAATACATGAAACCCGATACTGTGAGGGCCCCTCCTACAGGGAAAGCCAAAGCAAGCTGAACAGATGTTGTCACATAAGTCACCCAATCAGCTATTGCAGTTGCAAGGAATATGTTGAGATAAAAGTTCATATTCATTTTTGCAGCCGCCTTGTAGAATGCATAGGCCACAAAGGGACCAACTATACCCATCGATGCAACGTTAGCACCCAATGTACTTATTCCCCCGTGACTCAGGAACAGAGCCTGATATATAAGGACTATAAGGCCGAGTACAGAGGTTATTGCCGGACCGAAAAGTACGGCTGCCATGCCGGTACCCGTTGGGTGAGATGAACTGCCCGTGACCGAGGGGAGCTTGAGAGATGAAAGTACAAAGATGAAAGCACCGGCCACTGCCAGCAGAGGGACTATATCCCTGCGTTCGCCCACGAGTTTATTCAAGCGATACATACCGAATAAGATAATGGGTATGGAGAAAACGAACCATAACTGCCACCAAGGTGATGGCAAGAAACCTTCGAATATATGCATAATTATCACCTTCCTATCGTTTTCCAACTAAATAATCAAGTTAATTTGAGTTAGGTAAATGTGACTAACGTGTTATTATACATAAAGGTAACGATTCTTGTTTCAAACGATTAAAGGTTTAGTAGTAAAAGAGATAGATATACCCAATAACTTAATCAATATTATAGAAAGGAGCTGCACATATAACAAAGTATAAAAAAATGATTAAAGATCAGATGGAACTCAGTGCTGCACGATCAAAAGACAATACATATCAGACTCTGCAAGCGGAGGATTTTGTACAGAACCAGTTACTGCCCTTTCTTCCGGATAGCCGATATTCTCATAAAGGTGGATTTTTGCCTCAATACCCTTTTCATGCAGCAAGGCCGCTACTTCCTGTGAGCCAAAGTTCTCTGCGGGCAACAGGAATATGTCCTTTCCGAGTTCGACCTCTCTTATGAGAGCCCCCCTGGCAGGTGATGGGTCACGCCCATGTGCCGTGATCATAGCGAGATTTGACATCCCTACATGAAAACGAGCGCATGAAGCCTGAATAGAAGAGACGCCCGTTATCACCCTGTCGTTTTCACCAGCGAACTTCCCAAGCCCAGAGAACATAGGATCGCCTGTGGAGAGCACTACAGCATCTGCTGGCAGCAGATGAAGCTCCCTGTAGTTCTTGATGATATGAGTTTCACAATTGATGAAATCCTTTACAAGCTCAATGGATCTGCCTGAACCATAAATCACAGGAGCATTACGGATGGCTTCAATAGCCTCCTGAGTAAGCATATTAGGACCAACGCCCACGCCTACAATAATCATGCTTTTTCCCCACTGTCCATGAGCACTGTACCATCTCTATCTACAACCACGACCCTTGCACCATTGGCTTTTTCCACTGCCATATCAAAAGCTTTCTTAAGCCTCTCGTTGCCTGGGTCCAGTTCCAGCATTTCCACCACAGTGGCATAACCGCTGCCTTCGAGCATATTCGGGTTTCCCCATTTGAGGACAAGACCAGGAAGCCCACAAATAATAACATCACCCTTAGCTGCAGCTACAGCTTCTGATATACGGCTGCCTGCAAGTACAACAGTGTATCCGGGGAATAGCATGGTGGAATAGCGTATGCCAATCCTTCCGGTGGTAAGCACTACCTTATCAGCGCTGCGTATAAGATCCTCTTTCATCTCACCCAGATGGTCGTTCCAGGGTTCCACAAATCCTGTGGTTCCCAGGATGGATATGCCACCTTCTACACCAATACGGCTGTTGAGGGTCTGTTTGGCAACTTCAGCTCCCTGAGGAAGTGATAATGTAACCTCTGCACCCTGTAATCCAAGTTCTTCCACAGCTTCGGCAATAGCTGCCTTAATCTGTCCCATGGGTTTTGGATTGATGGCTGGATAACCTTTTTTTGACTCCAGACCTTCCCTTGTAACGATACCAATGCCCTCTCCTGCCCTAATAACGATGCTATCAACTTCTCTGGCATCCGCCACGAACTCAAGACCACGAGTGATATCGGATTCATGATCATTATACACCTTTACAGCAACAGCATGGCCATTGACAGCATGCACATCCATCTCCGCTCTCAATCCCACAGGGGTAGGCACAGATACATGGGAAACAGGTTTACGCAGCGAAAGCACTGCTGCTTTGGCTGCAGCTGTTGCTGTTGTCCCGGTGGTATAACCCCTCTTGAGCACAGAACCATCACTTAAGAGGACAAGTCTTCCGTTTTCAATACCTTTTATGAGCTCGTCCCTGGGTACATCGGAACGCGCAACCCACTCATCTGGGATCTTGGATTTGTTCACCGGGTCTATCATTGAAAACTCAATTGTGGTACAAAGTTATAAAAGTAGCGAATTCATCCCGTTCTTTTGAACATGCGGTCCAGTTCTTCTCTTGCAAAAGAGATCATAGTCGGACGGCCATGAGGACATGTATATGGATTCTTACAGTTCTTCAGTTGCCTTATCAGATCAGCCATCTGTTCCTTATTACACACTGCACCGGCCTTTATAGCAGCCCTACAGGCCATGGTGCTGAAAACATGACCATATATCTCCGTATCATCCTTGATCCTGCCAACAGAGAGCAGATCAGATACGATGTCATGCACAACATCTGGGCTTCCCATTCTGCCAAATATGATTGGTACAGTGGTTACTACATAGGTACTTGGACCAAACTCGGAGATACTGAACCCCACCTCTTCCAGAAAGGGAATGAACTCCTCCAGGATGATCTTCTCCTTAGGGTTAAGCTCAAGTGTCACAGGATTCAGAAGCTCTTGCCATCCCATATCCCGGGAATCCAGCACGCGCTCATACATGATACGTTCATGTGCTGCATGCTGGTCTATCAGCAGCAGTTTTTTCTCCACCTCTGCAACGATGTAGAGGTCTTCAAACTGCCCCATTACCTTCACATCATCTGCAACGAAAGCACTTTCTTCTTCACGAGGAGAAGATTCCAGCCTTGACTGAAGGCGTGAGCTAGCTTTGAGCCGTCTTTCAGTATCCTTCGTGGGAGGATGATAAGGAGCTGGCTCTTCAAAAACACGAGTTGGCACTTGTATGTTATTTTGAAATTTATTTTCGTCTTCATCTACCGGTTCGTATAACACCTTCTGGATAGGAGAATGCTTATCTTTTACTTTAATTTCAGGAACAAGATGAGTAGAACTTAGAGCTTTCTCCACAGCAGCAGTAACAGCATCCATGATCTCCTTTTCATGGCTGAGTCTCACTTCAGTTTTACGCGGATGCACGTTTACATCCACTATACTGGGGTCGATCTTGAGGCTTAGGAAAGCTGCCGGATACCTGCCTTTAGGAAGAAGGGTATAGTAACCAAGCCTGATGGCATTGCTTATAGCCTTTGAGGAAATGCTGCGCCCGTTGATATAGAAAGACTGCAGATCAGAGCCGCTACGGCTGAGCTCCGGCTTGGAGACGTAGCCTGATATTTTTACAAGGTCATTTTCCCATACTATAGGCACCAGTGACCTGGCAACCTCTGCACCGTGAATATGTACGATGTTGTCAAACATATTAGCAGTAGCAGGAGAACGTAAAACGATCTTACCTTCATTTATAAGGGTGAAAGAGATATTTGGGTGGGCTATGGCATAGTTAGTAAGGACTTCAGTGATATGGGCTAGTTCAGTGCGGCTGCTTTTGAGATACTTCCTCCGTGCAGGTGTGCTATGAAACAGGTCAGCCACCTCCACAGTGGTACCTACCGGAGCACCTACCTCAGATATGGACTCCACACCATCACTACCTGCTGTCACCTTTGTGCCTGCTACATCCCTGCTCCTGCGAGTGGTAAGTGTGACTTTTGCAACTGCAGACATTGAGGAAAGAGCCTCACCCCTGAATCCCAGTGTATGGACAGTTTCCAGATCATCGATACTTGAAAGCTTGCTTGTGGTATGTTTTTTGAAAGCCATAGAGGCATCCACATGACTCATGCCGCAACCATTGTCCCTGACGGATATCTTCTTGACACCCGAACCTTCTATTTCCACTTTTATCTCAGTGGCACCTGCATCTATGGAATTATCAAGCAACTCTTTCACTGCAGAGGCAGGTCTTTCTATAACCTCACCGGCAGCTATCTTGCTGATAGTGGACTCATCCAGCAGGTGTATCCTGTTGCTGTCCACATCACATGCATCATCGACCATATCAATCCCCACTTTCATCCAGTAATTTCTTAAGGCTATTAAGCCTGTTCAAGGCATCCATAGGAGTAAGAGTATTAACATCAAGCGATTTCAGCTCCTCCAGTACGGGGTGCTTTACATCAGCTTTTGGTGAACTTCCGCCATCGAACAGCATGAGCTGAGTATATCTGGCAGTACTCTTGCCCTTGCCTTTCTTTGGCCTGCCTTCACGATTGATAGCACTCTCACTTTCTATCTCCCTGAGTACTTCCCTTGCCCGGGAAGTGACAGCATGTGGCACACCTGCAAGCCTTGCCACATGAATACCGTAGCTCCTGTCAGTGGCCCCTGGCACAATCTTACGCAGGAACACCAGGTCATCCCCTTCCTCTTTTACTGCTATATGCAGGTTCTTCACACGCTTGAGAGTGCCTTCCATTTCAGTGAGCTGATGGTAGTGAGTGGCAAACATAGACCTCACACCCACCTTACTCTTATTATGAATGTATTCTACAACAGCCTTTGCAATACTGTACCCGTCGTAAGTGCTCGTACCCCTGCCAATCTCATCTAGCAGTACCAGGCTTTTTGGAGTGGAATTGTTTAGGATGTTGGCAAGCTCCACCATCTCCACCATGAAAGTGCTTTGCCCGCTGGCAAGGTCATCAAAGGCTCCGACCCTTGTAAAAACCCT
>DAKU01000067.1:0-1617 GCA_002508425.1 Methanosarcinaceae archaeon UBA470
TTCAGACCACGTAGTATGTGAGCACGTTCTTCAGCTTTCTTTAGCTGGAACTGCGTACGTTTCTGAATGATCTGTATCCTGTGTTCCAGGTATATCTGTAAGATACGCTTAAGATTAAGTTCAAGAGGCACATTGTCCACTAATGCCAGATTGATGATACCAAAGGTTGTCTGCATCTGCGTGTGCTTGTACAACTGATTCAGCACCACATTAGGGTCAGTACCCCTGCTAATTTCTATGACAACCCGAATACCGTCACGATCAGACTCATCCCTCAGGTCAGAGATGCCTACAATCTTTTTCTCCCTGACAAGTAATGCAATATCCTCTATAAGCTTAGACTTGTTGACCTGGTAGGGGATCTCACTTACAATAATAGCGTTCTTGTCCTTTCTTATTTCCTCAATGGTAGCTACAGCCCTCAGCTGTATCCTGCCCCTGCCTGTCTCATAGGCTTCCCTTATGCCCTGCATGCCCAGAATAGTTCCACCTGTGGGGAAATCCGGACCCTTGAGCACTGTCATGAGGTCATGTATAGTGGAAGATGGATTGTCGATGAGCATAAGAGTTGCATCCACTACTTCTCCCAGATTATGAGGTGCCATGTTAGTGGCCATACCCACAGCAATACCTGTGGAACCATTGATCAACAGGTTCGGCAGTTTTGATGGCAGCACCGTAGGCTCTTCCAGGGAACCATCATAGTTCGGAATCATCGGGACCGTTTCTTTATCTAGATCCTGGAGCATTTCATCAGAGGCCTTACTCATGCGTGCCTCAGTGTAACGCATGGCGGCTGCAGAGTCACCATCAATGGAACCGAAGTTACCCTGACCATCTATCAATGGATAACGTAGGGAGAACTCCTGCACCATCCTTACAATACTTTCATACACAGCAGAATCACCATGAGGGTGATATTTACCCAGCACGTCTCCCACTACGCGGGCAGACTTCTTATAGGGCTTGTCGTGAGTGATGCCTGCTTCGTACATGGCGTAAAGTATTCTTCTATGCACAGGCTTCAAACCATCTCTGGCATCAGGCAGTGCACGTCCTACAATTACGCTCATGGCATAATCGATGTAGGAGTTCTTCATCTCGTCCTCTATAAGGACAGGAACTACCTTTTCACCGGTCTCTGTGGGCTGGATACCCAGAGGGTTTTCATCAATTCCATTATTTTCTTTATTATCATCTGCCATGTGCTACACCTCAAATATCCAGGTTGGTGACCTGTTTGGCATTTTTCATGATGAAGTTCTTGCGGGGCTCTACCTCATCACCCATAAGGATGGAGAACATTTCATCTGCAGCTACTGCATCTTCCAAGGTAACCTGCAGTATGGTCCTGGTTTCGGGATTCATTGTTGTTTCCCATAGCTGTCCAGGATTCATTTCTCCCAGACCCTTGTAACGCTGGATGTTAACACCTTTATCTCCTATTTCCCGGAGTTTGGCATTAAGTTCCCTGTCAGAATAGACATAATGCTCTGCCTGACCTTTTTTGACACGATAGAGAGGAGGCTGTGCGATGTAGACATATCCCTCATCGATCAGCGGGCGCATATACCTGAAGAACAAGGTAAGTATAAGAGTTCTTATATGAGCACCATC
>DAKU01000067.1:1667-6978 GCA_002508425.1 Methanosarcinaceae archaeon UBA470
TCCACGTTAAGGATTTTACCACGGAAAGGCAAGATAGCCTGAAAACGCCTGTTACGTCCCTGTTTGGCAGAGCCGCCTGCAGAGTCACCCTCCACAAGGTATAACTCACATTGTGATGGGTCTTTTTCAGAACAGTCTGCAAGTTTACCTGGAAGGGTGCTTATATCAAGAGCATTCTTACGTCGGGTAAGTTCCCTCGCCTTTTTAGCTGCTTCCCTTGCACGCTGGGCATCCAGTGCTTTCTGGAGGATCACATTTGCAATCTTTGGATTCTCCTCCATGAATTCGGCAAGCCCTTCAGAGACCATGGATTCAACAATACCTTTAACATCACTGTTTCCAAGCTTGGTCTTGGTCTGGCCTTCAAACTGAGGATCGGTAAGTTTCACATTGATAATCGCGGTTAAACCTTCCCTTATGTCCTCACCAGAGAGCTTATCTTCACCTTTGGCAAGATTGTTCTTCTTGATGTAATCATTGGCAACTCTGGTAAGTGCTGCCTTAAATCCCACAAGATGCGTGCCACCTTCATGCGTGTTTATGTTATTGGCAAAGGAATACACTGACTCATTATAGCTGTCAGTGTACTGCATGGAGATCTCTACTATAGTTCCTTCTTTCTCCCTTTCGAAGTATATTACATCCTTATGGAGCACATTGCGTTTCTGGTTGAGGTGTTCGACAAAGGAAATAATACCGCCTTCGTACTGGAACACATCTTTTTCTTCTTCATGCGCTCGTTTGTCAGCTATAGTGATCTTAACTCCTTTGTTGAGAAATGCAAGTTCCCTCAAACGGCTTACAAGGGTCTCATAACTGAAAACAATGGTCTCCAATATCGATGCATCTGGCTTGAAAGTTACTGTTGTACCGGTACCTTCTGTTTCACCCACTACCTGAGCATCAGCAGTAGGAATTCCCCTCTCATAACGCTGGTAATACAGATTACCATTACGTTTTACATAGACATCTGTCCATTCTGATAAGGCGTTTACTACAGAAACACCAACGCCATGCAGTCCACCGGAAACCTTGTATGAACTTTTATCGAACTTACCACCGGCATGCAGTATGGTCATCACCACTTCAAGAGCAGACTTGTTATACTTTGGATGATTGTCCACAGGGATGCCCCTACCATTGTCCTGTACTGTTACAGAACCGTCCGTATTGATAGTAACATCTATCTGAGAACAGAAACCTGCCAGTGCTTCATCGATACTGTTATCCACTACTTCATATACCAGGTGATGCAAACCTCTGCTGTCAATACTACCTATATACATGCTAGGACGTTTGCGCACTGCTTCCAAGCCCTCAAGTACCTGGATATGCGTGGCATCGTAAACATCTTTCTCGCCCATATATTAATCTCCGTGAATCTAATGATAAACAATGAATTCTGTTGAAAACCTTATGGTCTTAGAGTATTCAAAAATGAAAGTAGAATTGATGTTGTATATCTACTGATTCATTTTTATTTAAATTAATGCTTCACTGAGTATAGCATTCATTATTCATAAAGGTTTATATACTTAGATAGATAGAATGATTGAATATGCGATAACAGATTCTATTTTTTGTTATATTCCATTATTCCGCAATAATAAACAAGAGATATTATTTTTGTAAGAAATTAATGAGATATATAATTTAAAAAAAAACGAAGGCAAATATGTCCATTCAAATGGCCTGCAGTTGCACCGAGGCCATTTGGAAAACATTATATACAGCTTTCGCAAACTAGAAAGCACCTCATTTTTTCAGCCATTTGACATATTCATTTCCGACTCCAACTATACCTGCAAATAAGACGGCAAAAACGATTGTCCAAATTATGAATTCAGTTGTTTTGTTCTTTTGTGCAATATCTTCTGTATTTATACTATTTTCCTCAGTATCCTCGTTTATAAAAGAGGCAAGAGTCTTATCAGCTGTAATAACGAACGGAGAAAATCCTGGAGTTTGAGCTTCAAATATCGCATAATTCGTTGTGTTGTTTTCCAAAACAGTAGGCAGCACTTGCCATGCAGTTCCATTATATCTCTGCAGTTTTATGTTATTAGTGCTCATTCCCATCTTTTCTATCCACGAATTATTTACCTTGAACTTTATGCAGGAATCCTTTATGTTATCAGATGTGGCAAAACCATTCTTACCTACCCAAATGTTGACATATTTGTACACACTTCCTTCAGGAGTGCTGTTTACAAGTTTGGATATGTTGTTCAGGATCTCAACAGTTGAAGTGATTTCACCAGAGTTCTTGAGGGAATAAAATCTAACGGACTGGATATCATTACCTGCCCTTGTGAACTCATAGGTAACATTGGTATTCATTCTAATGTATTCATTGTCGACATCTTTCAGTGCTACATTTTCAAAGTCCTCAACACTACCGGCACCACCGCTTCCTCCTCCACCACTACTACTCTTTTCACTACTGCTTCCCCCACTGCTCCCTCCTCCAGTACTAACGGAAGAAGATGTTGTAAGGCTAATATTTACTGCTTCACCTTTCAATCCATTTTCATTGTAAGGGATCAGAGTATAATTATGAGTTGTAGAGCTATTCAGATCAAGATGGATGTATGTTGATTCAGTTACATTATGAAGGAATGTACCATTATGGCTTATCTGTACCATTGCAGTATCTTCAGAAGCATCCCACTCTAACGCGATCGAAGTGGACTTAATACTTTTTCCAACGACATTTGAAATTTCAGGTAGCTTTAGTGTAGTAGCTGAATCACTTACCTGTGTAGTATTAATGTTTTCTGAGGTGTCTACTGTTTCTGTACTTATGGTATGCTCTATTCCATCACTAAGTCCTGTTGCGTTATAATAGTTGTTGGAAGTGGTTGTGACGAATATGCCATCTATATATACCCTTGCATAACTGAAATCGCTATCCATTGGGTTTGTCCAGGTCCAATAGATCCAACTTGGACCTACACCGGTTTCTTGGATATTCATTACAGGTCCCGGAGGTGTTCTGTCTATGAGTTTAGTTGTTGCTTGACTGCTTATTGTTGCATGATTAATATTTCCTGCTGTATCCACAGTTTTGATACCTATTGTATACAAAGTATTTTCAGCAAGTCCAGTTGCATTATAATAATTATTGGATGTGTTTGCAATAAATGCTCCATCTATAAAGATCATCACATGACTGAAATCGGCATCCATTGGATTTGTCCATTCCCATGTAATCCAACCTGTTCCAATAGCAGTTTCTTTCAAGTTAGTAACAGAAGCAGGGAGAGATTGTCTGGTAGCATCAAAAACTACTTCAGCTGCTTTAAGGGCTGTGACAGCCTGATTTACTTCTGCTTGTGTTGCCCCTGCATTATCAACAACTGCCTGTGCTGTTACAATTGCTGCTATAAAGGCATCTATTGCTGTTTGTGGATACTGGCCTACCCCAACTCCTGGCACTGCACTCGTCACTTTTGCGTTGGAAGTAGCAATAGCTATATTTAATGCATTTTTATCTATAAATGTTATTTTTGCAGCATCGAAAGTTATTTCAGCTGCTTTTAGGTCAGTCAGGGCCTGATCAACTTGTGCCTGTGTAGCTCCAGTATTATCGACAACTGTCTGTGATGTTGTAATTGCTGCCCTGAATGTATCTGCTGCTGCTTGTGGATACTGACCGAGTTCAATTCCGGTAACAACACTTGCTATTTTTATATTTGCAGAATCAATAGCCATCGTCAGATCATTTTTGTTCACTGCAATGACAGTGATCCTTATAGTTTCAGAATCCTGTAAATTGTACACTGCAAGGAATGTAACATAATAATCACCTGCACTACCAGCAGTTGGTGTCCAGCTGAACGTGTGTGTATTTGAATCAAATGTTGCTCCTTCTGGAACATTTACCGCTGAGTATGTTATTATAGCGTTAATGTCATCATCTGTTGCAGAGAGAGGAATAATTAGTAGTTCATTTTCCCCTACAAATTGATGATCATCCATTGGTGCAAAATGTGGAATTGCTGAACTAATACCAGTTGTCACTAAAAAGGAAGATAGTAATATAATAAATACACAGATTAATCTAGTTAAATTTATTCTCATTTTAAAACCAACATCACAAATTAAAAAGAATTTTTTATAGCTTCCGAATATTCATATCTGAAAAATATAACTCAAATTAGTTTTATATATATCAGAAAAGAATAATTCCCGAATTTAACCCCTATTTTCTCCTTAAAGTTTTCGTTTCATTTCATTTTCTTAAATCAATATATACTTTCCTCCAAAAAGTATTATAAACATGTTTCAGCTTTAAGTCCACGAATCACATGCAAATATACTCCATGTTATTCTATATCATCCATTTTTAGCACGGTTTTGCTAAAGGGTCAGAGAAAAGCTTTATCTGAAATACTATTGAGATTAGTTTAGTTATGAAAAGAACCACTAATATAACATAATACATAAATTGTGTACAATACACTGGTACTCAGAACATCCTTATACTATTGGTTATTTCAGCAAGGTCATCAAAACAGTTGTACTTCCAGAGTGCTATAAGTGCTACTAGTGAAAACATGGGTTACACTAACGAAGAGAAAAAAATAGTTGCCCTTTGCGGGCGAGTTAAGGACTGACCCAATATCGGGAGTTAAGTACAGGATTATAATTACTACACCCAGAGAGAAATTCGCAGTAAAATCAATGGTGAATGGAGAACAATTCATCTTGCGAGGTATAAAACATCGGAAGGGGTTTTCTCATGCCCTGTGGCCTATGCAAAGGCTTGCCTTTAGCAAGCCGACCTGGCAAGGGATGCTATAGGTGTGTGAGTGGCTGAGGGAACAGTGTGATGTGATAAAATTACTAAAACTCAGATGGAGAAACCCAAATAAGTCCTTGATTTATGTAGTTTTAGTATTTGCTATACCTTTAATTAACGTTGATCATTGTGTATTGGTGCCGGATAGCCAGCTATCAATATACCTCTCTGTTTGTAAGCTCATTTATAGCGGCTAAACATATCCCCAATATTTAATGAACTGTAATAAATCAAGTACTATGAACAGTTACGCTTCTTATCTGAAATCTTTATGTTTTCAGCTGAGACTCAAATTTTACGACACTTTGATCTATTCAGGCTACTGATATATTTGATAATGCTTAGTGTCCTATGCAAGGACTTGCCTACAGGCAAGGACGACCCGACAAGGGATGGATAGGAGTCTGAGTGATGATGGGACAGTGTTATGAGTTTAAATTATTAAAACTAAGACGGAAAAGGTTCAAAAAAACCAAGAATTGATGGTAATTTTGGCTATGTAGAATT
>DAKU01000124.1 GCA_002508425.1 Methanosarcinaceae archaeon UBA470
AAAAAATAGAAAAGTGAATTAAACTTCGATACAGTTCTGCCAGACACCGTGGATGTTGCAGTATTCCAGAGCGCAGAATGCCTTGAAATTATCAATATTATTGACATGGAAGCTGGCTATTGGCTGTGTGTGCACAGGCTCGAAGTTCATTCTTCCAAAGTCAATGGTCTTCCCATCCTTTGTAGTACCGTAAAGTTCCACCCATTCAATGTGGTGTTCCACTGTGTTGGGATGGGGCACTTCCTTACCCACGACTACCCTTACAAAATCAGCACCTGTAGACCCATGACCTCTAACGACCTCTATGGTCGGAACATGCTTCTCTTTACCTTCTACTTCTTTTCCTTTGAGTACTTCCCCGAATTGCATTATTTCACCTCTCTATTTAATAACGTAAATATTAATTACGTTCATTCTTCTGCTGCTGGTGGTGTGAACACACGCACTGAGAGTTCTTTGTCAAGTACGAATAGAATACTGGTGTTATCTCCTATAAGCTTAAGCTTGGATATAATCTCATTGTCATTACTCTCTTATTCATTCAGAATACGACAATTTCATAGCCTTCCTCTACGTACCTGGCTATGCTGGGATGACCAAACATCTCATCACATAAATGAAGACCTTGTTCTTTGGCACTGTCAATACTATCCATCTTCTGAGCACATGCCCTGCAAACACAGTCTATGAGCCCCGCTTTCTTCACTTTCATGTAAAGGCTTGAAAATGGTTTTGTAGGATCGATGAGATCAGATATGTTCTTTGTAGCCGAGCCTTCGATGATAAGTTTAACATCGTGGCCCCTCTCTTTCATATCAATAGCATTCATCAACGCGTGAGCGAAACACATTGGCTCACCATTAAAAGCGAAAACAGCTATTTTCTTGCCCATGCAATCCCTTCCAATACAGTTTAATAGTTACTCCTGATGGCTTTGAACAGGTTCATATAAAGGATTTTCGGTATGCAGTACCCAGATACTAAAGAGGTAGATTGTATATACAAGCTACATCAACCAGATATATTTAAATAATGATAAACCACTGTTACGGGTACTATACAATCACTAGATCATATTTATCGGAGAGTTGCAATGACAATTCCAAAAGAATATATCCCTCATGAGGTCGAGCCAAAGTGGAAGGAAGCATGGAACATGTCCATGTACCATTTCGACTGGGAAGATTATAAAAGACCACAGTTCATCATCGACACACCTCCACCTTACCCTACTGGTAATTTCCACATAGGGAACTCTCTCAACTGGTGTTACATTGATTTTGTTGCACGTTACAAGCGTATGTGCGGATACAATGTTATGTTTCCACAAGGATGGGACTGTCACGGACTTCCTACAGAAGTAAAGGTGGAAGAAATCCACAAGATCACAAAGAACCAGGTACCCAGGGAAGAGTTCAGGAGAATGTGCCGTGAACTGACAATCGGTAACATTGCAAAGATGCGTAATACAATGATGAACTTAGGTTTCTCCGTGGACTGGAGTAATGAGTTCATCACCATGGAACCTGCATACTACTCCAAAACACAGCGCTCTTTCCGCAGGATGTACGATATGGATAGGATATACCAGTCCGAGCATCCTGTTAACTGGTGTCCAAGATGTGAAACTGCTATTGCCTTTGCAGAAGTAGAATATGAAGGCAGGACAACGAAACTGAATTTCCTTAATTTTGATAAATTGAAGATTGCTACCACCCGGCCTGAACTAATGGCAGCATGTGTGGCAGTTGCAATTAATCCTGAAGATGAACGCTACAACGCACATATTGGTAGTAAGGTAAAAGTACCTATTTTCGGACATGAAGTTCCCGTAATAGGTGATAGCGTAGTTGATCCTGCATTTGGTACGGGTGTTGTGATGATCTGTACCTTTGGTGATAAGCAGGATGTGCGCTGGTGGGTGGAACATAAACTACCCTTGCGTAAGGCAATTGATAAAAACGGCCTTATGACAAAGATCGCAGGCAAATACGCAGGTATGACAATTCCAGAATGTAAGGAAGCTGTCATAGCAGATCTGAAAACAGAAGGCTACCTATACGAGCAGAAGGAACTTGAGCAGAATGTAGGAATGTGCTGGAGATGTAGCACACCCATTGAGATCCTATCTGAAAAGCAGTGGTTCGTTAAGATAGATACCAATGATGTCAAAAAGGCTGCCGATGAGATCAACTGGACACCTGAGCACATGAAGGTCAGGCTTGAGAACTGGCTGGGTACAATGGAATGGGACTGGTGTATTTCCAGACAGCGCATATTTGCAACTCCTATACCTGTATGGTATTGTAAGGAATGTGGAGAGGTAATGGTAGCAAAGGAAGAGTGGATGCCCATTGACCCTACACAGAAATCACCCCGGGAACCATGTAGGAAATGCGGTAGCACTAATTTCGAATCAGAAGAGGATGTGCTTGATACATGGATGGATTCATCTATAACCGTTCAGCATGTGACTGGCTGGCTCACTGATCATAAAAGCAGATTGCCAGCACAGTTGAGACCACAGGGTCATGACATTATCAGGACATGGACCTTTTATACTATTCTCCGCTCCATGGCACTTGCGGGCAAACGCCCATGGGATTCCATACTTGTGAATGGCATGGTCCTGGGAGAGGATGGACACAAAATGAGCAAGTCCCTGGGCAATATAATCTCTCCTGAAGAAGTCATCGAAAAATACAGCGCTGATTCATTCAGACAATGGGCAGCTATCGGAGGTACCCCTGGTTCAGACGTAATGTTCCGATGGAAGGACGTAGTATCCGCATCACGCTTCTTTGCCAAGATGTGGAGTATATACAGGTTCTCTGCATCCCACTTCGATGACCTGGATAAATCCGATGTAGTCGGGAAAGAGGAACTCCACATTGTTGACAGATGGCTGTTCGATAAGTTGTACGAACTGATTAATACAGCAACTGGGAACATGGATGCATATCAGTTCGATGAGGCTTTCAAGGCCATAAGAGGTTTTGCCTGGGAAGTCGTAGCAGACAATTATATAGAACTTGTCAAATCCCGCTTGTATGGCAACAATGCAATGGACCGAAAAGCAGCGCAATATACTTTATACGTGACAATAGACGTATTAGCTAAATTGCTTGCCCCATTTGCACCTTTCTTTGCAGAGGAAATGTATTCGAGGCTGGGAACCGGCAGTGTACATATGCAATCCTGGCCGAAGGCTGATACCTCCTGGAAGGATGAAGAAGCAGGAAAAGCCGGAGAACTCGTTAAAGAGATCGTCAGCAATGTAAGGAGATATAAATCCGAGCATGGCATAGCCCTTAATGCTCCTTTGAAGAAATTGGAGATATATGGAGTTTCTACTGATGCGATCGACATTATTGGTGCAACAAACACACCAGTAGAAGTGATTGCAGGCAACCCTAATTTCGAACACGTCCCTGTGAATGTCAAGCCTAATATGGGAGTCATTGGCCCTAAATTCAAAGGTCAGGCAAAAGCCATAATTGAAGCTCTGACGGAAGCTAACCCGAAAAAGGTAGTAAGCGAGATGGAGCAGAATGGCAAGATCAGTCTGCACACTAGTAGTGGTATTGTAGAGCTTGGTCCTGAAAGCGTGGAAATCGAAAAAGAAGTGATATCTGCTGGCAGAGCTGTGGATGTTCTGGATGTAAGAGGCATTCCAGTTGTAGTAATAAGATGAAAAGGGGGACTATTTCCCTTTTCGTAATCTTTAATTGTGCTAGTGCCCTATGATACTAATCACTGGAAAAAGTAACCAGGTGGTCTATTGAAGATCAGAGGAAGGATACAACTTAGGAAATCTGCCAAAAATAAACTGCTTGATGATCTCACATTGATATATGGAGACACAGTAGTGCAGAAGTTTGTATCGAGCAAATTTGAACATGCTGAGGCAGGCGATACTTCTGTGATACTCATAGATGGGAAAGTGCTTTTATTTGCAGTTGACAATATCTATTTCCCGACTGTGCGAGGCGTCATGGAACTTGGTTTTGAGAAGAATATGGTAGTTGTTGATTCGGGTGCCGTGCGCTTTGTAGTAAATGGTGCGGATGTTATGAGTCCCGGCATAGTCCGTGCTGATGAGAGTATTTTGAAAGGCGATCCTGTGATCATCAAAGAAGAGAAATATGGTAAGCCTCTTGCCATTGGTAAGGCACTTGTTCCCGGAACAGAAATGGTTTCTGATTCTGGAAAAGCTGTGAAATCCCTGCATCATGTGGGTGATGAGATATGGAATCTCGAATTGTAGAGAGGCACAAAGCATAATCATTAAAATATATGAGAGTTCTTATAAATAATGAAGTTGCTAAACCAGTGTAAGAGATAATGTTTAACTAGATCAATCATAAATAATGAAATAGATACTACAATCTGATAAAGGGTGCATGTTATGGCAAAGATAATGGATAAGTTTTTTGGCGCAACTAAAAAATCGTCTACCGGTGAAGATGAGTTCACTGAGCTTGATTTGAGCAAGTATGAAGAAGTGGTAGGAGAAGAGCCTGCGGAAACATATGTGAGAGTAGCAGAGCTTACTAACCTGAATGATCTTGCATTGCTCAAGAAAGAAGTGTATGAGGGCAATATCCTAATGATCGATATATCCACTATCAAAAATGATAAACTCATGCTGGACAGGGCTCTGAAGGACCTGAAGGATGTTGTCATAGATGTGCATGGAGACATAGCCGGACTTAAAGAAGATCAGGTACTTGTAACCCCCACGGGCATCAAGATCGATCGTTCAAAGATAGTTGGTGGAAGATATTGACAGTTGAGTCTCCACAGAACGCATTCGTAACTCGTACGCACTGCCCTCTGTGCCAGAAAGAGATTCTCATAAACTGGGAAAGGGATGACATCCCATATTTTGGGGATGTCATGTATATTACGGCATGCTGCGATTGTAGTTTTCGCTTTACTGATACGATAATCCTATCTCAGAAAGAACCAGTGCGATATGAATTGATCATAGAGGGACCTGAAGATCTTTACGCTAAGTTTGTGCGCTCCACCTCAGGAACCATAAAAGTACCTGAACTTGGAATAATGGTTGAACCGGGTTCCATCTCTGAATCTTATATTACTAATATCGAAGGTTTGCTTGATCGAATACTTGGAGTGGTGGTCACTGCAACTAAATGGGTTGCAGAAGAACCTGAAAAATACGAACGTGGCCTCCAGTTGCAAGAAATGATACAGCAGGCAATAGATGGTAAGCAAAAACTCACTATAATAGTAGAAGATCCTTTGGGAAACAGTGCTATAATATCTGAAAAGGCTGTATACTGCAAGCTTACGCCGGAAGAGGCACGTACGCTGAAAACAGGTATGATAGTATTTGATGCAGAGAGTTCTGAGATCGAGATGGATTCATATGATGAACATATGATCGGAAATTAATCTATCAATTCAATTTTCTAACTTTTTCATTTTGCAAGGGAAAGTTAAATTATATTGTACCATATTTTTCTATTCACTTTTGTAGGCATAGTATATCTAAACGGATCATATGTCGTCAGAATTTGAGAGTAAACACGTTGTAGGGACTGAAAAATCAATGGTTTGTGTCTGCAAGAAAATTATCGTCGAAGGTATCGTGCAAGGAGTAGGCTTTAGACCTTTTGTCTATCGCATTGCAAAAAAACATAATCTTAGCGGATATGTGCGCAACACGGGTGGCCGTGTGGAAATTGTAGTGCAAGGAAGCGTATTGCAGGTAGACAAATTTCTTCATGACCTGGATTTTGAAAAACCCCCCCATAGCGAGATAGACACCATTGAATCTGAAGATATAGAAAGATCGAATTTCAGTAATTTTTCGATCATAAGAAGCAATGCGGACACTACTCCAAGTTCTATACTAGTACCCGACATTGGCATCTGTAAGAACTGTATCGAAGAGCTTTCAACCCCTCATGACAGGCGTTATGGATATCCTTTCATCTCATGCACGGAATGCGGTCCCAGATACACTCTGATCAAGTCCCTGCCCTATGACAGATACAACACATCCATGGACTCTTTTCAGCCATGTGCAACATGTAATGAAGAGTATACAACTCCTGCTGATAGAAGATTCCATGCCCAGACGGTATGCTGTCATGATTGTGGCCCTGAAGTAAGTTTTACAAACAGTAATGGAAGGGTTTCTTCAAGGGGTAACGATGCTATAGCGGAATGCGCAGCATCTATAGATGCAGCGAAAATAATAGCTGTGAAAGGATATGGTGGATTTCATCTGGTATGTGATGCTTTTCAAAATGAAGCTGTTGACCTGTTGAGAAAAAGACTTGGTAGATCCCAGCAACCATTTGCTATTATGGTAAAAGATATTCCAGCTGCAAGACAGCTGGTTTATCTAGACAAAGAAGAGGAAAAACTTCTTCAAAGCAGCAAAAGACCTATAGTTGTCCTGGATAAAAAAGATGAAATCTATCCATTTGCTAGCATAGCACCTGGGCTGCATAATATAGGAATAATGTTACCATATTCGGGTATTCAGCAGCTTCTTTTTCAATATACATCAAGCTCTGCATATGTGATGACATCTGCCAATATACCAGGCCTTCCAATGGTGATTGACTCTGATGCCGCAATAAAGGACCTATCAGCAATTGCAGACCATTATCTAATGCATGATCTGAAAATAGAGAACCGTATAGATGATTCGGTAATCAGGTACATTGCAAAGAACCCTGTTTTTATCCGTCGCTCCCGCGGATATGTCCCTCACCCCATAGAATTGCCTTTTAAAGTCAGACCTTCAGTAGGAGTCGGAGCTGAGCTTAGCAACACAATCATGTTCGCATCCGGCGATAGAGCATACATATCACCTCATATAGGCAACACTAACCATTTTGAAACAGCCACGTACCATTCTGAAGTGTTTTGGAAATTCTCAGGCCTTACCTCGATCAAACCTGAATACTGGGGTTGTGACCTTCATCCACAGTTCAATACCACCAAATTTGCAAAGGATAACGGTGGAGAGACGGTTATACCTGTTCAACACCATCATGCACATGTTGTATCCCTAATGGCCGATGCACAACTTGATAGTGATGCGAGGATAATCGGCATAGCCCTTGATGGAGTCGGTTACGGTGCCGATGGCACAATATGGGGAGGAGAGATACTTGAATCCGGGTATACGGATTATAATAGGTGCGCCCACCTAAAACCACAACCAATGGCTGGAGGGGACCTTTGCTCATATTATCCTGAACGTATGGTTCTGGGAATGCTCAAGGATGTAATTGGAAGCGAAGAATTGCTGAGTTTTCCCTTTGAGTTAAAACACGGACCAAGGGAAGCAAAGACTGTATTAGAACAACTTAATAAAAAAATCAATGTAATTATGTCCAGTAGCTCAGGAAGAGTACTGGATGCTGCAGCTGCACTTTTGGGAATATGCAAATACCGAAGTTATCAAGGTGAACCTGCTATGAAACTTGAATCAAGTGCCAGAGCAGGAAAAGAGGCTTCATTTGAATTACACCCTGTAATTAAGGACAGTATTTTTGATACTAGTTCACTTCTTTATGAGTTATATGAACTCAAAAATGATCATACTGTTGAGGATCTGGCCTATGCATATGAAGATGCTTTTGCAAAGGGAATGGCTCAACTTGCCATAAGGTCTGCAAAGAAGAACAATATTGGCGTTATTGGATTAACGGGTGGAGTGGCATACAATGAGCACATTGCCTGTAGGATACAGGATGATATTAAAGAAGCTGGATTTGAATTTATATCCCATAGCAGAGTACCATGCGGAGATGCCGGTGTATCCCTTGGACAGGCACTTGTGGCCAGCATGAAAAAGGAAGATAAAAGATGATCCAAATTGATATTGAATATGAGGCAATTGACAAGTTTGATGCTACAATAAGAAATAATCTCAGATAAGTGACATTTTTACTTAATATTTTATTATCACGCTGTTTTACCCTTCTTTCTTCCAATATTTGAAATTCGGACTATAAGAAGACTTAGTTCAAATAGGGCTATAAGCGGAATTGACACCATTACCATGCTAAAGACATCTGGTGACGGCGTAATGAAAGCGCTCACAACAAGGCAGATAATGTAGATATGCTTGCGATAGCTGATTAGGGTGCTATATTGCACTAAACCGAACCTGTTCAGTAGAAAAAGGACTATAGGAGTCTCAAATACAAAACCGAATATTATTGAGGTTTGTACTGCAAATGAAATGAAACTGAATATTGAATAAGTAGCAACAACACCAGATGCAGATGCATCAACGTATAAGTAATCTATGAAAAGAGGCAGCATGAAAAAGTATGCATAACAAACGCCTCCAACGAATGTAATGAGCATTATTAAAGAAATGAGCACCCAGAATTTTGAATCTATGTTTATCTTGATCATTTTTCGCTGTAAAAGAACCTTTATAGCCATGTACAATATAATAGGAAGTACCGTAAAAAGGCTTAGTATAAGTGCAATTTTCATTTTTAGAAGCATGATCTCAAGAGGAGACACATAGACAAGTTTTGCACCTTCAGGCAGCAGATCAATCTTGATAGAATTAATTACAGTACCAGCTATTTGAAAAAACAGGCAAAAAGCAATGAAGAATACGGACATTAAGAGGATAAATTTCTTTCGCAGTGAGGCTAGAATTGCACTAACATCCCCCATATAAGATTCCAAAATATCGTCTTCTCCGTAGTTCCTGTTTTAGCCAGAGCAAAGAAGGCTCTTTAAATATTAGAGCAGGCTTTACAGATGCATCCATATTAAAAGTATTGCTGTCACGAATACCTAAATTATATAGAAGAGTTATTGAAAATCACAGTCAGAATCCATTCACGATTACGTACAAACTTTTTAAGATGAAATGATTTTTATGCAACATCGATAGCCAATGGTAACTATTAAATTCAATGATTTTGTAGGAGACCGAGGTACAAAAGGTTTGTTTACATCCGGATGCATGATAAATTGGAGAAGAATTAATGAAAAATGAAAAGGATATTGCAAATAAGACCGGAGTTGATGGCGATTACAATGAACCTGCATTATTACATTTAACAGAATTACGTAATCGTCTACTGGTTGTCATTATTGCAATGTTTGTATTCATGCTTGTTTCATATCCAGTTTCAGGATACATAATGAAGTATGTATGGAACATGTTCCTTGGAAGCAGTACTGAAATGGCCGTGTACTCACCTCTTGAATGGGTATATGCCAGGCTAGAAGTTTCATTCCTTCTGGCGATCGCATGTACATTCCCTTTCTTATTCTATGAGATGTTCAGATTTGCAGCAAGGGGGCTGTACCCAAATGAAAGAAGATTTATAAGAAGTATAGTCCCTGTGTCCTTTATTTTTTTTGTAGCAGGTGCAATAGTATCAATACATTTTATAATGCCCCTTATGTTCAAATACATCATACTTTCATCTGATACTGTTGCAGAAAGCCAGATATCCGTCAAACAGACTATTTCCATAGCTGTAACGCTAATAGCAGGTGCAGGACTTGTATTCCAGATACCTGTAATAATGTTCTTTGCCGTAAAGATGAAACTTATTCGACGGGCAACACTGCGTAAAATGCGTATTGTAGTATACACCTCATTTTTGACATTTGCACTGTTCTTATCTCCTGACCCCACATTCATAGCACAACTTGTATGTGCATGTCTTTTGGTTGTACTATTTGAGGTTGGCTTGCTCTTTTCAAGATTTTACTGAATTACACCATTCTTTGTAGAATAATTTTTAACTAATTTAAGATATAGCAAGCAATTACAATTAACATAGAAAACCATGTAAAATACAAAACTAAAAATAATAATGAAATAATTTGATCGTATCCCTAAGTAAAAAAGAACAGAACGAAAAAGATATATTCCAAAACAGAATAGGATTGTAGATATCATGATCAGTGCTCTAGAGCTAATTGTAGTGTTGATTGCGGCATTGTTTATCTATGGACCGGACAAGATACCTGAAATTGCACACGCTACTGGAAAGGCTTATGGAGAGTTCAAAAAAGCACAACTTTCCGCGGAGTTTGGACTATCTGATCTTGATATGAAACCACAAAAAAACGATAAGGAAGATATTGAGAGTAAAGTAAGAGAAATGGCAAGATCATCAGGAATAGATACAGAAGGCAAGAGTATAGATGATCTGCTTAATCTGATTGCTGAGTCCGTAAAAATGAAATCGGATGAGGCAAAGAGCATATAAGTAGGAATATCGCTACAAAATCTAATGGATGGTGGAAATCATGATCGGAGGAATAGGACCTAGTGAAATGGTGCTCATATTCGCAGTTCTGTTGTTGCTTTTCGGTGCAAACAAGTTACCTGAGCTTGCACGTTCCATGGGAACTTCTATGGGAGAGTTCAAGAAAGCACAGAAAGAGTCTGAACGGTCTTTGAGGAATTATGAACGATCTCTTAAAAACACAACCCAGACTAAGGATTCAGAACTGACCCCGGAAAAAGAATCAAACGTAAAACAGGTTGCAGCAAACCTTGGCATCAGTATAGAAGGTAAGAACGATGATGAGATACTTACCGAAATTAATACGAATCTAAAGAACTGATTATTTTCATGCTTTTAAGTTTTTTACCACTTTGAGAGGGGCAGTTAGTACGCAGCAAAATAAACATTTTGTATTAGCAATATTTGTGTGCTGTTCTTTTGATTTTGTTTGCACTTACACAGGCAAACATATATAAGCAGATAAATGCCCCTTATATAATAACGGAATGTGAAGATAATGATAGGCGGAATAGGACCTACTGAAATGCTGCTTATATTTGCAGCTCTATTGTTACTTTTTGGTGCAACAAAGCTTCCCGAGCTGGCCCGTTCTATGGGAACCTCCATGGGGGAATTCAAAAAAGCACAGAAAGAGTCTGAAGAGTCATTGAAGAGCTATGAGAAGTCCATTAAAGAAAAAAAGGTAGATAACGCTCAAGACCAGGATAAAGACTCAAATGTTAAGCAGGTTGCAGCAAACCTTGGCATTAATACTGAGGGCAAGAGCAAAGATGAGCTTCTTGCCGAAATAAATACACTTCTAAAGAAAGATTAATTAGCATACTCTTGGTATCGGGTCACCTACTGGCATAGCCAACTGACGTAGGCTCCCTATAGGTGTCCTGAGCAAAACCTTCCCTTTGTGTTCAGATATCGCTTTTCCTACAATGCATGCGTTTTTACCATATTTATGCGAATGCAGCATATCAAGAACATCTGGAGCATATTCTGAGCGAACACCAATAACGGCTTTTCCCTCGTTTGCGATCTCCAGCGGATTTAGACCAAGCATTTCACATGCAGCTCTTACTGCATTGCTTATAGGAATAGATGTTTCATCAAGGAGTATACCCACATTGCTTTTCTGAGCAATCTCGTTGATACAGGAAGCCAAACCTCCGCGAGTAGGGTCTTTCATTGCCGAAATTACACTCTTTCCTTCGGGAGTTCTTAATTTCAATGGTCCTTTTAGAAGATCACTCAATGGAGAGACATCAGATACCAGTTCTGTCTCAAAATCAAATCCTTCCCTGTAAGACAATAGTGCAACACCATGATCTCCTAAATTACCCGTAACTATGATAGTATCCCCTGGAGAAAGACCATTATCACGTATAACTGGTGAAGCGATACCTATTCCAGTAGTATTGATGATCATTGAATCCAGTTTATTTCCCTGTATAGTTTTGGTATCACCAGTGACTATAGCAACATTTGCCTCTTCTGCAGCGAGGTTCATAGATTTGATTATTTTTTCAAGCAATGATAGCTCAAATCCTTCTCTTAGAATGATAGCACATGTCAAGGCAAGTGGTCTGGCACCCATGACTGTCAGATCATTCACGGTTCCACAGACAGACAATCTTCCTATGTCCCCGCCTGGAAAGAAAAGGGGGTCTACTACATGGCTATCAGTAGTTATTACAAGTTCAGAAGAGCCATCTTTAAGACCTTCAGGCAAATAGATGGTTGCACCATCATCCAGGTCATCTAAACCGACACTTCCTGCTGAACGATTAGAGATATTGCTTAGAATTGTTTTGCTAATCAGTTCCTGCATGAACTGACCACCAGCACCATGTTCCATGGTGATCTTATCTTGAAGTGCCATATAAATCATCCTTTTTTGAGTGACTCAACAGAAGTAGATATCATAGAGAACCATTGTTCCATGCTTACAGAATCATGTATTGAAGTTTTCAGGATAGGAATCGTTGCATTGAGTTCCCTTACATCATGTTCCATCTTTTCTGCACTTGCAAACACTGCTTCGGCAAGATCCTTTTTATGGATCACTGCAAGATCAGCTGTTTTGAATATGACCGGATGTTTGAGAACTATATCGTCACCTTCAGTCACACTGACAACTACTACACGCATGTGTTCTCCAAGCCGGTAGTCAGCAGGACATATAAGGTTTCCTACATTCTCCATTAGAAGAAGATCAACATTTTTCAGATCTATGGATTTTAACGCTTTTTCCACTAGCTTTGCATCCAGGTGACATTCCCGGCCAGTATTTACGGGAATTGTAGTTACACCAAGTTTTGCGATCCTTCCTGCATCCATATCTGCAACAACGTCACCGGCAATTACAGCTATACGGAATTTTTCACCAAGTTTTGTTACCGCTTTCTCGATCAGCGTAGTTTTTCCTGAACCTATGGCACCCATAATATTAATGGCAAATACACCGTTTTTTTCCAGAAATTTTTTGTTTTTCTCTGCGAGTTTATCATTGGCTTTCAAGACATCATGCCCTATATTGATCACATGCATCAACATAATGGAACTCTCCTATATTATTGTTCAATGATTATTGTTCAATATCGATACTCTGAATTACGAGATCCCTGCCACCTAATTCATGCATTATTTTTCCACATGTGGGACAGGGGATCTCAAGAAAAGCCATGATATCATTCATGTACCTACCACTATCCTTTAATAAATGTTCACTATTGCCGGAATAGCCGCATTCGCATTCCATATCAGGGAAAATATCCAGTAACACGAATTCAGTACCTTGAGCAATAGTATCAGCAGTTAGTGCCTCCAGACAAAATAGGATTTGATCTGGGTTCACAAGAGTCAGTTTTCCTACACCAATTGTGATAGTATTTACAGCCTTTGCATTGTTCAGCTCTGCAACTGAAATAACATGTTCAATGATATTACACGCCAGAGAATACTCATGCATCCTCAGACACCTCTGTATCGATACCAGTTATAGCACATACCTTCCTGGCTTACCATACAGGACCCAACAGGTGTTGTAGGAGTACACTTTTTTCCGAAAAGGGGACAGTTCTCAGGTTTTTCCCTGCCTTTCAATATATTAGCACATTGACAAAGAGAAGCAGCAGGATTACTGTAAGATATATCTTTCAGATATTCTGTGATGATATCACTGTAAATCAATGCAGCATCATATTCTGCAAACTCGGGCCTTAGAATAAGAGCAGATTTTTCTATTACACCAAGTCCACGCCACTCTGCATCTACAATTTCAAAGACATTTTCCATCATTTTCTGTGCTACAAGGTTCCCTTCATTTCTCACGGCTCTTGTATATGCATTTTCTACAATAGAATGAACTGCAACTTTCTGCTCTAGTATCCTGAGAATAGAAAGAAGAACGTCCTTTGCTTCAAATCCTGCCACTACAACTGGAAAACCCATATCAGCAAATTGCTGAAAGATTTGAGTGCCAGTAATGACACAAACATGACCAGGAGCAATAAAAGCATCTACGTTGATCTCATGTGCTAACTCTACAAGTGCCGGTGGAACTATCC
The DNA here is from genome assembly GCA_002508425.1 of Methanosarcinaceae archaeon UBA470. Taxonomy (GTDB): domain Archaea; phylum Halobacteriota; class Methanosarcinia; order Methanosarcinales; family Methanosarcinaceae; genus Methanomethylovorans. The sequence continues at coordinate 13,847 of DAKU01000124.1, forward strand.
TATGAGATAAGAGCAAACTGAAATTCCTAGGCGGATTACGCAAAACTGCAGCAGCATTGGTAGGCGCTGTTGTTTCAAAACCGATACCAAAGAAAACAACTTTTTTGTCGGGGTTCTTTTGCGCAAGTGCGATAGCATCATCAATGCTATAAACCATTCTTACATCGCAACCCTGAGAGCGCGCGTCCATAAGACTTCCACTGCTTCCAGGAACTCGCATCATATCTCCAAAGGTAGTAAGCATGATACCTGCCTTTGCCAGCGCAATAGCACGGTCTATTTCTGTTTCAGGAGTAACGCATACAGGACAACCTGGTCCGCAGAGAACCTCTATTTCCGGAGGCAATACATCCCTCAATCCATAGCGAGAGATCGTCCTTTCATGAGTACCACATATATGCATTATGCGAAGAGGACGTGAAATTTCGTGTATCTTTGCAAGAATTTCAGACTCAGCAGACATCCTCTTCACCCAGGAGCTGTTCAAAAAGTTCAGCAGTTTCTTTTCCTTCTTCTTCAGATATTAGAGAGATAGCATATCCTACATGTACCAGAACATATTGCCCAAGGATAGAATGATCATAATCACCTAGAAGGTCAAGCTTTACATTCTTTTGTACTCCACCAAAATCGACAACAGCCGTTGACTCATCCAGCAATGAGGTAACTTTGCCAGGGATTGCAATACACATGACTTTCGAATAGTTACTATTGATATTTAAACGTACTTAATAAGGAATTATGTGAATTGCATAAATATACCGCAATAGTGTAAAAATACCAAGCAAGTTGGAAAGATTTATCTACATAAACAATCATGACGTTACCACTATCATAATCAATCATGAAAATAGTAGGAGCTATAAACCCATGGAAAAGGCTGTGAAAACTGATTTTTTCAGTATGGATAGAAGAACATTCCTTAAGGTTGTAGGTGCAATAGGAGCATCTGCATTCCTCGGTTTACACCAGACAGAAATAACAAAGGCCTTGGAGCTTTCCAAAACAAAGATCATATGGTTACACGGAGCTGAATGTACTGGCTGCTCCGAATCCTTTGTGGATGCATCAAACCCTGACATTGTCCAGGCACTTAATAAGCTCAGTGTAGAGATAGTTTATCATGAGACTTTGCTTGCACATCAAGGGATCTTTGTCGATGGAAGCCCTGCAAACACATCCGAACTGAACTCAGAGATGCTGTTGGATGAAGCTATCGAAGAAGGAGGATATGTACTTGTTGTGGAAGGTTCCATCCCAAACGGTCCAGAGGGTTCCGGAAAATACCTTATGATCGGTGAGCGTACCTTTAAAGAGATCTTTGAAAAAGCCGCAAAGAACGCTAACTTTATAGTGGCTGTTGGAGCGTGTGCCGCATATGGTGGAATCACTTGTGGGGACAGCGACATAGTAGACCTTACTGATTTCAGAGGCGTGGCATTCCAGAAAGAAGACAAAAACAAAGGAATGTTGACCGTACTTAACATTGACAAACCTGTTATAAACATAGCCGGATGCCCAGCTCACCCCGATTGGGTCATGCTTACACTTGCAGCTGCAATACTTGGCAAGATAGATGTCAATAACCTTGATGGAGTAGTAGACCAGTACAACCGCCCACTTGTATTTTTCCCAGCCAATAGTACAATGCATGATAACTGCCCACGCAGAGGATACTATGACACTGGCCGTCTGGATACAGAGCTTGCAGGCCCCGGATGTCTGCTAAAAGTAGGATGTAAGGGACCATACACACGTTCTGACTGTGGACTGCGCAAATGGAACGGTGGAGTTAGCATGTGCACGCAGGCAGGCTCACCTTGTATATCCTGCTGTGAACCAGGATTCCCAGACAGCGCATCTCCGTTCTATCAAATGGCTGAAGATCAACCACTAATGGCAAGCGTAAGTGCGGGAACCATTGCAAAGGTTGGAGCTGGAGTAGCAGTACTTGGCGTAGCTGCCCACGCTGCACGCAGGATAGTATTTAATAATGAAGACGAGAAGCAGGAGTAAAAATAATGACCCGTGTTGTAGTTGATCCATTAACACGTATTGAAGGACATCTTCGTGTGTCCACAGAAGTAGATGAAAACGGTGTGATAACTGAAGCAAAGAGCTCAGGCACGCTCTTCAGAGGACTTGAACGCATACTATTAAACCGTGACCCAAGAGATGCAGCACGTTACACACAGAGAGTATGTGGTGTTTGCCCAACAGGTCATGCACTGGCATCTGCTAATGCCTTAGACGACCTATTCGGAGTTGCAGAACAGATCCCAAAGGATGCGCTTGTTACAAGAAACATCATCGCGGGACTAAACATGGCAGCCAGCCATGCCACCCATATATATGTGCTGTGGATGCCAGACATTGTAAATCCTGCATATAGAGATGCATTAGTTACAGTAGGAGACACTGGTAATGCAATATGGAACGAATTGCTCGGTCGTTTTGCACCCATCAGTTACAAGCTCAATGGGACAGCAATTACACCAGGTACAGCATACATAAATGCCATCAAGGAAAAGAAGAGAATTGAAGAGGCTATGGCCCTTATAGCCGGAAAGATGCCACATCAAATGTCAACCGTAGTAGGAGGAGTAACCTACCCCCCAACCGTTGCTGACATTGGAAAGCTTTCTTCATATTATCTACAGGTAATGGACTTCATCAACGGCTCAACCCTTGGTGTAGACACTACCACATGGCTTAACAACACATTCAGGGCATCCTCTCCACAAAACGCAGTGAAATTCCTGCAAGAGCATCTTCAGGGACTTGTAGATAAATCCCTCACAACTAACGACTTCTCTCATGCAGCTGGCTGGGGAGACGTTGAAATGCTTGCTGCATTCGGTTCAGAACTTGTCGGTGAAAAATTGCTAGGCTTGCCTGTAAGCTTCAAGCTCGACAAGGTAGGAGGGTATAGCAAGGAATCTAATGTGGGATACCTAAGCTTTGGTGCATTTTATGATGTTGAAAATGGAGAAGGATACGACCCCCTCACATTCGGTGAGAAAAGCTTCATAAAATCTGCTTATATCAACAGCGCAGGTGAAAAGCAATCATTCGATCAAAGCAAGATTACAGAGGAAACAAGCCATGGATTCTATGATGGAGAAGGAAATTTGCACCCACTTGAGGGAATTACAGATCCTGTAAAGACTGCCGCAGAGATTGATTATACAGGTGATAGTACCAGCAAGTACACATGGTTCAAAGCTCCACGTTACGATGGAATACCATGTGAAACTGGCCCAATTTCCCGTATGATGGCAATAGATGAGCCATTGACAACAGGTCTGATGAACGCATTATCAGAGAACGGATATTCACCTGTGAACGTTTTCACAAGAATGGTGGCTAGAGCACAGGAACTCCTCATCCTTACCGAGCAGTTGCTAAAGTGGGTAACAGTAGATCTTGATCCAAATGGAAAGTTCTATGTCCACACAGACCTTAGCATGGCGAAGGACAGCGAAGGTGTTGGCCTTTGGGAAGCTCCCCGTGGTGCTCTCGGCCACTGGGTGAAGACAGGATCTGATTCAAAGATAACCAATTATCAGATGATCATACCAACCACATGGAACTTGTCACCAAGGGATGCAAGTGGTGTTCCAGGTCCAATGGAACAGTGCCTAGTAGGAACAAAGATATCAGCAATCGATAACTTGCTTAAAGTCGATTATGCAAATCCCACAGGCATATTCCATACAGGAAGGTCATTCGACCCATGTCTAGCATGTGCTGTACACACCATTGATCTGACAAAGAAGAACAAGCCTCAAACATATACCATTGTATAAGAGGTGGACTACATGGCGAATAAGGGAAGACATGCAGAAAGGCATTCCTTCATGGAGAGAATGGCTCATTTAACCCACCTTATCTCTTTATTCATTTTACTTATCACCGGATTCAAGATATATTTTGGCTGGGGATTCATGACATACCATACTGCATTATATTTCCATATGAGATTTGCAGTGATGTTCATCGTAGCTAACTGGATAATGATTCCCTACAACATAGCAACTACTGAATTGCCGCATTGTGAAATGTGCAAAACCGGAAAGCACAGTGCTCTTAAGCACAAAGTATCTGGCATATTCAATAGATTTATCTTTGGGCCGGCAGATGCAAAAAAGAGTTGGCAGATTATGCTCAACTATGTAGGTAAAGCGGATTATCCAGCTATCACAGTATATGATGTTAAGAACAAGGGATACGTAGAAAAATTGCATCCTGCGACTAAATTTCTGTTACCAATAGAAGGATTGGCAGTATTCCTAATAGTAGTAACTGGTATTGTCATATACAGCCTGCAGTGGAGTATATTGGGCCTGCCCATAAGCCAGTGGCTGCTTGCCGTAGCAGATATTATTGCACCTATCTTTAACATGGGCGGAATACCATTCATGAGGACCATACATCTCCTGATGGCCTACTTCTTCGTGATTGAAGTAATAATACATGTGGGAATAATAGAGTTTGATCCAAAAGTATGGAAATACCACAAGGCTGTTTTCTTGACAGGTGAAGAAGATCTCAACGACAGCAACTACGTAAAACTCATCAATGCAGAAAAGGAGAGGTAGATGATACGCATACTTGGATGTGGCAGCCCACTTGTGGGTGATGATGGAATTGGTGTTCACATTGCAAATAAACTAATGGAAATGCGCTCAGAACTGCCAGATAATGTAGAAGTGATAGATGCTGGAGTCTGCGGTCTTGAACTGCTTAACTTCATGGAAAATGCAAAGAAAATAATAATCATAGATGCAGTCAAAGGTGCAGGAGACATTGGTAGCGTACATCGTTTCGGAATTGAAGATATAAAACGTGCTGCATCCAGTAATGTAATATCAATACACGATACAGGCCTGGCGGACGTACTCTGCATTGCAGAGCATGTCCAAGAAATGCCAGAAACTTTAACAATCTTTGCGATAGAAGTCGAAGAGACCGATAAAATATCCATTGGCATTTCCGACAAAGTAGAGGCTTCTGTAGATGAAGTTATAAGTATGATCCTTGATGAAATAAAACCAAAGCAAGGATCTTAAATGGAAAATAAAAGATGCATGGCTTCTTTTATGGCCATTCATCTTTCACTAATTTTTAAAGATACATCCTTAATCTGTTCTCATATATCCACATAGGATTAACTCTTCATCTTAAAAAGGAAATGCCTATAAGCAATGTATCTGTTTATACATTCAGATCAAGATAGCAGGTGACTTCATGACCGAAAAAGAGAAAGATGCAACCCTTCCTGCGAAGAAGGATTTTAGTGAATGGTACAACGAATTGCTACAGGTAGCTGAAATTATGGATGTGCGCTATCCCGTGAAAGGCCTGTATGTATGGTACCCATTCGGTTTTACTATTAGGAAAAATGTATACGCGATTATTAGGGAACTGTTAGACAAGGACCATATGGAAACATTATTCCCACTTCTTATACCCGAACATGAATTCATGAAAGAAGCAGAGCACATAAAAGGTTTTGAGGATGAAGTATATTGGGTCACCCATGGAGGTACTTCCCCTCTTGATGTGAAACTAGCCCTGCGACCTACAAGTGAAACCGCCATCTACCCAATGTATAAATTGTGGGTGCGCTCACACGCAGATCTGCCTTTGAAATTATACCAAGTAGTTAATACATTCCGGTATGAGACAAAACATACCCGACCCCTAATAAGGTTAAGGGAGATCACTTCTTTTAAAGAAGCACACACCGTACATGCCACATGGGAAGAAGCTGCAGAGCAGGTAGACGAAGCTATAAGAATCTATACCGAATTCTATCACAGGCTTGCAGTTCCAGTACTTGCTTCAAAACGTCCAGACTGGGATAAATTCCCTGGAGCTGACTACACTATAGCTGTTGATGCATTAATGCCCGATAGCAAGACATTACAGGTAGGTACAGCCCATCACCTTGGTGACAACTTTGCCAGGACTTTTGATATAAAGTATGAGAATCCGGCCGGAGAACAAATATATGCTCACCAAACATGCTATGGCGTCTCGGAACGTTCAATAGCCGCATTGATATCAATACATGGTGATGACAAGGGGCTTGTATTACCACCAGAAGTAGCTCCTATTCAAGTTGTGATCATCCCCATAGTGTTCAAAGACTCGACTGATGTGATTCAGGCATGTGAAAAGGTCCAGCAACTTCTGGAAAATGCTGGGATCCGAGTGAAAATTGACCTTAGTGACGATCGTCCAGGAGCCAAGTACTATAGATGGGAGATGAAAGGAGTCCCGTTGAGATTGGAAATCGGTCCTCGTGATCTGAAAAATAATGTTGCTATGCTGGTTCGCAGAGATACGGGAGAAAAAAGACAGGCGCCTTTGGAGAACATAGGGCAGGAAGTAGAAGATACATTAAAAGTCATCCAGTCCAGTCTCTTTGAGAAGGCAATGGCAGATGTACAAGGGCGCATATATCCTTGCTCTTCTCTTGAAGATGTAAAAGAGAAATTATCAGAGGGTATTGCACTGCTTCCCTGGTGTGGCGAGAAGGCATGTGGGTTGCAGATAGAAGAAGAAATAGGTGCAGGCATTCTGGGCATACCCACTGGACAGGAAGAAGACCACAAGGGACAATGCCCCGTATGCGGTAAAGATGCAAGTGTAAAAGTTTATGTAGCAAGGAAATATTGATTTCCTTGAAACTTACTTTTTACTAAAAAAGAGGGTGTATCATGGAAGGACCATCACCGGAAAATATGAAGTTACCTGAAAGACCATTGTTCCTGTGCGTGTTGGCGAATACCGAAACAGCTTACATAGAAGGTATTTCTGCTGCGGGTAAGACGGCAAAACTAACTGATTACACACCTCCCGGAGATGCTGAGGTACTTGAAACTGGTATGGTCGTGGACATCCCCATCCTTCCCATGACACCGCCTTATGACACCCCAACCCCTGCACTAATTACCCGGGTGGCACTGGACCTTACGGGTGTACCACACATGCTTGTTAATGCAGGACTGAAGATTCTGCCTGCAAAAACAGTACCTTTGGTAGACATTGGTGGCTCCCCGGGAAAAGATATTCGTGAACCTATAGCCGTTCCTGATGCACAGGGCATATTTGATCGCGGTTTTAAACTGGGCAGGGAACTCAGTAATAAATATGACCTAATTATGATCGGTGAAAGTATTCCAGCAGGTACTACTACTGCTAACGCGGTACTGGCAGCCCTTGGTTATAATGGAAATGTTAGCAGCAGTGCTTCCACCAATCCCCTTGAACTTAAAAAACAGGTTGTATGTGAAGCCTTGGAGTCTTCCGGCATCAAACCGGGGGATCTTCGTAACAACCCCATAGAAGCTATCAGATGCGTGGGCGACCCCATGATGGCAGCAGTAGCGGGAATAGCGGCGGGTATTGAAGACATCCCAGTGATCCTTGCAGGTGGAACGCAGATGGCAACAGTGTTTGGAGTGATCAAACGCCTTGGTTATAAGACAGATAACATCACCATTGTAACAACGTGCTATGTCATGAATGACACTTCCGCCCACTTTGCCCAGCTTGCAGAAAAGCTTGCTGCAAAAGCCTATGCCACTGACCCTGGTTTTGGGCAATCACGATTGCAGGGCCTAAGACAATATGAGGCCGGATTCGTAAAAGAAGGAGTCGGCGCAGGTGGTGCTGTATATCTGGCACAGATGTTCGGTATCAGTATAGAGAGATTGAGATCTGAAATAGAGATGCTCTGCGAAAAACTCTCAGAATATGGAGATATTGACAGAGTGAAGTAAGGGGTAAAAATCAAAAGAAGGATTCATGTGGATGTAGTACATCCACAATGCTTGCAGTAGTAAACTACATTTGAGCCGAGCATCTGCTTTTTCATGGGTGTTTGGCAAAAACTGCATAATTTGAATTGTGCAGCCATATTGTTTTTCAGAAATTCGCCTTTTGATCGTTCCTCGTCAATGGAACATAGATTTTTACTGCGGGCAAGCGACATATTATTCTCTCCGTAAATTGTGGTAGATAGAGACGAACAAGTGCACTATGGCACATTATTCTAAATCACATCGATTGTAATCGATGTTTTAAGAATATATGATGCACAACACACAACTATTACTTTCTCTCTTCCTAACCCGGATAAAGTAGGAATCAATATTATTTAACAGTATTTGAAAACACCCGTTTATAATTTTATATAATATACGATAAAATAAATAAAAAATTTGGAGTATTGAACAGAGCAAATAAGAATAAAGGATAGATAGATCGGTAGATAAAATCAAGAGCCATTACCGATAGATATATCAGCAATAAGATGTATTCAGGGGATGCACCTATCTGGGGTTGTGGCCTAGCCCGGCATGGCGACGGGCTCCAGCGGATAGATGATGAACAACGGGTCTACTGAGATTTGTCCGACGGGACTTATCTGTGAGGAACCGTTGGAGCACTGATATGTGCTCAGAATGCTGAAAAGCATTTGTTCGGAGAGACCCGTCGATCGTGAGTTCAAATCTCACCAACCCCACTTTTTTATGGCACCATGCAAGTTGAGATGAACATGGGACTTCTTAGAAAAAGTATTTACTATTTTCGAACTTTTATACGATACGATATCTATTTACTTGTTAAAATATATACAGGTCTTATGAGGGAAATAGATGCATAAAGGATGGACAATACTATGTTTGGAAACATTGTATCCAAAGAGATAAACGATAACATTAAGGTCTTTGAAAATATGGCTCACAAATATTATATATGGTGTGATGGAAACTTTAAAGAAAACAATGCCAAATTTAAAACGACAACATGTTCTTCCCTGAATAAAAGATTTTAGAGGTAATACCATGATAAGATCAGATTTTGACAGGGTACTAGTAGTTGATGATGAGCCGGCTATCGTAGATCTCATGGAACTTTATCTCAAGTCAGATTATGAAATAATCAGAGCATATAATGGAAAAGAGGCACTTGAGAAGGCAAGGTCAGAAAAGCCTTCGGTAATAATCCTTGATGTGATGATGCCCGACATGAATGGGTATGAGGTCTGTAAGGTATTGAAGACCTCGGTAGAGACTCAGTTCATTCCCATAATAATGGTAACTGCACTTTCAGGTAAGGACGAAAAGATTAAAGGCCTTGAGTCCGGTGCAGATGAATTCCTAAGCAAACCTGTGAATAGGCTTGAACTTGTTACACGTGTAAAATCCCTTACAAGAATAAAACATCTCCAGGACCGGATACTTGCAGAACGGAATTATGCATACCAGTGTATCGATGTAGCTGGAGTTGTAATGCTAGTAGTGGATCGTGAACAAAAGATAAACCTTGTGAATCGCACAGGCAATGAATCCCTAGGCTATGATGAATTTGAACTTATCGGACAGAACATGTTCGAGGTACTAGTCTTGCCTGAAGACAGAGAAAAAGAAAAAGAGATATTTACCAATATAATATCAGGGAAGATCGAAACACCGTCCTCCAATGACATGAAGATGCTAAAGAAAAATGGAGAAACGATAATTGTTAATTGGAGCTATTCACCAATGTATGATAGTGAAGAGAAAATTGATGCATTGATATGTTCCGGAAAAGACATCACTGAACTACGGATGAAAGATGAGCTTTTGCTAAGTATGAAAGAAATGAAAGAGTCATTTTCAGATATGCTGCATCAAGATTTGCTAGGTTCAGCTTCTAACATCCAGGAGTATGCAAAAGTACTCCTAGAACAAGAAACAAAGCCACAGAACGAAGTATACATTCAGAAAATTGTGGAAAACATATCAAATATGATCGAAACTCTTGAAAATGCATCTACATACTTGGAACAGCAGCTTGACGAACAAGCGAAATAAATTGTTAGAATCGTATTGTTTGACAGCTGGAATTTAGTAAAAACATTTAAATCATATCATGTGCGTAGTAATCACGTTTCATTCGGGAGGAATCCCGTAGGAATGTGGTCCGACAGGACTGAACCGTGAAACTGAAAATGAAACAGGTGAATATAATTGTCTAAATCATTTTATGGATATATAAGAGATGCATGGAAGAACCCTGATGCCACTTATGTAAAGGACCTCAGGTGGGAGAGGCTTCAGGAATGGAGAGAACAGGGTTCTATTGTGAAAATTAGAAGACCCACACGCGTGGACCGTGCAAGATCTCTTGGCTACAAAGCAAAGCAGGGGATAATTGTAGTTCGTGCAAAGGTAAGAAGAGGTAGCCGTAGAAATCCAAGATATGTTCGTGGAAGACGTAGCCACAATATGGGTAAGAACAAGACCACCGCAGGCAAGAGCATTCAGAGAATAGCCGAAGAGCGTGCCGCCAGGAAATACCCCAACATGGAAGTTCTGAACTCCTACTGGGTGGGCGAGGACGGCAAAGCAAAGTGGTATGAAGTTATCCTAGTGGACCCAAGCCACCCCGTGATTAAGAGCGACAGCAGCCTTAACTGGATCTGCAACAGCAGTCAGAAGAGACGTGTCTTCCGTGGAAAGACTAGCGCCGGTGTGAAAGGAAGAGGCATGGGCAAGCGTGGTACTGGTACTGAGAAGAACAGGCCAAGCATCAGGTCTAACATGAACAGGGGCAAGTGATCCATCATATCAGTTTTCGAGTGATAGTTCACTCGACAGAAGAAAAATCCAAGGTAATAGATGCCTTGGGTTTGTTTTTAATAAATTCCTGTGGAGAGAAGGCACCCCATTCATTAGTAGATGTAGTTAATACTATAGAAGCTGAAGGACATTATGGGAATCCTATAACCATATTAAGCGCACAGCTTACACGCAAGCGCGACACTATGGCTTTTGCCGAATTCGTCCACAGCAACATGACATCGGAAGATATTGAGACCCTTAGGAATGAAATGCCTGATAGACTGGATGATGAACAGGCATTTCATCTGCGATTTGACAAACAAGAAGCTTATATGGGTCATGTGAAGCTTATATCATCTTCAGATGCTATTACTGCTAAAGTAAAGATAGAAACCTATCCAAAGGACAGGGAAGCGGCTGGGAAAATAGTGGAGGAGTTGTTTGGTTGAAGCTTATTATGACCTCTGCATTCGTTATGCACCAGATGATGATGCTTCGAGAGATAAATTCACCTCACTTGTAAAATATTTTGGATTTATAGGTGCAGGCATAACAGAGGTAGCCGATAAAGGAAATACACCGTGCAGAAACTTAAACATTCCTAATTTTGACCTTGTGCACGGAATAGAAATACGTGAAGATAATCCATCTAAATTGCATTCTCAGGCTAGCCGCTACGCTCGAAAGGCTAATTTTCTGATTGTCCAGGGAGGAGAAGATAAACTTAACCGATCGGCAATTGAAACTGCAGATGTGGATATATTGTCATTACCTCTTGGTATTAAGGAAGGCGGCTTTGACCATGTGATCGCAAAATCTGCTGCGGACAGAGGGATAGCTTTAGAGTTTGATGTAGGTTCTCTGATAAGATATCGAGGCGGAAAAAGAGTACATGCAATATCAGAACTTGGACAGAGGCTGATGTTAGCAAGGAAATACGAAGTGCATATGATACTCACAAGTGCTGCAAGATCCATTTATGACATGAGGGGACCAAGAGAACTCGTAGCATTGGCAAATTTATTCGGGATGACAAAAGAAGAAGCAATAAAATCCATGACAGCTACACCTGTTACCATACTGAAAAGAAAAAGAAAATCAAGCAATTATATAATGGATGGTGTGGAACTCATCGAAGAAGAAATCTGCACTGAAAAACAGGAGGAGTTTTGTTGAAAACACTTCCTTCTAGCTTGAGAGAAAGGAAACGTTATCTTGCAATAGAGATAATTACAGAATATGATGTGTCAAGAGAAGAACTTTTACGTGAGATCTTTGCAGCCATTGGGTCACTTCTTGGTGACATAGGTTCTAGTGAGTGCGGGTTAAGATTGCTAGATTATGATAAACAGAAAGGCGTACTTCGTTGTTCTCATATGATGGCTGAGAAATCTCGGGCGGCACTTGCCACAATAACCAGCATTGGGGGACAAAGAGCAATAGTGCATGTGCTTGGCATATCAGGAACTGTGAGAGGCGCGACACAAAAGTATATACAGTGTGCAGCCATATCAGAAACCGTGCATATTAATATATAAGTTATAACAATGTTCATAGAACAGAGCCGGAGAAAAGACAATTTGATATTTATAGGAGATGATTAGATATGCAAATGACACCACAGATGGGTTACGATCGTGCCATCACAGTATTTAGTCCAGATGGAAGGCTCTTTCAAGTGGAATATGCTAGAGAAGCCGTGAAAAGAGGAACAACTGCTGCAGGTATCAAAGCAAAGGATGGAGTTGTACTTCTTGTGGATAAAAGGATTACCAGCAGACTCATAGAAGCTGAATCCATAGAAAAGATATTCCAGATAGATAGCCACATCGGCGTCGCTACATCAGGGTTAGTGGCTGATGCACGTTCACTTGTTGACAGAGCAAGAGTTGAAGCTCAAATCAACAAAGTATCCTATGATGAAAATATAGGTGTTGAAGTGCTTGCGAAGAAAATTTGCGACCACAAACAGTATTACACGCAGTTTGGTGGAGTCAGACCCTATGGTACTGCACTTCTTATAGCAGGAGTAGATGATACCAGACCCAGATTATTTGAAACCGACCCAAGTGGAGCTTTGCTGGAATATAAAGCCACAGCAATCGGTGCTGGAAGAAACACTTTTATGGAAGTGTTCGAAGCTGAGTATCGTGGAGATCTGAGTATAAATGAAGCTATAAGTTTAGGAATGACCGCTCTATACAAATCCACCGAAGGAAAACTGGATGCTGCAACACTTGAAGTAGGAGTAATCACAATGCAGGATCGCTCATTCCGCAAGCTTGCAGAGGAAGAGGTACAGCAGTACGTATCAAAGGTCCTTGAAGAACAAAAGAAAGAAGTAAAAGAAAACACAGAACCTACTTCTGACGATGGAGCTGCAGGTGAGTAAAGAACTCACTTGACATAAAATTACTCCGTGTTGAAAGGGGGAGACATAAGATGGTATCTCTTGATGAATCTGTCATTGCAAGACTTAAGAAGGGCAAAAACCACTATGAGGTCTTTGTGGAACCAGATGGAGCGCTGGCATTCAAAAAAGGAGAGGATGTAAAGATAGAGGATATTATTGCAGTTGAATCTATTTTTTCTGATGCAGGCCAGGGAGAACATGCGGCTGAATCCGACCTTATCACTATTTTTGGAACACTGGATGCGCTAGTAGTTGCAAAGGAGATCATCTTACACGGAGAACTACAGTTAACCAAAGAGCAAAGAAAGCGTATCCTTGAAGAGAAAACCAAACGTATAATCAGCACGATAGCACAGAATGCAATAAATCCACAGACTAAAGCCCCACATCCTCCTTCGAGAATAGAGAAGGCTATGGAAGAGGCAAAAGTGCACATAGATCCTTTTAAACCTGTAGATGAGCAAGTAATGATCGTAATGAAGGCGATCCGCCCGATCATACCTATACGCTTTGAAGAAGTACAGGTAGCGGTAAAGGTACCGGGGGAATATGCACCGAAGTCGTATGGGGAGATCGCAAGGTTTGGAACTTTGGTAAAGGAAGAATGGCAACGTGATGGCTCTTGGGTGGGTGTTGTAAAAATGCCGGCAGGAATGCAGAATGATTTTTACGGTCTTGTGAACCACCTCACCAAAGGTGATGCTGAAACTAAACTTTTATAAGAGGCTAAAGAATGGATAGAGAAATTGTAGTTCCGGGTCAACTTCTTTCCGAGAATACGAATGAATCAGGCTCCGGAACCTATGTAAAGGAGGGAAAAGTGTACTCTCTTCTTTATGGAGTGACAAATGTAAAGAACAGGATATCAGTTATTCCTTTCTCAGGGAAATATATTCCTTCCAGAAAGGATTTTGTTATAGGTACTGTTTTTGAGATAACCTCTTCCAACTGGATTTTTGATATTGGCTCTCCTTATGATGGCTTGTTGCATGTGTCAGAATATCCCAGACGTATAGAGTCTTCCATGATGCGAGAGATATTTAACATAGGGGATTCTGCCATCCTAAGAATAAAAGATGTTGATGCTTCCATGAAGATAGAACTTACCCTCAGAGAGAAAGGGTTAAGGAAGATCAAAGGCGGAAGGCTGATAACAGTACCTTCCACAAAGGTTCCCCGCGTCATCGGGCACAATGGATCCATGGTTTCAATGTTGAAGAAGGAAACCGAATGTGAGATATTTGTCGGACAAAATGGAAGGATATGGATAAATGGCAAAGATGAAAATATGGATAAGATTTCAGAAGCCATAGATATGATCATCCGTGAATCCCATACATCCGGTCTGACAGACAAGATCAGCCAATTCCTGCAAGTTCAAAAAGAAAATGAGAAGGATAGTGAAGAAGAGAAAGTAGAAGATATTAATACCGATCTGGAAACTGTGGAAACTGCAGAGCCAGAAGATACAGAAGATGCAGAGAAAATAGACGAGATCAGCAGAAAGGTAGATCAGTTACTAGATACAGAGGAAAACTGATAATCTTCATGTAATCGGAAAAATTAAGATTTGTGATTTGTGTATACTGGAGAATTTATTATGGCTAATAAACCTGAGAAGTTCATTGATGAGAACGGCCTGCGCCTGGACGGACGGGCAGTTGATGAGATCAGGCCCATGACCATCGAAATAGGTGTCTTATCAAGGGCTGACGGTTCATGTTATCTGGAGTGGGGAAAGAACAAGATACTAGCAGCAGTATATGGTCCAAGAGAACTGCACCCCCGCAGGATGCAGAAACCCGATGAGGCAATTGTAAGATACAGATATAATATGGCAGCTTTTTCTGTAGAAGACAGAGCAAGACCTGGGCCAAGCAGAAGGAGTATTGAGATCTCAAAAGTGAGCAGAGATGCTTTTGCACCTATTGTCATGACAAAATATTACCCAAGTGCAGTCATAGACGTGTTTGCAGAAGTGCTCCAGGCAGATGCGGGTACACGGACAGCAGCAATTAATGCCGCATCCATTGCCCTTGCAGATGCAGGTATCCCAATGAAAGGGCTAATATCAGCATGCGCTGTAGGAAAAGTAGATGGCCAGCTCGTACTGGATCTTAACAAGGATGAAGACAATTATGGAAATGCAGACCTTCCTGTTGCCATGACCCAAGATGGAGAGATATCACTTCTTCAGATGGATGGAAATCTCACAAAGGAAGAATTCAAAAAGGCATTAGAAATGGCAACAGAAGGCTGCAGGCAAATTCTGGAGATACAGAAAGAAGCCCTGAAAAAGAAATTTGCATCCCGTGAAGAAGTTGTAGAAAGCCTGATAGAAGTCGATGATATAAAGCTAGAGGAAATACAAGATGAAATAGAGATCATTGAAGAAGACCTGGAAGCATGCGACTTTGAAGAAGAAGAAGGTATTGAAGTAATTGTAGTCAAAACCGATGTATCTGAACCTGCTGATGAGACCTCTGAAGAGGAATTCACAGAATTCACAGACAATGAAGACTCTGAAATAGATGAAACAGAGGATTCTGAAGAAGAGAAGGTAGGTGAATAAATATGAGCAGTGAAGTAATGTCCTCACTGAAGAAGGACTACATCTACAACCTGATGCTCAAAGGAAAACGCGAAGATGGTCGTTCATTCGATGAGTATAGAAATATCACTATACAAACACATGTGATCGATAAGGCAGAAGGATCTGCAAAAGTATGCATCGGAGATACCCAGGTTCTTGTAGGTGTAAAACTGCAGGTAGGGGCCCCATTCCCCGATTCACCGGATGAGGGAGTAATTATCACGAATCTGGAGATGAATCCAATTGCATCACCTGACTTTGAGGCTGGACCGCCAAAAGAGGATGCAATTGAGATGGCAAGGGTCACAGACAGAGGAATCCGAGAATCAGGCGCAATTGATTTAAACAAGTTGTGTATTACGGAAGGAGAAGAAGTCTGGATCGTATTCATAGATGTGCATATATTGAATGACGACGGTAATCTTCAGGATGCCTCCGCCCTTGGTGCAATCGCTGCCCTCATGACTGCAAAGATCCCGGCAGAAAGAGCAGGCAAGGGAGAAGACATGATGATGCCGATAAGAGATATACCTGTAGGTGTTACAGTGGTGGACATCGGCGGGGAATTGATGCTCGATCCTGGACTCGCAGAAGAAACGGTAGCAGATTCAAAATTGACCATAGCATCTAACCAGAATGGTTCGATCTCTGCAATGCAGAAAACAGGAGAAGGCATGCTAACATCCGAGCAACTGTTGAAAGCAGTGGACATGGCATGTGCTAAAGCTGAAGAGATCAGAGAAAAATACCTGCTGAGCATCTGATGCCAATAGTCACTTACATAAAGATAATTTCATACTGAAGATTAAGGAGAATACTTATGGCAAAAAAATATTCAAGGAAAGGACGTGTGACCAGATCTGCAGGGAGATTTGGTGTGAGATATGGTAGGAAAGATCGCAAACTTGTTGCGGATCTAGAAGAAAAAATGCATATGCCCCACACCTGTGCAAAATGTGCTCGTCCGTCCGTAAGAAGAATAGGTACAGGCATCTGGCAGTGTAAAAAGTGCGGCTATACTTTTGCCGGTGGAACATTTTTGCCTCAGACACCTGTGGGTCTTACAGTTGCACGCTCTGTAAAGAAGGCAACAGAAGTCTTACAGTGAGTGAGAACAGCTATGGGATACAAGTGTACGCGTTGCAAAAAAGTGGTAGAGATAAATTATAGGGCCTTAGGTATACGCTGTGACTATTGTGGTCACCGTATACTTGTTAAAGAGAGACCCACCTCTATCAAGAAAATAAAGGCTGAGTAAGAAGTATGCTTATTACTTCTTCTCGTAAACCTTCAATAAATACTAGGGTTCTTTGCAAATATCTTGCCTATTTTTTTCAGTGTGAGTGTATAAATCGTGGCAAGATGGGAATGAAAGAAACTCTTTCCCTGGTAGAAGGTAGTCCGGGCCCATTATTGATTATAGGCGAATATCATGGGAATCCGGGGAGTTTACTGTTCTATGCACCAGATGGAAGAGAATTGCTTTCTATCCGAATAAGTGTAAATATTATAAGTAATATTCCGAAAAAAAGGCCAGTTTCTGACGCGCCTGCTGCAACTGGAACTGCTGAGATTGCACCGATCTTAGCAAAGATGCTTGCAATAGACCTGATAGATAAACCAGCTTCCCCCCGTGTTCTGGAAATATCAAATGATTGTCTCAGCTTTCTTTACGATGGGCAATATCTGTTAAAATTAAATATTAAAAGTATCCGGTAGATGGTTCCAATGGAAGCAACTGCAGAATCGGTTTTTGAGACAGATAAAGCACTTCTCATTTATAGAGCCTTGCTGCCTGAGATTGAAATGACGGTCACTGAGAGATCAGAGATACATGTGCAAGTATTTAAAGACCGACTTATTTTGAAAGTGATTGCAGCAGATCTTGTTTCCTTACGTTCTACAATGAATACATGGTTACGCCTGATACAAGTAGCACACGAAGTGCTGGAGCATACTAGCAGAGAACTGCGCTCCAATTAGAGAAACATTAAAATCACTTAAGGTTAATTCAGATTCAGGTGAAACCACATGAGTACACAAATACCCCCTCAAGTACAGAACCAAATTGCTCAGCTGCAACAGGTTCAACAGCAAGCACAATCACTTGCGATTCAGAAATCCCAAATGGAAACACTTCAGAAGGAATCTGAGCTTGCCCTTGAAGAAGTTGAAAAGCTCCCAGAGGATGCAATCATATACAGAACAGTAGGCGAGCTGCAGATAAAATCTGAAAAGCAGGAGACTGTTTCCAAGCTTAAAGAGAAAATCGAAACATTATCCTTAAGGCTTCAGTCAATCTCAAGACAGGAAGA
The DNA here is from genome assembly GCA_002508425.1 of Methanosarcinaceae archaeon UBA470. Lineage (GTDB taxonomy): Archaea > Halobacteriota > Methanosarcinia > Methanosarcinales > Methanosarcinaceae > Methanomethylovorans. The sequence goes on from DAKU01000124.1 coordinate 31,790, forward strand.
ACGCATTTCAAAACGTTTTACTCAACTGCAGGAACAACTACAGCAGGCAATGGGTCAGCAGGCACAGTAAAGTGCCTCCTTTTCTGCTTAATGCTCATACTACTAATTAAGTGATGAGTAGAGGTCTTCATGCAGGTTGATGAAGTCGAATTCTATAACCGCCTTCTGGACTTCAATAAGATTTTATATTTATGCCACCGGAATGCTGATCCGGATGCAGTTAGCAGTGCTTATGCTCTTGCAGAAGCACTTGGTGGAACAGTCGGGCTTGTAGATGGCTGTAACAAAATGGCAACTTTACTTATCGATAAACTGGAAATAGATGTTGTAGACAAGCCAGACCCTTCAGAATACGACATTACTCTGGTTGTTGATACATCCACAAGTTCTCAGCTTAATGATATTAAACTTGAGAAGTACTGTGTGATCGATCACCATTCTACCACAGCCTTAACAGAGAAAGCTGAATTCTACCTACATCGTAACGCTACATCCACAGCTGAAATCGTATTTGATATCCTCAAATGTATGGATGCTCCGATCATGCGGCGTACAGCACTTGGTCTGCTTACAGGAATAGTAACAGATACTGGGCATTTTAAACATGCCACGACTGAGACTTTCCGTAATGTTGCAGAAATAGTCATGACAAGCGGCGTAGAATATGCAGACGTGCTGGAAATGATGGCTGCAACCCCTCAAGATATATCTATGAGGATAGCAATGCTGAAATGTGCTACCAGAGCGACTATTGATAGGATCGACGATTGGCTGGTAGTATGCTCATATGTGAATTCTTTTGGCGGTGCAGCATCCTCTATGTTCCTTAACATCGGTGCAGATGTAGCTTTCATTGGCACTGAAAGAGACAATACGATCCGGGTAAGCGGGCGTGCCAAACGAGAAGCAGTCAATGCAGGTGTTAATCTGGGAAAGATCATGGAAGAGATCAGTTCCAGATATGAAGGCACAGGAGGAGGCCACGCAGGGGCTGCTGGGATAGATGTAGTGGCAGACATGAATGAAGTTCTTAATGAATGTAAGGAACGCGTCAGGTTGATATTGGAAAATAAACCCAACCCATCCGTATGTGAATCATTTTGATATTCACAAGGTCTATAAAACAGAGGCGAAGATATGATCGAATACTGGAATCCTCTTATCGAAAGAATGCCCATTGAGGAGCTAAATAAATTACAGGAAGATAAACTGAAAAGTATAGTCAGATATGTATACCAGCATTCTGAATTTTACAGAAAGAGGTTTGATGAAGCGAGAATTAAACCCGAAGATATCAAAACTCTTGCAGATGTAACCAAATTGCCCTTTACATATAAAAAAGACCTGAGGGACAATTATCCAACCGGGATGTTCTGCGTACCCAACGAGCAACTTGTACGTTTTCATGTATCCTCTGGAACAACAGGAAAACCCACTGTAGTGGGCTACACAAAAAATGATATTCATGAATGGGCAACGTCACTTGCAAGAGCCATGGCATCCATAGGTGTAGGGCGTGGAGATATAATTCAGATAAGTTATGGTTATGGCCTTTTCACCGGAGGGCTTGGTCTGCATTATGGTGCTGAAGAAGTAGGATGCACAGTATTACCCACAAGTTCCGGCAACACGGAAAAGCAGATCGAACTTATGCAAGACCTGGGCACCACGACCATAGCATGTACACCATCTTATTTCCTCTTCATGACAGAAGTGGCAAGAAGCATGGGGATAAGCATCAAAGATAACACTAAGCTCAAGATTGGTATATTTGGAGCCGAGCCATGGTCACAGCAGATGCGTGCCAGAATCGAAGAGATCACGGGAATAAAAGCATACGATGTCTTTGGAACTTCAGAACTAAGTGGCCCTCTTTTCACAGAATGTACGTATCAGGATGGTATCCACATCTGGGCAGACCAGTTTTTGATAGAAGTAATTGATCCGGAAACTGGAGAGGTATTACCTGAAGGGGAACGAGGAGAATTGGTCATTACAACTCTTGCCAAGGAAGCACTACCACTTATAAGATACCGCGTAGGTGACAACACAGTACTCAACAAGGAACCTTGCAAATGTGGCAGGACACATCCACGCATCATGCGCATACTTGGCCGTGTGGATGACATGCTTATCATTAGGGGTATCAATGTTTTCCCTGGACAGATAGAGGCCGTTCTCATGAACATTCCTGAAGTAGGAGAACACTTCCAAATAATAGTGGACAGAGTTAACGAGCTTGATGTGATGACCCTGCAGATAGAAATGACAGATGCTGCCTTTAGCGACAAGGTGAATGATATAATAAAGTTAGAAGATAAAGTAGCTTCAGCTTTGCATAAAGTATTGAACCTGGCCGTGAAAGTAGAACTTGTGGAACATGGAAGTCTTCCAAGATCTATGGGAAAATCCAAAAAGGTCATAGACAACAGGAAAATATAACAACTGATACCGCATTACCTTATTAAGAACAGATGGTGGTCCTATGGAAAACAAGATAATAAAGCAGATCTCACTGTTTTCAGAGAACAAGCCTGGAAGGCTTGCAAACATCGCAGATAAGTTCAGGGGTGCTGGAGTGAACATCCGGGCTTTCACCATAGCTGAGGCAGGCGACTTCGGGATTATAAGAATGGTCGTAGATAATCCAGAACTCGCCCATGAAGTGTTGCATGAGACTGGTTTCACGGTCTCTGAGACAAATGTGCTGGGTGTGGAAATGGAAGATGTACCCGGGGGTCTAGCTAAGATAGCTGATGTGTTGGGCAAAGAGAACATTAATATAGATTATGCCTACGCATTTGTCACAAAGACTGAAAAAGCACTGCTTATCCTAAGAGTCAATGATATAAAAGCTGCCCTTAATGTCCTGGAAAGGAATGGTATAAAACTGTTAGACATGAGAGAAATACAGGATATTTAAACTATATCCTATTCTTTTTTTAATGTGGCTGCTTTTGCCGTTTTAAGTGAAACCACTACGGTTTTATAGGACTTATTAGAATTTCCATGAGATGAAAGAGGACATCAGACACTGTTATACGGTAGTACAGCCCCATAATAAGATAGGGGGATCCCATACAACAATAATTGGCGGCAGGCATGGTAAAAAACTGGTGAAGCTTATAAGCCAACACATTGAAGTGAAAAAAATAGTGCCTTCCGTAATCACTGTAAGAGGAAAGAGCAATCCTTGTGGCCTTATAATTGGTAAAGTATTGCGTCCAGATGAGAGAGGCAATCTAAGATTGCTGATCTCCCAGGGTACGTCTTCGCAGGAGCTAAGGATCGTTACAACTGTAGGAGATGTGCAAAGCGGAGAACGCATAATGAATGAACTGAACCAAATAATAGCAGAATATACTAATTAATGGAGTCCGGATAAAAATGATCTATGTCGGAGTGGACCATGGTACTACAGCAATGCGATTTGCGGCGTTATTCGAAGGAACACACGAAACTGCAAAACTGGAAATACTGCGTACTGATGCAGCTGTTCTGTCCGAGGAAGAGATCATAAATACCCTTGAGGAGAAATTTGGAGTAGGGAGAGAGAAGATCAGCCTTATTGCAGTTACCTATTCAATGGGTGATAGAATCACTGCCATTGAGGACATAAGAAAAGTGGAGCATAGAGGCGTGCAAAGTATTGAGGGTGCTGGTCAAAAGACAGGAGGGGGCTCAAGAGTCTTTGATGCCATACAAAACTCCGGCATACCCGCAGTAGTAATCCCTGGCATTCATGAAAACAGTGCTACAGACCCCAGAATGAATATATTTTCCCACTCCACCAGCCCTGAAAAAATAGGTATTGCATATCATGCCTTTTGTAAAGGATTTCAGGATTTCGTACTCTCTGACATTAGTTCAAACACAGTGACTCTGGGAGTGGCAAGAGGAAGGATTATAGGAGCTATAGATGCTTGTATATTTGCTCCAGGACTGCGTCATGGACCTCTGGACGTGCGGGCTATTCGCGATGTGGACCTTGGCAAAAAAAGCGCCAATGAAGCATTCACAAATACCGGAGTACTCAAAAGAGCAGGCTATGCTAATCTCTATGAGTTAATTGACGCTGCCCAGAGGAAAGAACTTCAGGCCTTACTGGCACTTGATACTCTGGCACTGTTTGCTGCTATGGAAATAGCGAGCATACAGGTGTTATTGAATGATTATGGAGTACGTGGAGAAATATTTATTGAAGGCTCAGTAGCTGAGATATCTTACGTCGTTGAAAAAATAGAACATCATCTTGGTGTTAAGAGCCATGTACTTGACAGATGGAGCGCGGCCATTGGCTGTGCGGAAATGGCCAGAGATATTGCTAATGGTGCAAAGGAAATCCTTGGTTTGGAAGTAAAGATCAGATTTTGAAAGAGGATATATCTAAAAAAAATAAGATTTGGTACAACATGAAGGGGATGATATCTTATCAAAAAGATTCAACTTCAACCACACATCATTTGCGTTTATTCTTATTTTATTGGATGTAAATGGATATTAGAAAAATAACAAGATACTAAAACTAATATTCACCAAAACTATATATAAGGAAAGTGTTACCTATTGACAGATTTTTACATGAATCCGCGTTGATGGACTGAATAGACCCTATGTAGAAAAGGATTCTGCAATGGGAAAAGGTAAGTAAGTGGTATAAAATGAAAATTGCAATTGTTGCACCAAGTCCTGTACCTTTCACTATTGGAGGAGCTGAACTATTGTTCAATGGCATGCAGGATGCCATTAACAATTATACTCCGCATCAATGTGAACTCATAAAACTAACAACTAAAGAAGATAATTTTTGGAGCTTAGTTGAATCTTACTATAAGTTCTATAGCCTAGACCTATCCCATTTTGATATGGTCATTTCGACAAAGTACCCTTCCTGGATGATAAAACATCGTAATCACATTGTCTATATGCTCCATCCCTTAAGAGGACTATATGACACATACCATTTATGCACCGATAAAATAGATATTCCTGAAGAATTAAAAACCGGTCTTGTCAGAGAGATTCTTGATATTACCGATATAAGGATCAAAAAACAGGAAAATATAGACGAACTGTTCCAGAAACTATTCCAGCTGCAAGCAGAACAGGATAAGTACTCAAAAGAAATATTCACGTTCCCAGGACCCTTCATAAGAGAAATAATTCATTTTTTTGATCGTTGGGCGTTGTCTTATGAAAACACAAGAGAATATTACGCCATATCAGAGAATGTGAAAAAAAGGACAGATTATTTCCCACCTTCTGCACGGGTAAATGTTGTGTATCCTCCCTCTAAAATAGAAGATTTCGAGTGTAGAGGCTTTGAGTATCTTTTTACTGCAAGCAGACTTGATAGCCCAAAACGCATACATCTGCTTATTGAGGCAATGAAATTTGTTCCGCACGACATCAAATTAAAGATCGCAGGCGAGGGACCTGAAAAGGACAAGCTGATAGAGCTAGCTGGTGAAGATAAGAGAATAGAATTTATAGGGTTTGTGACCGAAACTGAACTGGTCGACCTATACGCAAATGCCCTTACGATCTTATTTGTTCCTTTTGATGAAGACTATGGGTACATCACCATTGAAGGAATGATGAGTGCCAAACCGCTTATAACTGCATTTGACAGCGGTGGCCCCCTGGAATTTGTAGAGGATTCAAGAACAGGATTTATAGTTGACACTGATCCAAATGAGATAGCCAGCAAGATAAATTATTTTGTTGAACACGTGGAAGAAGCAAAAAAAATAGGAATGCTTGCACACGAAAAAGTAAAAAATATCTCATGGAATAATTTTGTAGCTAAACTGATAGGAGAAAGAGATGTTCTTTTCCATCGGAAGAAGAAGATACTTGTGTTAGCTACTTATTCTTGTTATCCTCCAAGAGGCGGAGGTCAGCAAAGAGTATATAATATATATTCCAGACTCGCAAAGAAATTTGATGTCACTATTTGTTCTATACTTGAGAGTGATAAGGAATATCAGAACCTTATCCTGAAGAACGGACTAAAACAAATATGCATTCCACAGAGCATCGAACATGCAAGATCCCAATGGGAAATAGAAGGCAAGACTGGTTTAAATCTATATGATCTTCTTATGATAGATTATGTAGAAAAATCCGGAAATTACATCGAAAAAGTACAAAAATTAGCTGAGGAAGCTGACATAATTATATTCTCTCATCCATACCTTTTTGTGATGAAAAACTGGATCTCTTTGGATGAAAAGATCATCGTATATGAATCGCATAATGTGGAATATATTCTGAAGAAGGAATACGCTGGTCCATACTATTCACAGGAAGTATTCGATGTTGAAAAAGAAGCTGCTGAAAAAGCGGATCTTATTTTTACGACTTCTGATGAAGATAAAGAAAATCTTATACAATTGTATTCCATAGACCCGAATAAGATTCTTATTACTCCTAATGGAGTAGATGCATCAAAGATAGATATGATAAGCGTGGAAGAAAAAGAGTGTCTGAAAAAAGAGGTGGGGCTTTCAGATTATCATACTATATTATTTATTGGCAGCTGGCACCCTCCAAATTTGGAAGCTTTAAAATTCATTTTGGATAACGTCATCAATAAATTTCCGGATTGCATTTTCTTAGTTGTTGGCAGCATAAAACATTATTACATCCATGAGTACGAAGATTTCCCCAAGAATGTTCTGGCTTTTGGTGTTGTAGATGAAGATGAGAAATATGAAATATATAAACTGGCTGACCTTGCTATAAATCCCATGTTCAGCGGGTCAGGAACAAACCTGAAAATGTTAGATTACATGAGCGCGGGCATTCCTACTATCAGCACTCCTATCGGTGCAAGAGGACTGGATATTGAAAATGGGAAACACGCTTTGATCTGCTCCGAGGATAAAATCCATGAGCAAATTGCTGAGCTGATCAATATGGAGATGTTGCAGAACAAATTAAGGATAAACGGCAGAAGTCTTGTTGAATCCAAATATTCATGGGATAGAATCGCAGCGTCGATAATATCAAAATTAAAGGAGATAGCTTAATTTGAAGATTGCTTTTGTTGTTCAGAGATATGGAGAAAATATAGTTGGAGGTGCTGAATACTTTACCAGACTTGTGGCTGAAAGAATGAGCCAATACCACGAGATTGAAGTCCTTACTACCTGTGCAACAGACTATCATTTCTGGAAGAATGAATATCCTGAGGGTCTTGATATGTTAAATGGGATCCGGATACATAGATTCATGAACGCATCAAAGCGAAATCCAAAAAAGCATAATAAGATCCAAGATGCTGTTTATTATTCAGCACATAGTATAAATGATGAAATCTCTTGGATAAATGAGCAGGGACCAAATTGTCCAAAACTCATAGAGTATATTTCACAGAAACAAGATAAATATGATTGCTTTGTATTTTTCACATTCAGGTACTATCCATCCTATTACGGAATAAAAGAAGTTGATAATAAGTCATTAATAGTCCCTTTTGCAGAGAACGATCCTGCTCTTGATCTTACCACAACAAGAGAAATATTTGAAGCATCTAAAGGAATCATATATTGTACTCCCGAAGAAAAAAGACTGATAGAAAGAAAAGTGGACATCGCAACTGGAATAAAATCAGATATAATCGGATGCGGGATAGAGATCCCAGAAATTATAATTTCCAATACGGAACCAGGGGATCTGAAGTACGTATTATATATTGGCAGAATAGAAGGATCAAAGGGTTGTTACCAGTTATTTGAGTACTACCTGAGATTGATAAATGAATATCCAGATCTTCCTACATTGTTCCTTGCAGGTTTAGATGCAATAGAAATACCAAAGAATGATAAAATCAAATATCTGGGTTTTATCTCAGAAGATGAAAAGTACTCTCTCCTAAGTGGTGCAGAGTTTTTGATTATGCCTTCACCTTACGAAAGTTTTTCTCTGGTTACTCTGGAAGCAATGGCCTGCAAAACACCAGTATTGGCAAATGGCGAATGTGACGTTTTAAAAGGTCATTGCTTAAGAAGTAATGCAGGTCTGTGGTACCAAAATTATGAGGAATTTAGAGAATGCTTTAGATTCTTGTGTTCTAACGAGCAAGTAAAAACCAAGATGGGAGAAAATGGAAAAAAATACGTTAGACAAAATTACTCATGGGATATAATCGAAAAGAAATACCTAGAGTTATTTACTTTATTTGACCCGGTACAAAAGCAGACAATAGGCTGATCCATATAAAACAGATGCTTTAAAAAAAGAAAGTAGAAGTTTATGTTGGATCATAAACTTCCACATTTGCTCTGGCTATAATAGCTCCTTTTAAAAAGGAGTTTATGTCCAGATACCTGCAACTGGAGTCACACCAGACCAACCAAGACCTATTATTTCATATCCGGAATCAGTCTGGATCACGAAATTGTTTCCTGCAGTGTTGTACACACCAAGCTCGGTAGTGCTGTCTCCATCCCAATCGCATACAATAGGTTCAGTGTTTGCCCAACCAAATCCAACAGTTTCAGCAGAGTCAGAAGTTGTGTTCCACAGAGCCCAGTTACCAGTGTTGTCATCATATACACCTACTTCTTCAGCACCATCGCCATTCCAGTCACCTGCAACAGGTGTTACACCAGACCAGCCAAGACCAATCTCTTCATCACCGGATACACCCTGAATGACAAAGTTGTTTCCTGCAGCGTTGTATATACCAAGTTCAGTAACGTTGTCTCCATCCCAGTCACCTACGACTGGTTCAGTACCTGCAAATCCAAATACAACAATATCTGCATCATCTGCACTATTGGTTGTTGTGTTCCACAGAGCCCAGTTACCGGCGTTGTCGTAAACACCTACTTCCTCGGTACCGTCACCATTCCAGTCACCTACAACAGGTGTTA
>DAKU01000130.1 GCA_002508425.1 Methanosarcinaceae archaeon UBA470
GACCTCAATGCTCAGCAGGAAAAGGCTGTAGTTACGATCTTGCACAACTCTTCCAGACTCGAACACTTAATTAATTCTTTGCTATACATTAGTTCAGTTCATTTAGGTGATCCCAAATATAAATTTGGCTTAGTAAATATTGAAAATCTGCTAAACAAAGCTATTGAATCGGCTGTAGCACACACAAGAAAGCAAGGCGTTGAGATAATTGCCGATATACAGCCGGATATGCCTGATGTATACGTCGACGAGACAAAAATTTCCGGCGTATTTTCCCGTTTGATCGATAATGGACTTAAATTCACACCTTCTCCCGGAACTGTAAGTCTCAGGGCCTTTGCAGATAATGGGAAACTGCATGTATCAATTGCGGATACCGGCGTAGGTATTCCAGCAAAGCACCTTGAGCAGTTATGCGAACTTTTTTTTCAGGTAGATGGTTCCGAGGCACGTAAATATGGAGGCATCGGTGCTGGTCTGTATATCTGTAAACAAGTGGTTATGGCGCACAAGGGTATCATGTGGGCTGAAAGCGAAGAAGGTAAAGGTTCTGTTTTTCACGTAGTCCTTCCTTTTCAATGAGGTCTGAATAATTGAATTCCTGTGTTCAACTATCTTTTTTTGCTTAAAACGCAGAACAAAGCATTTAAATTGAATACCGCAATAGGTGAATATCTAACAATCATGCTTATGGAGACTTCCTATGTTAAAGGAGATCACAGGTCAATACAACGCAGGTGAGATCGAATCCAAGATACACCTTTTCTGGGATGAGATCGATGCGTACTCAAAAGTACGCCAACGCAGAATGGGTGCAAAGCGTTTCTTTTTCGTGGACGGTCCACCCTATACCACCGGCCATATACACCTAGGTACCGCATGGAACAAGATCATCAAGGATTCCATACTGAGGTACCGTTCAATGAATAATTGCCATATACTTGACCGTGCAGGGTGGGATATGCATGGTCTTCCTATCGAGGTAAAGGTTGAAGGTGTCCTTGGTTTTACGTCCAAGAAAGATATTGAGAGGTATGGTGTCGGCAACTTCATCGAAAAATGCAAGGAATTTGCCTTATTACAGAAAGATGACATGACCCGGCAATTCTATTCCCTGGGAGTATGGCTTAACTGGAAAGACCCGTATATGACACTGCGGGATGAGTACATTGAAGCTGCCTGGTGGACATTGAAGCAGGCACAACAAAAAGATCTGCTTGAGGAAGGAAAACGTGTGGTCAACTGGTGTCCCAGATGCGAGACCGCAATAGCAGATTCCGAAGTAGAATATGAGGAGCGTGTCGATCCTTCTATTTATGTGAAATTCAGAGTAAAGGGTGAACCCAATACATCGATAGTAATCTGGACCACAACTCCATGGACCATACCATCGAACATCGCAGTGGCAGTACATCCCTCATTTGAGTATTCCAAGGTAAAAGCTGTTACATCTGCCGGTGAGAGTGAGGTACTGATCATGGCTTCAGCACTGGTAAAAGATGTGCTCAAGAAAGGCAGATATGCTGATTTTGAGATACTTGATACCATGTTGGGTGAAGATCTTACGACATTGGAATATGAGCATCCGCTTGCAGACCAGATCCCAAAGCAGGCACGTTTTAAGCACAATGTGTATCTCGCAGACTTCGTAACAGCAGAGAACACAGGTTGCGTTCATATAGCCCCTGGGCATGGTATGGATGACTTTGAGGTAGGTCTAAAACACGGACTTCCCATCTTCTGTCCTGTTGGGTCAGATGGTCGGTATACAGAAGAAGCTGGTGAATATACCGATATGCACATCAGGGAAGCTAACAAAGTTGTTGTGGAAAACCTCAAGGAAAGAGGTCTTTTGCTTGCAGAAGGTACTATTTCTCACCGTTATGGGCACTGCTGGAGATGTAAGACCCCTATTATCTATCTCGCTACTCGCCAGTGGTTCCTTAAGATATCAGAATTAAAGGAACAAATGCTCTCAGAGATCGACAAAGTTGTTTGGTATCCCGAATGGGCAGGCTCAGCGCGTTTCAGGGACTGGGTGGAAGGTGCCAGAGACTGGTGTATCTCAAGGCAGCGTTACTGGGGCATACCTATTCCGGTCTGGCGCTGTACAGAGTGTGAACGCATAGATGTCATAGGTACTAAGCAGGAACTTCTTGAAAGATCAGGTATGAAGGAAGGAATAGAGCTGCATAGGCCTTATGTAGACTCTGTCACGCTTAAATGCGAATGTGGCGGAACGATGCATCGTGTGAAAGATGTATTTGATGTATGGTTTGATTCGGCAGTTGCTTCCTGGGCCACGTTGAATTTCCCTCAGAATAAAGAAGATCTTGAAAAGTGGTGGCCTGCAGATTTCATCACCGAAGGTCATGACCAGACAAGAGGATGGTTCTATTCACAATTGGGTGCCAGCATGGTGGCCTTTGGCAAAGCACCTTATAAGAGTGTGCTAATGCACGGATTCACCCTTGACGTGGAAGGCAAGAAAATGTCCAAGAGCTTGGGCAATATAGTGCAGCCTTCTGAAGTTATAGACAAGTTCGGTGCAGATACCCTTCGTGCTTATGTGTTATCATCCAGTGCACCCTGGGAAGACCTAAAATTCAGTAACGATGAGATCGCCAATATGCACAGGACGATCAACATCCTGTGGAATGTCTATCGTTTCCCGTTACCCTATATGGCACTGGATGCTTTCGAGCCTTCTAAGGTTTCACTGGAATCAATAAAGCCTAATATGCGCAGTGAGGACAGATGGATCCTATCCAGGATGCAGTCCGTAATAAAAGCAGTTGATTCAGCCATGGAGACTTGTATGCTCCAGAAGGCTATCAGAACAATCACTGATTTTGTTCTTGAGGACCTTTCCCGTTGGTACATCCAGCTCATAAG
>DAKU01000030.1 GCA_002508425.1 Methanosarcinaceae archaeon UBA470
AAAATATCTTCTGTACGATTAGCGGAATTCCTGGTTATTCCTCTCCGAGGTTTACATCGCATTGCAAAGGGAACTGTAATTACAGAAATAAAGCCTTTTCAAGAGTGCTTAACAGATCGTGATATTTTTTGGTATTTTCTCTTTTCAGTCTTTCCAGATTCTGTAGTTTCCAGCAGACAGCCGGAAGATACCGGACATCAGAGACAGCTAACAGGTCCCACATAGGCTCTGCCTTCTTAATACTCATTAGGAACATCCGATCATTATCAGTCAATTCTGAACGGACTGTTTTAACTAACTCTTCACGGGTACTTTCAAAATCCTCATAACTGAAAGGCAAATCAACCATCCCGGCAAACTGCGCCTCGAATGCATGTCGTTGATCGATAAAGGTGGGATTTAGGAGTTCATTAATTGTCCTCATGTGAGATATCAAAGCAATGACAAATCCTGTCTTTATTTTTTCTCCAAATCCTTCATTGTCCATCAGTAATCTTATGTCAAACAGATCGCGGGGATGTTGCCGGTCAAGTGCTGCACATATCTTGCCTCCGTACAGTTCGGCAAATGACACTACATTTATTGCCGCAAACCTTCCAAAATAAGCTTCAGCTTTTTTGTTGATCCGCATAAGTGATGGTTCTTCAATCGAACCTCTTGTAATAGTATTGACTTCGATTTTAATCTGTGCCCCTGATAACTGACAGTTGATTTTTGTATCATGCCCTTCCCTTGATACTGGTGTAACCGTAATTCCCCTTATCGATTTTTCGAGATCTGCCTTTATCCTGTTCAACCCATCAGAGATGTTCCTCAGAGCAGTCTCTCTATCATCAATTGGCATATATGTCAGGTCAATGTCTACAGATAGTCTTGGCATATCCCTGATAAACAGATTAATGGCAGTACCTCCCTTAAGCGAGAAAATTGTTTCCCTGGCAATATACGGGATGGTCTGAAGCAACAACTCAACCTGGGCCAGGTAGCGGGGATCGATCATAACTGAGCTAACTCTTTTGGAACGGTTATCCGGAATTCGGGATCATATATACCATTCTTAACCACACTTCGGGCTCCGGTTCCAAGGTTAACATTATTTGGATTCAGAAAGCTTTCCCATTGATGATTCGATTTCTTTAACATGTAGAAGAATAATCGCTTCACTTTTACAGAAGTGCATTTCTCAAGCAACTCCTGCATCAGCTCAGGTCTTACATTAACCATCCCGGAAAATATCTGATAAACCTCCATAAGATCCATTTTATCAGGACTCAGATAGAGACATTCCAAGATTGCTCTTTCTGTTGATGACATGGTTATTTGAAAAGGGTACACGTTATTCTCTTGCAGTCCAGTGTTATCCTGAATGAATGAAGTTCTTATATGTTTGACAGGATCCTTCCAAGGATAACTTCTAAACCAGAAAGGCAGGGTTATTTTAAGATCCGAGAAAAGATATACTGTTTCAGGTCCCGTACGTATGTAATGCGAATAGCCTGAAAAGGACAAAGCTGTCAATCCGCCGGCATGCAGGTTTAACCTGCCTTGTTTCTGTAATGAAAACAGTGCTCCCTGCCAGTTTAGTGTCTCGTTTGGCCTTTTAAATGCCCCTACTCCAACTGATTCCAACCAGCCACTTTTCCGATATCTTTGCTGAAGGTCATGGGAAAATCCTTTCTCATTCAGCCAGGAGGCGAGCAATACAGTTCCCGGGACATGCTGGTCCAGGAGTTTCTTTAATTTTATTTCATTATTCGTACTCACAGTACAAATATAGCAGTATATATAAAGTGCGGCAATGAATTAACAGGTTATTTATGTAATTTTTAAAAGATGATTTCATTAACCACTTCAACCACCTCTATTTCATCACAGAAATAATAGCTTTCATCAAAACGGCCAATGTGTTAGTTTGGGAGTAAAAAATATTTAACTAATTTTCTGTGATCATGTTTTCTTTACCTCAATTCCCGAGGCATGAACCCCCGGACTTTAAATGCCATTGTGAGTTTGATTTTACAATATCTCATCAGAACACGTATGTGCTATACAAAAATCAGTACTAATGTGGTAGATTTTTCTTCGTGTAATCATAGTTTTTGTATAAGGTAGTCATTACCTTTTTAACTGTAGTGCTTCTCTCTGGCTGCAAGCCTCAACCAGATGACCCCATCAAACCAGACCAAGACTACACCCTCACTATTCAAGGCACGAGTAACCTGGACAAGAAAATACAAGACGGCACCACAGCATGGTTCGTAGAAAAGGGAAAAACAGACACAACATTCAAAGCACTACAAAACGAACAAGCATCACTCAAGATACACGCGGCCGAAGGAAGAAGCGTACAAGGAACAGCAGGCATCAGAGAAAACAACGAACATCGACGGCACGACCATAGCCATCAACCAAGACTACGCAATGCCAGTAGCAAGCAGCTGCAGCTGGTACAACGCAGACACGCTCGTCGTCACCACCAACAAACTACCAGGAAAAACGAACTACATCACCGTAAGCGACCAAGACACGAGAAACAACACTGCAATAAAACAAGCGGCAACAGCATCAGCAAACAGCACAGCAGGATCAAACTTGTGGGCAGCAGAAGTAGGAGGAATGGTAGTTGAGGAAGATCCGAATCCTCCTGGAAGTCTAAGCCCCTTCTTCGTAATTGATGGAAACGGTTTGTTTACTGGTTTCAATGATGATGGCAACAAACTCAAAGCCCTGTACCATCGTTGGGTCGCTGACGACCTGGATGACCCTGACGTCAACTAATATCTTTCCTTTTCTTCGGAAAAACCCAGTTGTATTTTAGATGAATGGAATATCAAACACTATTGGAAAGTGCAAGTTTCTCCAAAATGCAACACTTTTTTTTACGACCCTTTGGGGTCATAGTACCAGAAAGAGTCAGTCAACCCGCCCCGGATAGACCTTCAGCGCCTCGGCGAGGGTTTCCATGGCATGGCGGAGGTCGTCTATCCTGAGCACGTAGGCTACGCGGACCTCGTTTTTGCCGGCGCCGGGGGTGAAGTAAAAGCCTGTGG
>DAKU01000041.1 GCA_002508425.1 Methanosarcinaceae archaeon UBA470
TTTAATCTCATTATATATCAAACTCGGAATAGAATTAATGAATAATATATATTTAGTTCTAATTATTGAAAACGGTAAACCTGGTATTTAGTTTTCTCCAATGAATGACACATTGTAAATCAAATGTGAATGGTGAAAATGTATCTAAAAGTATGGATTTTGCACCCTCAGCGAGAGAGGGACTTGCCTTTTATTAACAACAGTCCCATAAACTCATTTTAGTTCAATTGATATCAAAAAAGAGGAGCTTTTAAAAACTCACCTTCGGAGCAGTTTTTTCCTCTTCCGCTATTTCTAATAATTCCTTCTTTTCAAAATGAAACAGGCCTGCGACTATGTTGTTAGGTATCTGCTGGATGGAAATATTGTATTTCATGACAGTATCATTGTAGAACTGCCTGCTATAGGCGATCTTATCTTCAGTCTGGGAGAGTTCCTGCTGCAGTTGCCTGAAATTTTCATTTGCCTTGAGTTCAGGATACGATTCTGCAACAGCAAATAGAGACTTCAATGCACCTGAAAGCATGTTGGAAGCCTTTGCGGTTTCGCCGACAGTTGATGCAGACATCCATGCAGATCTAGCTTTAGTGACATCTTCAAAGACTGACTGTTCATGCTTTGCATAACCTTTCACTGTTTCCACAATATTGGGTATCAGATCGAACCTGCGCTTAAGCTGAACACCTACCTGTGCCCATGCGTTTTCAACCCTGTTACGTAGAGTCACAAGTTTGTTATAAATAGAAAAAACAAACACTGCAACGAGCAACGCTATAACAAGAACTACACCGAGTATCCACAATATATCCAATATCATCTTTTGCCCTCCGTTATCAATTTATCTGGCCCCGCCTCCACCACCACCGAAACCGCCCCCGGCCCCGCCTACTCCACGACTTCCTCCTGAAGAGGACTTGGGAGCTGATACCTGGTAAGCATGGCTGAAATCCGAAGAATAACCTGTAATATAGACCCTGTTATGGAAGTGACTCATCCGGAACTCCTCTTTGGGAACTATGACAGACATGTTCTCGAGTGCCTCTTCCGCAACCCCAAGTGCCATAGCATACACCATATAATGATCCCATATTTTCACTGAGCCTGGAGGATGCTCCTTCAGATCAGAGAAGTCTGCGATATACTTTTTGAAGTTCTTCCAGCGCTCTATGTAAAGCTTACCTTCCGGAGTCCATCTGCCCAGCACGGTTCTGTACTTTGCATTTAGGACCAGCACAAGAGGTGAAATGAATGCAATAATGATTGGCATAAAACTCAATTTTTCAATTACCGGATAAGCAGATGAATCCCCTAGCCAGGAAACGGCAAAAACACTAACAATCGCAATTAAGAATAATACTCCTGCGAAATAATCCATTTTTTTAACACCTTTTTCATCGAACAGTTTTTCAAGGTTTAGACGGGACTTCACCTTGTTATTCCATGAATTTATGAAATTATAGAAAGATGTGCCTTTTTTAAGCTTAGACTGGAACTCTTTCCAATGTAGTTGATTTCCATCCGAATGGCTTATGATGAGGTCCAGAACATCCTGTTCAAAGTCCAGAAGTCCCGGGAAATCCCCTTTCTCCCTCTCTGAACCGGTTATATGCAGCACAATATCCCGTGGATCGCTGTCATCTATGCTAAGATAATCCCGGTGTATAAGATCCATTACTGTAGCAGCAAACCCATCTATTGTGGGATTGCCAACATCACTTTTCATCATGGCATTAACAACAGCAGGCCTAGAATCATATGGCAGCTCACGTTCATAGATGCCCGAGTATTCAATATCTGGTTCCCTCCCATATTTGAAGTAGAGGTAAAATGGAGCTAAAATAAGGGACAATGCTAGAAGAATGAATACAATGAACAACAGATACAGAGCTTTCTGCTTTAGTGCATATTGGGATTCGATCTTAAATATTTGAAACTTAGCATTCTGGTCATATATGCCCACATATCTTGAATCCGGTGATGTGAGCCTGGGAAAGATAGCGCGTACCTCATACCAGCTGTTAGCAGGAATCTCATCGGCCTGCAATGTGATCGTATTGCCGTTTATAGTTGCAGTTTTAGTATAATCATTAGGGTGTATCCAATAGGTTATGTCAGAGCCGTTAGCAGTGAGAATTGTTACAGTGGCTGAGAGACCATTAAGAGGCTTTTCCCATTCATCCCCCCAAAATTTATAGTGCAGCTCTGAGACATCGTTGTATACTTTTAGGCCGCCATAGTAATTGTATGAGGTAACAAAAGTCACCTGTTCGGGAGTAGGAGAAGGTAATCTGCCTACAAGCTCGTAGCCTCCGTAAATCTCAGTCACATAAAAATCGCATGAAGCACCCTCACAATAGCCCTGTATATTCTCTATGGAACCTCTGGGTGGAGGATATACCTGCCTGTATACCTCAAAGAATGTGCCATCAAAGCGATAGGTGAGGGATTCCTGCACATGCACTATCCCCTCAGGGGATACTGTGACATTCACATTCGCACTTTCAAGAGAATAGTCCCTGGCAGATGCCATTGGCAAAAGCAATAACAAAATAATAACTACAGTAGAAACAAAAGATATAGTTCTTAAACACCCGCTTCTGCCCGTGGAAAATTCGTACACGAAACACACACCCTAATTAAAAAAGAGGACATTGGTATATACACTTATCGTTAACGCATGGCAATTATACTTGGAAACAATGCTCAGCGCCATGTACTAAATATTCAGAATATTTACCAACGACTGTGTAAAAAAGATGTGTGTAAAATCTAATGCTTCAAATCACTGCTATCAATGGTAAAATCACATGCAGCACTATATCTGCAGAGAAATGCGACATCATGGCTGATTCTAAACCCTTTTTCCAATAAAGCCATCCAAATATAATTCCGCCAATAGCATTTAGAATAATGGTACGGAGAATTACCAGCGGTGTGAGTGTTGTTATCGCCATTACTGCTGGTAAATGTCCAATACCAAAAATAACTGCAGCTAAAACAATAGCTAACCACATACCTGCATTTGTTGGCTTTCCTTCTTCTGTTTTTTTGATTTTAAAGATTATCCACGCAATGAGAGTCATTACGAATAATCTTAATAGGACCTCTTCATTTATCCCGCCATAAAACGATGCAAGGAAGCCCTGCCATGCCGGAGGATTTATTGAAGCTTGAGTTACATTAATTGTTACGCCGACAAAAGAAAACAAATAATCTAGTCCAATTATAAGGATACCGGCCAGAATTCCAAGCCCAATTGATATTCCAAGTATGGATTTTAAATGGGTTTTAACTTCCCTGCCTTCAAGCCATCCTTCAAGGATTGGAAGACCAAGTCCAACTTTTTTGGCAAGACGAAGGCCAATAAAGATAGCAACACCAAACAGTACTATAGCTTGGATAAGCTGAGCAGCCAGGAGGACGTATAAAGGTACCGGTAAATTTTGAAGTAATTCTC
Source organism: Methanosarcinaceae archaeon UBA470 (assembly GCA_002508425.1). GTDB lineage: Archaea > Halobacteriota > Methanosarcinia > Methanosarcinales > Methanosarcinaceae > Methanomethylovorans. The sequence continues at coordinate 3,458 of DAKU01000041.1, forward strand.
CTTGAAGAGTAAGAGTATAAGGCAGTACAGCTATCGTTCCAAAGATACATGCAATCAGCAAAATTAGAAACAATTTCCAGTCTTTTCCCATATTAAATCCCCATATCACAGCTATGTAGAAACCCTATAATAATCAAAATCAATTGGTTGAAATAGGTAATTCACATCAATGTCTTACAGTAGATCCAAAATAATTGTTCACTTGGATACTCGTTTTATTGGGGCAGTCTGGGTATAAATACTATCCTAAATCCACACCGGAATTAATTCTGGGAAACTCCTTCGAAGACATATACATGGCAAACATTTCCAGTTCATCGAACGGTATCTGTATCTCTTTTAAGGTGTTCTTCATATGGAATCCGGAAAGTTCTTCATCATAGGATTCGATAGTATTTTCCCACTCTGCTATAACTTTAGCTTTTTCTTCCTCTGAGATCCCTGTTTTTGATACGTTGGCTATCATCCACAACGCAAACTCCTTGATGATCAAAAAGCCCACAGGACATGGCTGCAAGCCTATGGAATTGCCGGAAGTGTTTACCTTAAACGGATATAGGCCACACACAATGGGACGCTCATAATACACACCGCATCTGTCATGTGGTTTCAAAAACGAGCACGGAGTCTCTATCCTGTAAAGAGGACTTGCAGGCATCTCACTCTGTATCTTCTTTGCCTTTTCCGGATCAATCTGAGAGAAATTTCTGTACTCCTCCTCGAATATGTGAATCTGGCCATTCTTGCAGCAATGTGCTTCACATTCCTCAGGACATATGTAATATTGCAGTATGCTTTGTATAGTACCATAGTGAATGGCCTTTTTGACAGCTTCTCTCATATCCATAAATGATCGTACCGACGTATGATTTTGATGACTACAGCCTATATAAGGCGTCTGATAAACTCAATAAGTTAAATATATATGTTTGCTTAAAAGAAAGAATATCCCATTGATATCCCCTTCCCTTTTGACCCGCAGAAGCAATTTTCAAATGCGATCTTGTTTTCATTTAATCGATATTAATTGTTTTCTGCTATTGAAAAAGTTCCTGTAGGACAAGTAACAAGCCACATAGGAAGAAATAGAAGTGGTCGAAAGCAGCATGAAAGTGACCATGATCTGACATAGAATTGTTAAAAATCCGGCAACTGCAAGAACAGCTTCAAATCCCGGAAACATGACTGTCATATCTCACAGTGTGTCAGATACACTGATATGCTCTCCCGTTCAAGAAGAAGGCTCAAATGAAACTGGTTTTATGTGTATGACCACATCTTGGATTCCATCGAATTGCTGTTTGAGTTTATCTTCAACTTGGTGGGCAATTTTATGTGATTCGACAATGGATATGTCATCATTTACTCCAATTCTCATATCCAAAAATATATTACCAGGCACTCCTCTCGTCCTTATCATAGTACATTCCAACACTCCTTCCACGGAATATGCTATCTCACATACGTCCTCTGGATTAAGTTGCGAATGGTCTAATAGAACAGAAATACTTTTCAAGATAATTGAATAACCCACGTGTATAATCACTCCTGCAATTACAAGGGCAATCAAAGGGTCGAGTATTGGAAATCCCGTTTTGATGGCAATGAGCCCAATAATAACAGAGAGGGAAACATATATGTCACTTCTAGTATGCATCGAGTCGGCAACAAGTATTTCACTTTGTAGCTTCGTTCCGCTTCGATATTCGTAAGTCGTAACAAAGTAATTAACTATCATTGTGCCTATCATTATCGCAAAACTTATCAAAGTCACTTCAGGCACATCACCATTGCCGAACCTAGAAAAAGCCGAACTTACTATCTTAAAAGCTACAGATATAAGTAGAACTGCAATAACAACTGATGCTAATGTCTCGAATTTACGATGCCCGTATGGATGTTCTACATCGGGAGGCTTGGAAGCAGCTTGGATAACAACCAGACCCACTATGTTGGAAATACCATCAAACAGAGAATGATAACCATCGGATTGCATGCTAAGCGTATTTGTCAGTAGACCATAGCTGATTTTAGCAAAGGAAACTGCCAGATTGAGAAACAGAATCAGAATCATTATATTTCTGATTTTTCTGTAGCGTGTATCCATCTGTATCTTTTAAGAGTTTGATACGGTATTATATAAAATGGTATGGTTTTTATCCCGAAGAATTGATGTAGTAGCTATATTTTTTCTGTAGGGCTACTTTATTGATAGTTATAGAAACATATTGATCTGGAACTTTTTAATGGATATAGATGCTTCTGATGCAGCATTGTCAGCCAGTATGGGAAGGAGAATAAGAAATGATGCAGTGGCATTAATCTGTCTCTATGGCAAGCAGTGTACCTTTTTACTATTATTCGCCCTGAAACTTGCCATCAACAATTTTTCTGACTCTGTTTGACTTGAAACAATGGGAACATCGTCGAACAAGTTCATAACTATCAGGTATTTCCAAAAGAGCATTGGAGAAAGAGAAGGAACACAAATATATTAGAAAGGATAAACAAAAACTCAAAAGAAGAAGCAAAGTGATTGGTGCATTTCCAAATGAAGAATCTCTAATGAGACTTCCAGTCTCAATATTGATTGACATCAATGAAGAGTGGATTACAGGAAACGGATATTTATCAATGGAAGATTAAGAATAGATTGAGTTATAAAGAATTTACAGCAAAATAGGGACACTACTGATTCAACAAAACTCAGAATACTATTATTACCTTTGGGTGACAAAGTAGGATTATGAGAGTAAGCGATTATATATCATGCCAACGTTAGACCAGGTCCAGGAAGGTAAAAAAGTAAAGGTTATAAAAATAAAAGGTGGCCTAAGGTTAAGACACAGATTAACAGAGATCGGAATTCATCCTGGAGATATTGTGGGAATAGTTAAAATCTCTGTATTTGGTGGCCCTATACTTATAGCTATCGAAGGTGCTGAAGTTGCCATAGGCAGGGGTGTGGCCCAGAAGCTTGAAGTGGAAGTGGTGGAGTGATCATTGCATTTGCTGGTCAGCAAAATTCAGGCAAGAGCACAATTTTCAATCAGTTGGCAGGGTATCGTGCAATTACTTCGAATTTCCCCGGTAAGACAGTACAGTATTCCAAAAGTCAGGTAAATTATCATGGTAATGTATTTGACATAGTGGACCTGCCAGGAACATATTCCCTGACGTCCTGTGACCTTGCAGAATTGGAATCCGGAATATATCTTCTAAAAGGCGAAGTAGATGTCGTAATAAATGTAATAGATGCTTCTCTTCTCATCAGGAGCTTAGAGCTTACAAAACAGCTTCAGGAACTGGAAGTACCTCTTGTCCTGTGTCTAAATTTTATGGACGATGCACGCAGAAAAGGCATCGAGATCAATATAAAAAAACTCTCCGGGTTGCTTGAGGTGCCTGTTGTCCCTACAATTGCTGTAAAGGGAATCGGGGTTCACGAGCTAATAGAGGAAGCATGCAAAATTGGAGAGCAAAAGAAACTGAGCAAAAGCCTGCCATTTAGCAAAGACGTGGAAAAGGTTATTGAAGATTTTGCCGAGAAGGTCTCGTTTCTAGCAAATGAATGGAAAATTCCTAAACGGTTTTTAACCATAAAACTCCTCGAAGGAGACGACTATTTTATAAGTAAGATTGAAGACAAAAAAATCCTTGCGGAGATGGTAAATGCTCAAAAAATCCTTGAAGAATCGCACGGGAGACCTTCGGATGTGGTTATATCTTCGGAGCGTCACGCTCTTGCTATTAATATCTTTGAGGAAGTCGTTACCTCTGGAAAACCAAATGTCACTTTTAGGGACAAATTGGACAAAGTCTTAATGCATAAGTATCTTGGCTATTTGTTTTTGGCTCTGATACTTTATATTTTTTTCAATGTTGTATTCTTATTTGGTGCTATGATAGAAGGGCCAATGATGAACTTCTTTGCAGAAACAGTAATTCCTGCTGTTAGAATGCATTCTGGGAGTGGTTTGGCTCCATATCTGTTCATCGGGGCGATACAAGGTTTTGCAGGAGGTATAGGTATTGTCCTGCCATTCATAATTCCATTTTTTATAGGCCTTGCTATAATGGAGGATGTGGGATACCTGCCCAGAATCGCTTTTCTCATGGATGCATTCCTGCACAGAATAGGACTTCATGGAAAGTCCATACTGCCTCTAATCCTTGGCTATGGGTGCAGTGTGCCGGCTGTTATGGGAACACGGATTCTAGAATCTGACAGAGACAGGTATATCACCGCTGTTCTTGCCACCATGGTGCCCTGTGCTGCCAGAAACGCTATTATTCTGGGTCTTGTAGCATTTTTCATAAGTCCTACTGCTGCGATGGGAATCTATATTCTGAATATTGTCGTAATTGCGCTTTCAGGGATGCTCTTTTTAAGAATTATGCCTGAAATAACACCGGGTTTAATATTTGAGGTTCCAAGATACCAGATTCCTTCTGTCAATATTATTCTAAAAAAAACATGGTTACGGACAAAGGATTTTATCTTTGTAGCTTGGCCTCTGCTAATTGGGGGAAGCATCGTCCTGAGTCTTCTGGAATACTACGAAATGGATATGGTAGTTAATCAAACGTTGTATCCACTGACGTCAGTACTCCTTGGTCTTCCGATGATTGTAGGTATAACTCTCATATTCGGCATCCTGAGGAAAGAACTGGCAATGGTTATGCTTATTCAGGCCCTGGGCACTTCACACGTACTCGACGTGATGAGCCGAACCCAGATTATTACTTTTGTAGTTTTCGTGACATTTTATGTCCCCTGCATTGCAACAATCGCTGTTTTAATGCAGGAATTCGGAAAAAAGAGGGCAGGGTTTGTGCTCATTTTCACAACAATTATAGCAACGGTAATGGCAGTTCTCATCAGGATTGCCGGAGAAATATGTGGCTATTGAATGTGATTGCATAGTTTTGCTAAACTATCTGACTTTATGAAAATAACGGCTTTATAGAAATCCTCTCTTTTCAAGGAACTGATCAAATTGTCTTTTACAAATGTGCTTGTATCTATCGCTCAACAAAAGTCATTTCAGGCTAATGACATTGATTTTAATAGGTTCTCTACAGAGCCGATATTTCGATAATGCAAATTTGATGTTTGATCAGCTTGGTTATTTCTTTCCTGTTCCATGGGAAAAAGCATTAACAGAATTTTGCCAGAAAACTCAAGGAACAAATATTAACTGGTGGTTAACTGGAAGTTGTGCTGCGTGTATTCGCGGTATAAAAATGAATCCTCATGATGTAGATATTATGATTGATTCAAAAAACATTGAAGAAATTACCGATGTTTTCTCAGACTATTTAATTGAACCTATTGTTGACACAAACGGATGGTTAACTAAAGAATTCGGGGTAATTTTTCTACATGCAAGAATAGATATCGCATCTGACCCACAAGACATTCTGGATATTCCAGAGCCAGTAGACTGTGGTTCTTATGCAAAACAGAACCATGAGACCATAAAGTGGAATGGATATAATATAAAAGTTCCACCTTTGGAATTGCAACTAAATGTAAACAAAAGAAGGGAAAGGATGGATAGAGTAAAACTCATAGAAGATTTCATGAACAAATAATTTCAAAGATGCATATTGGAAAAAAATTCCTCACTCCAATCCACAGAACCAGGTTTGTATTTTGCCATCAGTTCTTCATCCTGCCCTTTTAGCACTGCATCGAGGATCTCCGCAATGTCCGTAATGGTTTCCTCAATTGTCTGGTTAGTGGTGTCGATTTCAAATACTTTGTCACACCACTCCACTGATTCGAACAGGATCACATCCAGAGCCTCTGCTTCCAGGTTTTCCTGCATCTTATTTTCAGAATAGTTCCTTTGCTGAAGCCTCTCCCGCAGCTTTTCAGGAGATGTACGTAGCACTATCACAATATCGGCAATGTGGTGGGAAAGATGGCTGTCCAGTATAGTAACAGGGCTGGACCTGTCAACTTTTTCCATGACCCGCTGCTCCACAAGGTCCATGTCAGCCACAACACAGTCTCTTTCGGCATCCACCTCGAAATAAAGTTTTTCGTCTTTAATAAGTTCATTGAGGTGGATTATCTGATATCGTGGCTTTTTTTCTAGCTGCAATGTGACCGATGTTTTACCCGTTCCTGGTGTTCCTGTGATCCCGACAAGCATGATTTCAAATAAACCCGAAAAGGCTTAATCCTTGTGCATGCCGGCCATCTTGAGGAAATTCTCGACGATCTTCATCCCGCTTTCAGTGAGCACTGATTCTGGATGGAACTGCACACCGTATATGGGATACTTAATGTGCTCCACTGCCATGATAATGTCATCGTTTGTCTTTGCTGTCACTTTAAGTTCATCTGCCAGCTTTTCAATGGCAAGGGAATGATATCTTCCGCCTTTGAAGGTCTGCGATACACCATCAAAGAGCGATGAATCCGCATGGATAACTTCAGATGTCTTGCCGTGTATCGGGCCACTTTTTGCATGTCCTATGGTTCCTCCAAAAGCTGTGTTGATGGCTTGGTGGCCGAAACATACACCAAGCACAGGGATCTCAGGGCCGAAATCCCTTATAATATCAAGACAAGTTCCCACATCTTCTGCCTTATGCGGTGTTCCCGGACCAGGTGATATTACGATGGCATCTGGATTAATCTTCCTTACTTCTTCCGGAGAGATGGTATTCGGAACGACTATAGTATCCGGTTCGAATACTGAGACATAGTCCACAAGGTTCCAGACAAAGGAATCCTTGTTATTGATGAACAGTACCCTCATTATTTCCCTCCAATAGCCTTTATCATTGCAGCCATTTTCCGTTCGGTTTCCAGATATTCGTACGTAGGGTCTGAATCTGCCACGATACCTGCGCCTGCCTGCACATAGGCAGTATTGTTCTTGATAAGGACAGTCCTTATAACTATGGCAAAGTCAGCGTCACCGTTCCAGGAATAATAACCAACGCCACCACCGTATATGCCCCTTGATGCAGGTTCCAGATCATCTATGATTTCCATTGCCCTTATCTTGGGTGCTCCGGATAACGTGCCTGCTGGGAAGATGGCACGAGTAGCATCGAACTGATCACATTCATCTCTCAGTTTTCCACTTACAGTGCTCTCTATATGTTGGAGATGAGAATACTTGACAACACTCATGAGATCATCAACCTTCACGGTCCCGCCTTTTGAAACCATTCTCACATCATTGCGTCCCAGATCTACAAGCATTATATGCTCTGCTCTTTCCTTCTCATCCTGGAGCATGTGAACTGCAAGTTGTGTGTCCTCCTCTTCATCTTTACCTCTAGGACATGTGCCTGCAATAGGATTGCTGATGACCTTTCTGTTGTAGACCGTCATTAGAGTCTCGGGGCTTGCACCTACGATACCGATGTCCTTGAAGTTGAAAATATACATATAGGGACTTGGATTGATGTCCCTGAGCCGTATGTAAAGTTGCAGAGGAGTCTGACTCATTTTTACTGTGTACCTGCGCGAAAGCACTACCTGAAAAATATCACCGTCAATAATGTGCTGCTTTGCATCCAGTACCGCCTTTTCGAAGCTTTCCTGATCGGTGCTGGGCACTGGCTCATCGGACTTTACCCTAGTCAGTATATCGGAACTAATACCTATTACAGAAGACATGTGCAGTGAGCGCTCCATGAGCTGCGCATCGGCTAAAGCGTGTTCATACACTGCTTCAAGATCACTCTCTTTTGTAACGAAAGGAGTAATGACCAAATATGTCTCGTTGGTAATGTGATCAAAGACAAAAGTCTTGGTCATTATGGCAAAATGCATCTCAGGAGTATCAGCATCCAGTTTCTTCTCTCTGCCGATCCAGGAATCATATACCAGGTCATAACTGTTGTAACCTATGGCGCCTCCCAGGAATGTTTGCCTGTCAAAACGCTTCTGATTAAGGAGCTCAACATTGTTGCTTGTAGGGAATATGTCGCGGAATGTGGCAAGATCATCAGTTCCTTCCTTAGCTTTTACCCTGAACCTGCCTCCTATAAGAGATTCAGTATTTCCCATTGCCTTTACTTTATCATAGATGAACTTTGAAAGCTCGGAATTCTTCTGGCAATCAATGGTAAGATACTTATCCTTAATGTCCACCACGATTTCAGGCTCCGAACCCACAAAAGAGTACCTTGCATGTCTTTTTTCTTTTTCCACCGATTCAAGAAGATATGAATAGTTTGCATTCTGCAATGTCGCGTACAGCTGCAAGGGATTGCATACGCTTTCCACCTTTGCCATAAGTTGTACGATTGCAGGTGTTTTTGAGTTTTCAACAAGAGAAATAAAATCTTCTTTACTAAGATCGAATTCAACCATTTGCACACCTTATCTGTGTAATGAACCTGCTCACTTTATCAGGGTCTTTCTTTCCATTTTTCTCAACACCCGATGCAACATCCACTGCATAGGGCCGTACTTCTTCCACTGCCTGGAACACGTTTTCAGGTTTCAGGCCACCTGCCAGTATCACCGGGACTTCCAGCCTCTCAACTATCTGCCTGCTCACAGACCAGTCATGCACAGTACCAGTTCCGCCTACCTGCCCGGCTTTGCTTGAATCAAGCAATATGCCATCGATAAAGTCATTCTCAAACAATCTGTGTATTGATGGAAGCATCTCTTCCACAAGGTTCTGTTTTCCAACAGGTATGGAGAAAGTTTTGATGATCTTCTGCCGGACATTGTCCCTTATATATTCAAGCTCTGAAAGGGCAGGGTCGTTATGCAGCTGGACGATATCTGGCCTGCATGTGTCAATAAGTTCCACGGCTTTCTCTCCGCTTTCCGGCATGATCACAAGCACAGAATCCACGAATAGCGGCACCTGTTTTATAAGGGCAGATGAAGATGCAGCATCAAGCTTTCTGGGACTATCCACAGGTACTTCTGTAATAAACCCCACCGCATCGGCTCCGAACTTCACGGCCACTTCGATGTCTTCAGCACACTGCATGCCGCAAATCTTCGCTCTTACAGGAGCTCTCATATTCTAAACCTTCGAAGGTCTTGTCGCTGAACTGTCTGAGCTTTTCCATGGCCTTGCCTGAATCGATAACTTCTTCGACCATAGGTATAGCTTCCTTCAGAGAATCGGCTGCACCTGCAACGTAGAGTGCAGCTGCGGCGTTTATCACAATAAGATCTCTTTTCGGTCCCTTTTCTCCTTTGAAGATGTAGATTATGTCCTTCGCATTTTCTGCAGGAGTGCCGCCTACAATATCTGTGGCCTTTGCTCTCTTGATGCCCAGTTCTTCAGGGGAGATGATGTATGTCTTTATCTTGCCATCTTTAAGTTCCGCGACCTGGGTCTCAGATATATTGGAGATCTCGTCCATTCCGTCTCCGTGTACGATCATGGCCCGCTTTGCACCCATCTTCTTAAGTACCTGGGCGAAAACCTCACAGAGGCCGGGATCATATACGCCTAGAAGTTGTGCATCAGCACTTGCCGGATTTGTAAGAGGGCCCAGGATATTGAAAACTGTTCTTACGCCCAGTTCCTTCCTTATGCCTGCTACTCTCTTCATTGCCGGATGGAAAACAGGAGCAAGCATAAATCCGATACCAATCTTTTCGATTGACTCCTTTACGGATTCGGGGTCTTTGTCTATCTTTATGCCCAGCTGTTCTAGTACGTCTGCACTTCCGGAAAGGGAAGTGATGGCGCGGTTGCCGTGCTTTGCTACGTTCACTCCTGCAGCAGAAGCAATAATTGCAGCAGCGGTGGAAACATTGATGGTCTTGTGCCTGTCAGCTCCCGTGCCTACAACATCCACAAGTGTGCCTTTTACATCAGGGCGTATGCTTCTGGCAGCTTTTTTCATGCCGCATGCAAACCCTGCGATCTCATCAGCAGTCTCACCTTTCATTTTCAAAGCCATGAGCAATCCAGCTATCTGGGCATCAGTAGCCTGTGTGAAAATTTCTGTGATCGCTTTCTCAGCCTCTTGCAATGTTAGGTTCTCACCTGCACTTACTTTTTGTATGTATGACTGCATGACAACACCTTTGAATACATCAATGTTTTAATTTGTACATTGATGTATAAGCAAGTGAATTGTATATATACTTTCCTGTTGAACAAAAGAGCGTCAAAACATGTTAAAAGTCAAATGAAAGACTAAAAATGGTTCAAAAGAATGCATTATATTTATTGAAATCAAATATGTGAATGAGGGAGTTCAATTTGATATATATAGCAATAGATGGGGACGATATTCATCAAAAATTCGAAAAATGCTTGCTTGAAAATGATGAAACGAACATCACCAGAACAAGTACGCAGATAACAAGTACAATTGATAAGATCGTTGACTATTTGCAGCATGAAAGCTTGAAAATTGTTTTTTCTGCAGGTGATTGCATATTATGCAAATGCAAAGCAGTTGATTTGATCGACTTGTGTAATTACTTAGATAAAATCGGAAATGTAAATACTGTTTCAGTTGGAGTTGGAGATACTTTGGAAAAGACATATGTTGCTTTTAAGTATGCCAGATCCATTGGAAGAAATAGAATAGTAATCTATGCGCTAAGCAACAAATTAGAGGTATTTGACCTGAATACCATCGTTCCGCATTCATCCTGCTCTGTAGAAGGCCTTACTCCGTGTCTGGTGGAATAAGGCTTTCTACTTAATCTTAAAATCAGCTTTCCTCTACCATCGCATATATCTTATCCATGTCCAGACAGCTGCGTACGATGTCGGCAAGCTCCTTGTATGCCTCTTCTTCGGTGGTCGCCACCTCAGGATGGAACTCCACACCCTTCTTTTCAGCCAAATAAATCATCAGGGCAGTTCTTACATTGCTGTTCTCAAACAGGCCATGGAGGTATGTACCTACGACAATTCCACTCTCATCGATGCTGCCATCATCACCAAAGGCAGTCCTTGGAGTCTCTGTCTTACCCATGTGGATCTCGTATCCCCACACTTCCTCACCCTTGATATGACGGAATATGGGTCCCTCAGCAACTACTTTCTTTTTCACCTGAGTAGTAGTCTTCTTGTACTCGCCGAAAGCTGTCTCCACGTCAAGCAGTCCCAGACCCTCATAATCTGCCTCCCGGCCGTTTTCTATACCAGAATCATGTAAGGTCTTGCCTAGCATCTGGTAACCGCCGCATATTCCAAAAATTGGTACCTTACCACACATTTTCTGGATCTGCTTATCCATTCCACTTGCCTTTAGGTCCAAAAGATCACTGATAGTATTCTTGGTACCTGGGATAATGATACAGTCGGGAGTTCCAAGGTCTTCATGCAGTTCCACATACCTCACTTTTGCCAGGCGCTCCAGGGGCTCGAAATCCGTAAAATTAGATATGCGTGGCAGTCTGATCACTGCAATATCGACATCATTCAGGCAGCCTGAAGAAGTATTCCTGCTTTTCGAAATGATGGCCATGGAATCCTCGGAGGGGATATTGAGTTTGTAATAGGGCAATACACCCAATACAGGGATGTCAGTCATCTCCTCCAGTTGCCTCAACCCAGGCTCCAGGATGGCAGGATCTCCTCTGAACTTGTTGATAACGAAACCCTTTATGTTGCCGCGTATATCCTCGGGCAACAGTGCAACTGTGCCATAGAGACTTGCAAACACACCTCCAGATTCGATGTTGCCCACCAGAATGATGGGCGCCTGCGTAAGCCTTGCTGTGCCTACATTCACGATATCCCGGTCATAGAGATTAATTTCCGCAGCTCCGCCTGCTCCTTCCATGACAATGAGTTCGTATTTATCACCAAGCCTGTCCAGAGCCCCTTTTACCACTTCCATGGTCTCCGAGATCGAATCGTAGTAGTTCCCTGCCGATTTATCAGCAAATGGCTCACCTAGTATGATGACCTGTGAAGTCCTATCACCTTTGGGTTTCAGAAGCACAGGATTCATATCAGCAGTAGGATCAACACCTGCTGCCTTGGCCTGCACCGCCTGTGCTATGCCTATTTCCTTACCATCTTTAGTGATCCAGGAATTGAGACTCATATTCTGAGCCTTGAACGGAGCCACTCGGTATTTCTCTGAAAGGATCTTGCAAAGGCCTGTGACCATTATGCTTTTGCCTACATCCGAGGCAGTCCCCAGTACCAGTAATTTTTTAGTACTTTTGCCAGTCATATCCAACAACCTTTTAACATGGAAAGCTTTTGTGTTAACGAAGATTTCTCACAAGTTTTATGAGGAACAACTTATATCTACTTAACTCCAGAACTCCAGTTTACTTAAATTAGGTGGAACATGTTTGATCTTTTACGTGTAAGCGGTGGCCCAACAAAACCGGAAATAATCGCTATCGCTATCTCTAAGTTAGGACTAAGGGACGGCGATATGTTCTTTGATGTAGGGTGTGGCACAGGTGCTGTGTCGATAGAAGCAAGTTCACTTGTTAAGAACCTTCACATCACTGCAATAGATGCAAGGACAGAAGCTATTGAAGTAGCAGAGAAAAATTTCGAAGCATTTAAGATACCGAATGTGAATCTGGTTTTCGGTGAATCCTCTGAGGTCATCACTCAAGCGGAAAAAGTAGATTGCGCTTTCGTAGGTGGATCTAAGAACATCCTGGAGGTACTGGATGCTCTTGCAGCAAAAAATGCCCGTAGTATAGTCGTGGACGCTGTGCGTATCGAGACCGTAGTAAGGGTTATACAGAGGATGAAGGAGCTTGGCATATTCCGTGAGGTGCTACATGTGATAGTATCCCGTGGAGTAGATCTTGTTGGTGAGACAATGTTCAAGCCTGAAAATCCGGTGTATATCATTGTCGGAGGAACAGACAAAACGAATTAAGAGGAGAATCATATAAATGCTGATTGGAGTTGGACTTGGACCGGGATCCCCGGAACTTCTTACATTGAAGGCTGTAGAGACCCTTAAGAAAAGCCACAAGGTGTATGTGCCCGGCAGATTGGCCGCCGAGCTTGTTGCCCCGTATGCTGAGGCGGAGATCCTTGATTTCCCCATGCTTACCGATTATAACGTCCTCAATGAGGTATGGACAAAGAATGCCGAACTCATAGCAGAGGAATCCAGACATAACCTTGTGTCCTTTGGACTCATAGGGGATCCAAATTTCTTCTCTACATTTACACATCTGAAAAGAGTCATGAACAGGCTATACCCGGATGTTGAAACTGCCACAATACCAGGTATCAGTTCTATTACATCCTTTGCTTCCAGAGCCGATGCCGAGGTAGATGCTTCATTTGAAGTAAGCGATGGGTCAGAGAAGACCTACAAGATAGTTCTAAAGGCAACCAGGCCACTTGAAATAATAGACTCCATGAAAAAAGAGGGTTACAATAAATTCACTTTTGTTCAGCGCCTTTTCATGGACGATGAGATAATCATCAAGGAAATGGAAAAGATTCCTGAGAAAGGTAATTACTTCAGCATAGTGTTCGGGCAAAAAGAATAATGGAGGATAAAATAATGGCTCATAAGGTATATTTTGTGGGTTCAGGCCCGGGTAATGCTAAGTACATAACCGTCATGGGAAAGGAACTTCTGGAACAGGCGGATCTTGTAATATACGCTGGTTCTCTTGTGAACCCGGAAGTGCTTAATTATTCAAATGGAGAAAAAGTAGACAGCTACGGGCTAACCCTAGATGAAACAAACAAGTTGATGGTCGATGCTCTGAATGAAGGTAAAAAAGTAGTCCGTCTGCACAGTGGTGATCCATCTCTCTACGGTTCTATAGTCGAACAGATAGAAGAGTTGAAGAAGTTCGACGTAGAAGTAGAGGTAATTCCAGGCGTCTCCTCCGTTTTTGCAACTGCAGCAGCACTTAAGACGCAACTGACCCTGAACAATGTTACAGAAACCCTCATTATCACAAGACCCGCAGGCAAGACCCTGGAAGAGGACCAGATCAAGGAGCTTTCTCGGCATAATGCCACAATGGCGGTTTTCCTGGGCACACAGAAGATCGAGGAGATCATGAAAAAGGTCGAGTACAGTCCTGATACTCCGGTGGCTGTGGTATTCCATGCTTCCTGGCCTGACCAGAAAGTTGTCATCGGCACTGTGGCCGACATCGCTCAGAAGGTTAAGGATGAGGGCATAAAACGCTCAGCTATGATCCTCATCGGAGGGGTGGTAGACCCCAAGAACTATGGGAGGTCTTACCTATACGGAGTAGCACAAGAACCGCTGTCATAACCTTTGAAAGAAACTTAGAGGTCGCCGAGCGTATAGCTAAGCATATAGACGCTGATGTTCTGCTATATGAAAAAGAGATCTTTATAAAGGCATTTGAGAAATACGATGCAATAGTAGCGGTCTTTGCAACTGGCATAGTGGTGAGGGATATTGCACCACTAATCCAGGATAAATGGAAGGATCCAGCTGTAGTTGTAGTTGACTCAAATCTCAACTTCGCCATTTCCCTTCTGGGAGGACATCACGGTGCCAACGAACTGGTCCGAAAGATCTCGGAAATTGGTGCCATCCCGGTCATCACCACAGCAACAGAGGTGCATAACCGCAATTCTGTAGAGGGCATTGCCAAGGCCCTGGGATGTGATATAATCAACAAGGACTCAACAAGGCAGGTCAACTGTTCCCTGCTGGAACAGGATGTAGAAGTGCTTGAGATAAAAGGTCCCAAAATCGTAATAGTGGGAGATGACGTATCTGTGCTGAAAAAGGAAAAGGCGGAAAACAGATGATAATAGGTATTGGAGCCAGGCGGGGTGTCAACAAAGAAGAAGTCATATCTGCCATTGAGTCTGCACTTGCAGAAGTGGGTAAAAACATTGATGACGTAGACATGCTTGCCTCCTCAAAATTGAAAGAAAATGAAAGTGGCCTGCTTGAAGCTGTTACTATTCTAGGAAAGGATATAAAGTTCCTTTCTGAGGATGAAATTAATCTTTATGATGCGCCATCAGGATCCCAGGCAAATCGTTTCGGTTTGACAGGGGTGGCAGAACCATCTGCATTGGCGCTTTCTAAAAAAAAGGAACTGATCTTAAGGAAGAAGGTATATGGAAGGATCACAATCGCAATCGCAGAATAAGACCTCTGCTGGAAAAGGGAGGCTGTACATAATCGGTATTGGACCTGGTTCAGTACCCCAGATGACAATTGCCGCCAGAGATGTATTGATGAACTCTGATTACATTGTAGGTAACGGCACTTATCTTGACCAGATAGCAGAGTTGATCGATAAACAGGAGATCATCCGCAGCGCCATGGGAAAGGAAGTGGACAGGGCTGTAAAGGCAGTACAACTGGCAAAAGACAAAGTAGTTTCCATGATAAGTGGAGGAGATGCCAACATTTATGGTATGGCCGGACTTGTATTGGAAGTAGCAGAACATGAAGGTCTTGATGTTGACATAGAAGTGCTTCCAGGTGTTACAGCCATTACTGCTGCAGCAAGCGTGCTGGGTGCACCCATAGTAAACGATTTTGCAGTAATCAGTTTAAGCGATCTGCTAACCCCCTGGGAAATCATCGAAAAAAGGCTGAATGCAGCATCTTCTGCAGATTTCGTGATAGCATTATATAACCCAAAAAGCAGACAGCGCAAGTCCAATTTCTCACAGGCCATAGAAATAATTAAAAAATACAAGAATGGTTCAGTACCAGTTGGCCTTGTAAAGAATGCCTTAAGGGACACTGACCAGGACTATGTTGTCACCACCCTTGATGAAGTTATGAACTACAACGACTGGGTGGACATGAGCACCACTATCCTGATAGCCAACAATGAGTCCAGGATATGGAAGAGCAATAACGGGGAAAGAATAATCACTCCAAGGGGGTATCAGAGAAAGTATGACTACTAAGAGCAAAAAGCAATCGAGTTCACCTGCTCTTGAAGAGCTTGTGGAGTTTACCACAAAAATGGATCCCGCACTTATAGACATCTGCACTGACCTCGGCGCCCAGACCGACGAGGCAAAGGCTATCTACATGACTAGCCGCAACCTTGCCAAACAGATAGTGGGAGACAGAACCATTGAGGACAGAATTAGGCAGCGCTGTATGGTTGCAGTGGGCGATCTCTCCATGGCATACCTCATGCATTTCAATAAAGATGCTGTGCAGGCAGGCGTGGAGGCTTTGAAGAAAGGTGCCCCCATATTTGTAGATATCAATATGGTAAAATACGGTATCACTAAAATGGGACACAAGTCCGAGGTTATTTGTGTGATGGATGAGGATAAGGACGCTGCTATCGCTAAGAAATTTGGAATCACAAGAACAGCTGCAGGTTTCCTAGCATGTAGAGACAGATTGGAAGGTTCCATAGTAGCCATAGGAAATGCTCCTTCTGCAGCCCTTGCAGTGTGCCGTATGGTAGAACATGGTATAAGGCCAGCTCTTGTAATAGCAACCCCTGTGGGCTTTGTCAATGCTGCAGAGTCCAAGGAAGTTGTAAGGGACACAGACATACCTTCTATCACATGCATAGGCACCAGGGGAGGAACCCCGATAGCTGTTGCCTGTGTGAATGAACTTGTGGCAATTGCCAATTCAAAAGATGAATGCGGGGAATAATTCCCGCATCCACTTTACTGAGTCTATTTTTTAAACCTAGAATAGTAAGATTATTTGGCTGGTGTAAGCCATCCATAATCCTACAACCATCAGTAAAACGCCTGCTATCTTTTTGACTACAAAGTCATAGCGAGCAATGGCCCTTAATTTCATAGAGGAAACATTTGCGGAATATGCTATGATCAGCATGGGAAATGCGAAACCAATAGAGTATATAAACAGCAATGATGCACCATAAGCAAGACTGCCCTGCATGGCTACCAACACTAATACACTTCCCAGTAATGGACCTACACATGGTATCCAAATGATGCCAAGGGATAGACCAAGCAGGATACCCCCCAGTAGTCCTTGCTTATTAGAATTATGAACCTTACTCGTGAAGATAGATAGCCAATTGAATACCTGAAGATCAAAAAGCATAACAATACCAAAAAGAACAATGGTAATAGAAGCGATTAGATGTAAATAAGGGATATAGCTTATTAACAAAGCTCCAAAAGCAGATGTTACCACACCCATTGCTGTGAAAGAGAGTATTAAACCTGCTATCACTGCAAGGGGGCTATATTTTCCTTCTTTTGTTGAAAATGCTAAGATAGCAGGCAGTAGAGGAAGAGTACATGGAGAAAGTACACTAACTATGCCTGCGAGCAACACGGCCAGAGGGCTAATATCCGTAGTAATCATATTCTTTGATTTCCCATTCCCTGTCACTCATTCTGCCTTGATGCAATAGCCAAGTCCAGTGTTTTGGTAATAAGCTCTTTCTCCGTTACACCGATGAACCTTGCAATATTCCTATCTCTCGTAAGGTTGCCGTCAGATGTTATATAAAGATAGCCTTCTGAATCATTGTCTACTATGACAAACATGTCAGGTACGGAATAGACATCAAAGATCATGGCAACGATTGGATTTTCACGAGTATCGATAGACATTACTGTAGCCTTTCCAAGATACTCCTGTGATATTTCTTCAATTGTAGGTTTCATAATCTTACATGCAGGGCACGAGGCAAAGCCCATATCTACAAACACTGGTCCTGAAACAAGTGCCTCATCTATTTGCTGCTGATCTTGAACAGCTACTACAGCACTATTCTCTGAAGAGGAATTTGTATCAAGACAACCTGAAACGCCTATCAGTAAGGCTACAATACAAAGGAAAAGATACTTATTCATAAATTCACCTGAAGCTATCAAGTAGTATAGCATATTCAAAAGATATAGGTTTTGTGGAGTTAATGCATCACAGCACAAAACCATCTTGACTCATTATTGGAAGTTGAGAACTTTCCACATTAAGAGAAGACCTGCCTCTATTTTCTCCGCTGAGATCATTTCAAGAGGCAGAGTACTGGCATCCGTAAATCCTTCACCATCCACTAGAGTAGGAGCCACTTGACCCCCAATTATAATGTTTCCCACAAAAGTGTAGATCTCATCCACAAGCCCGCTTGAGAGCATTCCCCAGTTAAGTGTTGCTCCACCCTCAACCATTAAACGCTTGATTCCCAGCTCATGCAACTGTTTCATTGCATCCGGAAGATCGACACTTGTATCTCCGCTAATTATAACGATGGCTTTCTCCTTCAATGCCTCTACACTCTTAGAGGGGGCAGAAGAACATACCACCACGATTCTCTGTCCTTCGCCCTTTTTAAAAATATCCGCATCAATAGGAGTCCTGGCATGACTGTCTATTATAATACGTGCGGGATTCTCAAAGAGGCCTCTAGCCTTACGTTCTGCTTTCCTTTGAGCAGATTTTACTGTAAGACTGGGATCATCCGCAAGTACCGTACCTATTCCAACCATTACAGCGTCGGATGTGGCCCGCAACTCATCCACGCGATCAAAGTCGATAGCTCCCGAAATCCGCACCTGTTTTCTCTGCCATGTGGATATTTTACCATCAGCAGACATGGCAGAATTTATAAAAGTAAATGGGCGATTCATTTTAAACCACCATTGACATAATAACCGGATGCAAAAGCACCCGGCAGGCAGAATTAAAGATTTACAATCGATTTCAAGAGGTCACGATCTCTTAATAGTCCAAGGAACTTCTGGTTCGCATTGACTATAGGGAGCTGATCTATCCTGTTGCGTTTCATCTTAAGGGCGCATTCACTTACACCAGAGATATATGATGCTTTTACAAGGCTGGTGATCATAATATCTTTGGCAAGCACATTCGGAACCCTGATCCTTGAAACACTATAATAAATGCTCATTGTATCGCGCATGGATTCCCAGGTCCAGTGGTCATCATCAGCACCATTGGACATATTTGACATCTCTACCGAGTCTTCGATAATACTGGCACTTATAACATCCCTGTCTGCTATAATTCCAATTAGTTCCAGATCAGAATTCAAAACTGGAACTGCCTTCACACTTGAAAGTTCCATTATTCTTGCTACCACATTAAGAGGTGTCTCGCTCCATACAGGTACTGATTTATTGCTACTGTACTGACCTACGTGATCAGTGAGATTCAGATCTGCAAGAGCACCAACAATATCAGCTATAGTAAGCAAACCTTTCAACTTTCCATCTTCAACCACAGGAAGCCTGCGAATATTATGCTGCAGGATCAACCTGGCTGCATCTGTAATATCCTTATCCTGAGTTATACTAACAGGATCTCTTGTCATAAGCAACGCAAGCTGTTCTTCTTCCGGATTCTGTAAAAGATTGGACCTGCTGACAATACCAACAAGCTTTCCGTCTTTTAATACAGGAACACCTGAGACTCTTTTTGCTTTCAGGATCTCAAGGACCTCGTCCCTTGACCCAGGAAGTGTTGCACAGGCAACATCTTTTACCATTATATCTGAAATTTTTATGTTTTTAGGCATGTAAATCCTCTTCCACCATCACTCCTTCTTGGAGGAAACACCCTTTACTACAAGAACAGGCACTGTGGAGTTGCGGGTAACTTTCTCTGCAACGCTTCCCAGAAGGAATCTGTCAAGACCACTTTTGCCGAGGGTACCCATTACTATGACATCGATTCCGTTTTTTTGTGAGAATTCAATTATCTCGTTACTGGGATGACCCTCCAGTAAAACAGTTTCCACGTCTATACCTGCCTGTTTTGCAAGCACTTCAACCTTTTGTACAGCTTCGTTTGCTTCAGTTTCCATGAGTTCATACATCATTTCCCATCCTGCATCCATTGGTATAGAAGCAAAAGCAGCTGTGTCCACTACGTAGCCGACAAATATTTTCCCCCCGGCTATCTTAGCCAGTTCGATCCCATACTCAATAGCTCTTCTGTTCTGCTCGGAGCCATCTGTCGCAATGAATATTTTCTTAAATTCGGCTGTCATTGTTTTATCTCCACAACTAATTAATTGATAACTGTAAGGATATCATCAGGCCTTGCCCTGCGGACAATACCTCTGATAGGATCGGTTATGCCTGTGAGGTTATCAGAGCTTCCATTTAGTACCATGATCTTTGGACTAAGGCCCTTTGCAATATATCCAATTTCATTGGCATTCAATATTGATGCACCGTTAAGTGTACACATCATAAATACTTGTCTGTCCTCAATGCCAAATATCTTTACCAAAGCCTCCATCTCAGCAAACATATTAGGAGAATTAAGCATCACATTGTCAGTCCCCACAGCTACAGTAATCCCAAGATCGAGCATATTTTTTACTGGAGACATCCCTACACCTGTAATGAAATTAGAGCGCGGACATATGACCACTGATTTTTGCTCATCTGCAACTTGTTTAAGATCATGTGATTCTGCATGTGTCATATGTACTAGAACATGAGGATCTAACGAGAGAGCGGAATCTATATCGGTTCTATTTTTCTCTCCGGCGTGAATGAAAAATGGTTTCTTGTATGCCGCTGCGACCTGCCTTAGAGTTTCTAATACATTTTTGTCCATGTCTAGGGCTCCACTTATACCAAGCCCGTCGGATTCTTTCAACAAGCGCTCAGCTTCGTATTCAACATAATTTCCTTCTGTTCTACTGATCCGCCCAAGAATCCTACCGATTATATTTTTGCCTTCAAGAGCATTCTTTAATGCAAGTGTTCCGGGCACTCCACCCTCTCTGAAATCTGCAAAAGCAGATGTTCCAGTACCAAGCATATCAGAAATGGTCCTTTTCATTAATTCAATTAGTCTTGACTGCGGAGTAGCCTGTAGTATACGATGCTTAAGTCCATCGGGTGGCTTGACAAGAGAATCCAAATCACGCTCTACCCGATTGCCCACTATCTTTCCAAGTATAGGATCTTTGAGAACCGAATCTCCTATATGAGTATGAGCGTTCACCAGACAAGGAGAGATTATATTCTCACTACTCGTGTTCTCTTCTCCAATATCAATTATGACCCCATCTCTCAGACAGATATATCCTTCGATTACTTCCGGCTCTGGTCCCAGGATAATCTTCCCGGAAATTATCTGTTCGCTGGACATTTGAAACTCTTTACTGTGTCCTTATTAGTATTAGTAGTAAATCCACAGAAGAAACTGTGAGATTAAGTCGTTAAATGTCTATGATCATTTATAAGAGTTCTCATGCTGTAGCAGGCTTTTCTTATTACATTATAGATTTATTAGATATTTGTGCGCAATGTTGATATAGGTATAGTCTGAACCATGAATTGCGCATTTATAGGTCCTTGCACAAGAATATGGCAGAGCCTTTCGATGAGTGTACAGTCAACCATAATGCGCTACAATAGATAATGCAAAATGCGCCTGTCACGAGGGAAACTGGGAAGGACTGCGGACATTCCAGAGGATGAGCTCCCGGAGTTAGTGCGTCAGGCCACAGCATTATCGCTATTAAAGATAGAGGTTTTCGTTACCGATATATACAATCGGAGATTACTACATCTATGCCTTTCAAGGATGCATTAAGAGAGGTTAATGATGGAATAGTAATTGATCTTGAAGTCACACCTGGTTCTAAACATACATGTATCCCAAGTGGATATAATCCATGGCGAAAACGCATAGAAGTTAAGCTTTCTAAGGCTGCACAAAAAGGAAAGGCAAATGAACAGCTGATAGAACATCTGGCAGTTTTATTTGACATATCCAGTTCTTCTATTAGTATAATCAGTGGGGCGAAAAGCAGCCAGAAATCCATACTTATTAAAACAGTGGATATAGATCTTGCAGTGTCTGTTCTTGGGAAAAATACAGAGGATTGACCAGATTCATCAAATACTTTCACCGAGCTTGGGACCTATTAATATATGCTCCTGCACTACGTATATTTGAGAGGTGAAGAGCATGAATACACTATTCGACGGTTTGCTTGAACGGGCACGGTATTATGAGCAGTTTGAACAAGTCCATAGATCCATACAAATAGCAGATTATCGGGAAACTGACACATGCCAGACCACAGAAGCATGAAAATACTTATCAATTAGGCGATTAATGGTTATCGAAAAGATAAGGATCACATGTCAAAAAACGTGAAAAGCTATAGGATATCTGGATATGAAAAAAAGCTCAAAGCACCCATGTTCGTATATAGGAAACGCCTTGAGCTTATTGAGAAATTATTAGAAGAACTTCTCTGTTTTTCCAGAGAAGGCAATATAATTTTAGTAGAAGGGAAAAGAGATAAGATCTCACTGGGAAAGCTCGGTATAGAAGGAAAAATAGAAGTTGTTACACATCATCCGTTAACAGATGTCTGTGAAAAAGTTGCTGCCACTGGAAAAGAGGTAGTGATATTGACAGACTGGGACAGAAGAGGTATGATGCTTGAAAAAAAGATAGCTGAGCATCTGGAACAGTATGGCATCAAAATAGAACGCCAACTGCGAAAACGTATCCTATACCTTGTACAAAAGGATATAAAGGACGTAGAAAGCCTATATACCCATATTACAAAACTTAGGCAAATAGCTGATCCCGAGTACGACTATAACAACACTGATGATGACGTTTTCATTTAGCCATAAGCCGACTGCGTACTTTCCTGAGAAGCAAACTTACGCTCAAACTCAGGATATAGCTCGGCCTTATCTACCAGTTCTTCGTAGACTTTATGCCTTGGACTCACAATAACAATATGTGCTGGCGGATGGATCTTACGAAGCTTACTGATAGCTGCTCCCGCATTATTATCGAGTTCGACAAGTGCTGCAGAATTGCATTTTGACTTAAGGGGTACTCCTACCACACTCACAAGAACGTTATCTGCATACTGGGGCTCGATGCGCTTAGGCTTTGATAGAAAACGTAGATGACCATAATGTTCAAGATCATGCAATGCTACATTAACCTTGTCGGCATTGTCCGCCCTTATGACAGCAAACGACTTAATGTCAATCCCTCTGGTCAAACTACAATCCCCCTTTTTTATTTCAGACATAACTTACAGTTCTCTATATAAGAATTTTGTTATTTTAAATTTCAAATGCTCAACATTTACTAAATTCTATTTTAATATATAGTTTTCCATTAAATTTTATTCGCCGAGTTCCCGGGACCTTTGTGCAGAAGCAATAACTGCGTTCATGAAAGCAGCCCGAACACCCCTTTCTTCAAGTACCCGAATTCCTCTGATAGTGGTTCCTGCAGGAGAAGTCACCATGTCCTTAAGTTCTCCCGGATGAGCATGGAACTCAAGAGCCATCTTTGCCGCACCAAGAACTGTCTGAGCTGCCAATATAAGCGCGCTTTCCCTATCCAAGCCTTCATATACACCACCATCAGCCATAGCTTCAATGACAGGGAATATATATGCAGGTCCACTTCCTGAAAGTCCTGTTACCGCATCCATCAATTTTTCCTGAACGATAATAGCACTGCCCACAGATCTGAATATTTCAAGGGCAAGTTCGGCATCATCTATTGAAACAGTGGGACCTGGGCAGACCGCAGATGCGGCCTCTGAAACTGTTGCGGCTATATTTGGCATCACACGGATGATCTTTGTACCGGGAGACAGTTCTTTTGTGATCTCCTGGAGGGGGACACCAGCGGCTATTGAGATCACAAGTTTGTCAGAAGTTATTTGCTCTTTTAGCGGTTTTAGCACAGTCTTCAATATCTGAGGTTTTACAGCAAGCAAGAGAATATCGGAATTAGAAACTGTAACAATATTGTCAGTTGATACATTGATACCCAATTCCACCCTCATTTTTTCAAGTCCAATCTCATACACATCACTTGCATAAATGTTAGATGGAGCTATTATACCTGAATCACATATGCCTTTTATGAGGGCAGAACCCATCTTGCCCGTTCCGATTATTCCCAGCTTCTTGTCCTTAAGGCTCATTAACTTACAACTCCTTTATAATTACTTACGTTTGATATTGACTATATCCCCAAGGGTTGTTCCTTTATGGAGCTTATCCCCTTTCCAGTCATCTTCCCTTATCTTTTCAATGAGTTTTACCTCAAGGGTACGCTCAAGTTTTTCCCTTACGCTGTCTTCGGGGACGAGTTCTCGGCGTTCAAATTTCCGAATAAGTGTAGCCTTTTCCTTTATTTGCGCTGCAAGTTGTTCCGGTGTCCAGCCACGCTTTTCTCTCGCTTCCCGAATGACTTGATCATAATTGTCCACAATCTCTTCAGCTAACTTTTCAAATCCTGTCCTCTGGGACCTTCTGGGCCTAGCGTACGCCGGTTGCACCGGAGAAACTTTCCTTGAGACCGGCGAGTGCTTGTTGGCAGGGGTACCGTACTGGGAGCATTTGGTGCATACTGTCAGTTCGCTACCATCGATAGTAATCTTAAAAGGACTTCCACGAATATCTTCGCCACATATTTCGCATTGCATACACAAATCACTCTTAAAAGCCTACATAACGTTTTTTCGAAAGGGCTATATATCGTATGCGCTTAAATAATGTTCGGAGCCGTATGAACGAGACCAGTGAAGCAGACACAAAAAGGTTCACTCCTGCGGGAGCGGACAGGAAAAACTATGAATATGCTGGTTCAGAGAGTGACGAAGATTTTTCCAAATACCTGCTGGACCGCATGAAACAACTGGAGTCCCGCAACACTCTTCTTAAAGAGCAATGCGACCAGATGGAGTCGGAAAAAAGATATGTAGAAAGCCAAAAACTTAAATTCGAACGCGAAGTTCGCAGGATGCAGGCTGAGATAGATAGATTGAAGACCGCTCCGCTTGTAGTGGCAACTGTAATAGATGTAATTGGCAATGACAAGGTACTTGTCAAAAGTAGTACTGGACCCCAATTTCTGGTTGGAGTATCCCAATTCATAGACGATGAAGCACTAGTGCCTGGCGCTACGGTGGCTTTAAATCAACAGACTCTCGCAGTCGTTGATGTTATACCCTTCACCGAGGAGCCTATGGTAAACGCTATGGAAGTGGTCGATCCACAGGATGTAGATTATGATCAGATAGGCGGTCTTGACGAACAGGTTCAGGAGATTGTAGAGTCTGTGGAGTTGCCACTTACTAAACCTGAGGCATTTGCTAAAATAGGTATATGTCCTCCAAAAGGAGTATTGCTTTTTGGAGAACCGGGTACAGGCAAAACCCTGCTTGCAAAAGCGGTGGCTAACAGGACAGAAGCTACCTTTATCAGAGTCGTTGGTTCGGAACTTATACAGAAATACATAGGTGACGGAGCGAAACTTGTGCGCGAGATCTTTGCCATGGCAAGAAAAAAAGCACCATCTATTATATTCATCGATGAGCTTGATGCCATAGCCTCAAGACGCCTTAATGATACAAATGGCGCCGACCGTGAAGTCCAGCGTACACTTATGCAGCTTCTGGCCGAGATGGATGGTTTTGATAACCGCGGAGAAGTGCGCATAATAGCTGCAACTAACCGTCTTGACGTACTTGACCCCGCCATACTGCGCCCCGGCAGGTTTGATAGGATAGTAAATGTACCCATGCCGGATGCCAGTGCAAGAGAACTAATTCTCAAGATCCATACACGAGGAATGAGAATTGCAAAAGATATTGATTTCAAGAAGCTTGCTACTCTTGCCGAAGGAGTAAGCGGTGCCGATCTAAGTGCTATTGCTATGGAAGCGGGCATGCTTGCTGTAAGAGAGGACAAGGAACAGGTGGAAATGGAACATTTCCTTAAATCAGTGAAGAAAGTAATGTCACCTTTAAAGTATTCCGTTCAGGTAATTACCGATCAACCACAGACAATGTTCGGCTGATGTTCGTGGTTGACAATTAATTTTTTTTTGTAAGCGGACAATTCACTCTTGTGTATAGATCATTCCATATAAAAAAAGAAATAAGAGTACTTGGAATAGATGATTCTGCATTGATAAGGGATCAGATAATGATAGTCGGAGCCTTTTTTAGGGGTGGGGAATGGCTCGATGGCGTTATGCGCTCCTATGTTACAAGGGATGGCATGGACAGTACGGCTGCCATTGTAGAGATGGCACTGTCCAGTAAACACTGTGGGCAGATACGTGTCATTATGCTAGACGGGGTGACGTATGGTGGTTTCAATCCAGTGGATATTAATTATATATGGGAAAAAACGGGCATCCCTGTAATAGTAGTCATGAGGGCATATCCAAATTTTAGAAAGATAGAAGATGCCCTCGTCTATCTTCCTGAACCAAAAAAAAGAATGGACATCATACTGAAGGCTGGCAAAATAACAAAAGTGCAAACAAAGCCGGGAGCGCAGCCAGTATACATCCAACATGCAGGAATAGAATCAGAACATGCAGCAAAGATAGTGAAGCTCACAGCCACCAGGAGCAATATCCCTGAACCCCTGAGGGTGGCTCACCTAATAGCTACGGGAATCGTGCTTGGAGAGTCAAGAGGAAAAGCATAAGACAAGCTTATGCGTATTTTTCCACTAGTTGAACTCCATTATTCATGAGTTGTACAGCTCTCTCATTTGTCTTGGACTCCGCAAATATGCGTATAATGGGTTCGGTACCTGATGGCCTGATCAACACCCATCCATCCTCATACCAGATCTTCACACCATCCGTAATATCAACTTTCATGCTTCCGGTGGTGACCTCTGCCTTCAGCTTTTCCATGATAACTCTTGGATCATGACATTCGACCTTTGTTTTTGAGTTGAAATACGCAGGCACACTCTTTGCCATTTCGGAAAGTGTTTTGCCGCCAGCCATGATCTCCAATAGCTTTGCACAGGACATAGCCCCATCTCTGCAATACTGATGCTCCGGGAAAATAAGTCCGCCATTGCCTTCGCCACCAAATACGGCTCCTACCTCCATCATCTTACGTGCAACATTGATAGAACCTACGGCAGTCCATATAAGATCCACACCAGCTTCTTTTGCAACATCCAACATTCTCTGGGAAGAACTTACCGGCGTCACAAGTGTTCCTTTCTTTTGCTGCAGCACGTATTTTGCCATCATTGCAAGCAAAATTTCTTCATCAATGAATTTCCCATTCTCATCAAAAAACACAGCCCTGTCCGCATCACCATCATGTGCCACACCCATCTGTGCTCCTTCCTTAATGACAAGGTTCGCAAGATCTGTAAGAGCATCTGGTGTGGGCTCAGGATTACGTGAGGGGAATGTTCCATCGATCTGTGCATTGATAGTAATTACCTCGCATCCCAAACGGCGCAGCAAGAAAGGCAAAGTAACAGAACCTGCCCCACAACCTGTATCTGCCACAACTTTGAACTTCTTCTGCCTGACAATATCTGCATTTATAGAGTTGATTATGCCTTTTATGTAAAGATCATTGGCATTGACATCGTGCCTGAAGTCTCCCGTGTACTCCCAGGTGGCTGGTGTAAATTCCCGAGAGAAGTAGATCGTTTCGATCTTTCCCTCATCCTCACGGGACATCTCAGTACCATCACCGGCTATTAGTTTTATACCATTATATTCTCGGGGATTATGAGATGCAGTGATAACTACTCCTGCATCGGCATGATCGCGTACATAATACTGTATGGAAGGAGTTGGGACAATACCTACATCTATTACCGTAAGGCCGGATGACAAAGCACCTGCAATTGCAGCAGATTTGAGCATGTCACCGGAGATTCGAGTATCTCTGCCAATGGCAACAGTGCCTTTATTGCCCATGAAAGTGCCTAGGCTTCTTACAACATCCATTACCATCTGAGGATTCATATACTCGTTAGCTATGCCTCTTACTCCATTTGTTCCAAAAAGTTTCATATTTATCACCGGTAACTGCGATTATTATGACATCTCTGTATTTTATCTTTAGTGGTCTGCGAGGTGTAGATATACATCCTATAAGATAGACAATGCAAATGTTTCTTGACAAAATGCAACAGATAAAGGAAGCGCTTTCTTTAAAGAGTAGCGCATTAGTGGCTTTCTCAGGGGGAGTAGATAGTTCTACCCTCGCTGCCCTTGCCTATGAAACATTGGGAGATCAGACGCTGGCAGTTACTATTAACATGCACTCTTTGCCAGAAGGGGAGCTGCAAATGGCAGAAGATATTGCCAGGATGATTGGGATCAGACACAAAGTGATTGATTTTGATGAGTTCACCGTACCAGGATTTATGGAGAATTCTCCCCAAAGGTGCTACTACTGTAAAAAATCAATCCTTGGACTTCTCCTTGAGGTAGCCAAAGAGGAAGGTTGTGAAGTAGTGATAGAAGGTACGAACATTACAGAGATGCAGGGGCATCGTCCTGGTATGCAAGCTATTGCAGAAATTACTGAACAGGTGATGTCACCCTTCCTCCAATTTTCAGTGAGCAGAGAAGAGATCAGGCAAATGGCCAAACATATGGGACTGTCAGTTGCCGGAAAGCCATCTTCTCCATGTCTTGCATCGCGTATTCCCTATGGAAAGAAAATTACACCCGAAGGGATTTCAAGAGTAAAATCTGCAGAAAACTATCTATCTTCTTTGGGATTTACTCAATTTAGGGTCCGTGACCATGGAGATGTTGCCAGAATAGAAGTAAAATCTTCTGATTTTCCAGCAGTAATCGAAAGAAAAGAAGATATTGTGAATGAACTTAAAAGGCTTGGATTTCATTACATAGCCCTTGATATGGAAGGTTTCAGGAGCGGAAGCCTGGATGAAGTTATTAGCAAATGATATTAGGATTAAACCTGCCAGAGAACAGGATATGCATGATATCGAATGCATTGCATCTACATACTTTCTTGATATTGATGGATTAGGCTATAGCGACTTTATTGTTGCAACATTGGAAAATAAGATAATTGGCATAGCCTGCTTCAAGGAAACAGAATGTCCTGAACTGCATACCATTGCAGTGCATCCCAATTACAGGGGAAAAGGCATAGGTGCTTTGCTGGTAAAGGAACTTGGACCTACCTTGTGCAAAGATCATGAACGTATATATGTACGTACAACAGCTCCCTGCTTCTTTGAAAAAGTTGGATTTGCTGCCCTGGAAAACCAGATGAAAAAAGAACTGTGGAGCGATTGCGTTGCTTGCGACAGGTTTAACAACTGCAAACAAGCTGTTATGTGCCTGGAACTGAGGAGAGAATATGCTGACAATGGGAATAATCAACACATATGATAAAATCAAAGTACTGGATGCTCATTACCGTGCCATTGCAAGAGCAGCTCCCATCTGTCATGCCTTTGGATTTAGACTTGCATTATATGATTTCCCTTTTAATATGAATGCTGAAGAGCTTGTGGAGTATGTTACTGACAAGACTACAATAGGTGAATCAGGTAAGTACCTCCGCCTACTGCATGAGAAAGGTCATTTCTTTGTTTTCGATCTGCCTAAAAAGGGCTTTCAGCCTCAGTTCGGCACACCGGTTGTAACTACCTCAAAACCCGAAAAGAAACGTGTCATTACTTCCGAGGACATAGCAAATGGAATACTCAGGAAAAGCTCATACCTTCTACTTGTTGGCCTTGGCAGGAAAGGTCTTCCAAAAGAGATGTTCGAACAGGCACCTCTGCATCTTGATATAACTTCAGCTGGAATATCCCTGGAAACCTGCACAGCCATCGGATGCATCCCTGCATATATCATGGGCATAGTGCATACGAAGCAAAATTCAAAATCTGTGATTAAAGAATAGATAAAAATATGAGGCTCTTAGAGCCTCGGAGAAGGAGTCTTGCGTAACCAATCGATGTCGGACTGATACAATTCACGCAGGTCCTTAAGGTCGAGTTTAAGCATTGCCAAACGGCTTACTCCCAGGCCCCAGGCAAGCACCGGGCACTTGATACCAAGGGGATCAGTAACTTCCTTTCTGAACACGCCTGCACCTCCAAGCTCGACCCAGCCAAGACCCTCAACGTAGACCTCTGGTTCCACACTGGGTTCAGTGTATGGGAAGTAGCCTGGCCTGAAGCGTACATCCTTGAAACCCATTCTATGATAGAACTCTGAAAGCAGACCCAGCAGATTGGCAAATGTCATATCCTTATCCATTACCACACCTTCCAGTTGCTCGAATTCCGGAGTGTGAGTTGGATCGATGGTTTCCCTGCGGTATGCCCTGTCAATGCAAAATGCCTTGATCGGAGGTTCCGGATTATCAGCAAGGTATTTGATGGTTACAGCAGTGGTATGAGTCCTGAGGACATTCTTGCAGGCGATCTCTTCGCTCCACTTTCCACCCCATCCCCGTGATTCAAGGTCCCCTCCATGCTCATGCATGGCACACACCTTGTCTTTGTATTTTTCAGGAAGTTCTGACGTTCCTTCAAGGTGGAAAGTATCCTGCATCTCCCTGGCAGGATGATCCTGGGGCTGGAAAAGGGCATCGAAATTCCAGAACGAGCTCTGAACAATGTCACCTTTTATTTCGGTGAAGCCCATTTCCAGGAATATTTGGCGCATCTGGTCAATTAGACGCTGATATGGATGGATCTTTGCTCCATAAACAGCCCGCGGAGGAGTATGAATATTATAAGGCCTGAAGTTTTTCTCTTTCCATTCCCCGCTCTTGAGCATCTCGGAAGTAAGTTGAGCAACCTCTTCCTCAAGAGATATACCCTCAAGCACAAGTTCCTGGCCAGCTGGAGTCAGAACAACCGACCTTAACTTCTCTTCATTCCGACTCACAAGTTTGCGTTTTATGAGATCCTGGAGAGTAACATTGTTCACCCCCAGCTCCTCAAGTGTAACCTTGCCACTTTTTAAATTAGCAAGGGCTTTTTCATCATCACCAATATCAGCCTTCCCCGAAGGAACCACATTTCCCTGCTCGATATTGGCCCATCCTTTGCGGCGAAGCCATCCAGTAGCAATACCCACTATTTTAGGCGATACTTTTCCTTTCAGTTCTTCAAGAGAAGTTGAACCGGAAATAGCTGAGATCATTTGTCTTTCTGGAAGACCACACTTCGCATACTCTTCACCTTCGGAAGTAAGGTTATAGGTCTCTAGAACCTGTTCCAACACATCAGCAAGCCTTTTCTCCTGCAGCATAAAAGCAGACTGGACCACAGTCTCTACCTTAAGCCCAGACATCTGCGCAAGTTCTGCGGGGGTTGAATTCTCTTGCTTCCCCAGATTGATCAGAACAGTTTTCTCGTTAGTAGTAAGATTATACTGGTGGTTCATTGTCACACCTGGTCTAAGTCATTATCAAGTTTATAAGCCGTACTCATCAAGTCTTCCCCTAGCAATTTCCCTTTTTTCCTGGTGATCCTTCAGGAACTTCTCCATCCTTTCAGCAGCAAGGTTCTTACAACTGCCACAGGTCCTCTGCCCTGTGATGCATTCCTCACGTATCTGCAAAAGTTCCTGGTCATCCTCCATTAGATGGAAAAGCAAAAGGTCGTAAACAGAGCATTTTTCTGGCTCTCCGCCCAGTTTCTTTTGCTCCTCAAGGCTCATACGGCCTCCGGTCTTTGCGCGTTTTACCTTTTTTGCCCCTTCCTTAGGATCATCAAGAAGAGCTATGTGGCTTTCAGGGATGCTGCTTGACATCTTCCCACCCTGAAGCCCTGACATGAAACGATGATAAGTGGCTGCTGGCGGGACAAATGCATATCCACCATAACGAAGTTCAACTTCCCTGACAGTCTTTAGTAACTGCTCAAAGTTGTCAGCATCAAGAACATCCAGATGGCCTTCGAAGAGCTTCGTGTTTCCGGGAATTAGATCATGCAGCTCCTCCAGTGCGCCTTCTGGAGCTGCTTTACTGCGTATACTGAAATAATGATTACCTTCTTTATCTTCCCTGCCTTCTATTTTGAACATGTTCATCTTGTGTCCAAGTCCGCGAGTAAGACGAATGTGCGGGTCCTGATCAGCACCTACCGGGATGACAGTCGGCTTTGGACCTCCATACTCTTCAAGCTGAGGATGAAGAATATCAGCACTCTGCGTTACTGCACTTACCATATGGGAGACACTTGTTTCTCCTGTAAATCCATAGATCGCACTTAGTTCTGAAAAATTAGCCTTTGAGCCGAGTTCAAAAGAAAGATCTTTCACATTATCCGAAGTGGACTGGAAATAAATGTGCCCATGAGGTTCAAAACCAAGGGCTATGAGGCTCACTAGGTACTCATTAATGCCTGTATCTCTGCATTTATCCCATGAAATCCCCCTTACGGAGTGAGCTTCACGGTCAGCTATTCCCACAAATGCATCTGCACCCTTCTGCTGATGCCATATTATCTCTTCCATAACCATCTTATGCCCAAGATGGATTCTTCCGGATGGCATGAATCCGCTCATTACAGCGAATGGTTCTTTATTGTGCATTGCATCAAGCACATGCTCATAACTGCGATGGCCGAAGATCACTTTTCTTCGCATTAACCTGTGAGGATCTTCTATACTGGAGTATAAGCCATCAAACGGCATTATGCCAAATTCCTCAAATAATTTGGAATAATCTACGATGTTCGTTGAGCTCCATGGATCGAGTTTTACATTCATGAGGGATCTAGGTCCTGTCTATGTTGATATAAATATCACGTATGCCGCTGGCTACTTGGCAATAGTAAAAACACGTAGTTATATGTAAATGTTCTTATTGTAAATGATACAGGCTATTTTTCCAATAGCCTGAAATCGTAGGGTGCTGACTCACCCTGAGGAATGTTCCTTACTAGTTCTAAAAATGCAGATTCATGCATCTTGCAACTATAATGCTCTCCCCGGTAATGTGAACTTTTACGGATCCTTTTCCAGATAGTCTTAAGAGACTCTTCGCTAACGTTGCCGTAACTGAACGGAATGTAAGGACAGGGTTTTACAGAACCCTCAACACACAAGTGAATCCAGCGCTGTCCTGCCATGCATCCCACCATACGGCCTTCAAAATACGTATTTGCAAATATTCTGGGTCCACCTTTTGTGGAGTTGATACGCTGATAAAAATCAAGTATATATTTACGCTGTAGGTCAGAAAGAATTGGGTCTTCTGGTTTCTTGGGAATGCTTTCCCATAACGAGAACTCATGCACACCCAAAGAAGCTGCCATTTCATACATTGTGGGTAGGTCATCAATGTTCTTGGGAGAAACATGTGTGCACATTGTAACCAATAACCCTGCCTCAAGTCCCATTTTAATAGCAGAAGTAGCCTTCTCAAAAGCACCATCAAGCCTGCGGACCTCATCATGTTTTTTAGGGTCAGTGGAATATATGCTTATTAAAAGATTATATAGTCCTGCCTCTTTCAGCCTTTTTGCAGCCTCTGGAGTCATTTCAGTGCCTGGAGTGTACATATTGACGATAGCACGCTCCTTGTCAACATATTCAATAAGTTCGAATATGTCCTCACGGAGCATGGGATCCCCTTCTGTAAAAGTAATTATGAAAGCCCCCATATCTAGTGCTTCATCAATGACTTTTTTTACAGTAGAAGTGTCAAGCTCGCCTTCACCACCACTTATGACACAATGCGCACACTGGCATTTGCATTTGCGCGTGATCTCAAAGGAAACAGTTTCAGGCACATACCTTCCAAGTGCCGTTTGAACCTCAGCAAGCAACAGCCGATTAAAAACTTTGCTAGGAATGGGCGGAAGCCAGGTAGAAGCGACAATATAATCTTCTGTAACAAGAGCAGGTTTTTCGTCCTTCAGACGGGAATTTATCATATCAAGGAAAGGAGTACAGGCCCTTTTTAGCCCACCTTTTGCTTCGAGTTTGATAAATGCATCACTCTTATGTAATTTAATGGTAAGTCCAGGTATTGACACCAGATTGATATTAGTTTCATGACCTTCTGATGAAAGTTCAGTGGAATTCATTTATATGCTCCTTTTTTGAGAACTGCTGCGGAAAACATCTGCTTGCTGACCTGGGACGGATTCATGAAGATCAACAACAATTCCAGCGTCTGTGATCCTATAAGATGAATAGATTCATTATGTTTGACCCCTCGCATCTTAAGGATTTCTACAGAGCGTACCCTTTCACTTCCAATCCTTGATACATTGAGAGGTATCACACCATCTGCAAGATACTCCTCCACATTAGAAGTATCTAAAGAAGATTTATTTTCACTCGAGATAAGGGTTGTGCAGTAAAGTCCTTCTAAACCTTTTATAAATTCTAGTAAGATAAATCTTACACTAACCGGATCACGAGAAAACTTCAGTGTCGCGAGGGGATCAATGAACAGACTTTTTGCACCGATCTGCTGTATATTATGATCTATCTGAGCAAGGATACTTTCAGGTCTTTCCCTCTGGATCCACCTTTTCATCAGTACTTAATCTCTTTATGTACCTATTATACCTAAGTGGATCCGTTCTGATAATCCTTAACTTATTCTCCTTGATCAGTCGCTCAAGATCCCAGTTATGCCGCCACATGTTGCGCATAATTCTGGCAGAAGATTCATCAAAGGTAACATAGACTCCTGGATCATTATACTTGGTGATACCCTCCTAAAGATACTGTATACCAAAAGTAGATTTACCTGACCCTGGCCATCCGGTAAGCAGAATTACATCATCTTCGATAAAACCGCCTTCGATCAGTTTATCAAAACCAGAAATTCCTGTAGGCATCCTTATAAAAGGACCTTCAAGCAGCATTGAATAGTAAATTATATTCTATGCTATATAATATACTATTCATGTATGCTTAATTAAGGTGCCTTTTAAACCCTCTCCGCAAAAGCCAGATTACCACTGATCCTCTTGATCTTAGCTTTTACAGTCTGCCCTTTGGAAGTGTTAGGAACGAATATAGTGTATTTGGATAACTTAGCTATTCCATCACCCTTTGAACCAACGGAATCGATCATCAGTTCATATTCCTTTCCTTCTTCGAGCTCATTTTTCGGGGCCTGAGCCACAACGCGTCTCTTTTTGACTGGTCTGTGGCCACCGCATGCAGAACACCTGAGCATGAGCACCCGGTCAACTTTCACAAGCTGTGTATCGGGACGACCACATTCGGAACAGATGACGTATTCTTCAACATAGGCATCTATGTTGGACTTTAGCATCTCTTTGGTGAAACGACCCTGGAATACAGCCCTGCTCCCTTCAATCTTGCCGGCAGTACCGAGTTCACGGGTCAGATATTTCATCAAGTGGTCCGGGTCCCTGTTGAACACATCCGCTATGTTGCCAAAATTATCCAGGATGGTAGTTTTTCCTTCCACCAATACCCTGGGTTCGGGAACCACAAAACGTTCACCGGTGGTTTCCATGTCTGGCAGGTCGGCTAACGCGCGGTCAAGCAACTTTTCATAGCTATCCATATATACTACCTCAGGAACGCCGGTATATAGAGTTACTGTACAAGTTCCAATCCCTGGTCAATTACTATTCTCACAGGAGTGGGAAGTTTATGACCTGCACGCCTCAGAGCATCCTTAGCAATAAGGTAATTCTCTTTGTTTACGGATATTGTAAAGATCTTCTGTCCTGCAGATACTCTGGCAGCAGTTCCCACATTCTTTCCGTAGGCACCTCTCATACCGCTTGACACACGGTCCGCACCTGCGCCCGTTGCCTGCTTATTCTCTCTTAGAACCTCATGAGGATATACCCTGAGCTTCAGGTGGAAGCCTGTACGTCCGGCTGCAGCCATAATAGCCCTGTTAGCAGTGATACGGGCAGCTTCAAGAGCAGTGTGCCTGATCTGACATCTCTCATTGGAAATAAGGGAGAGTATTACAGGGAAATCCTCACTTTTGCTACCCATGTCATAGTGGATAACCTGGCTTCCCGGAACACCACCCATATATTTCCTGCGGGTGAATGAACGTTGTCTGACGTTCCTGTACATACTTGCTGGCTTTCTTACCATGAATAAAATCTCCTTTAAGTTATGAATAAGTTCCCAGAATAGAATCTGGCTCCTTATAGATAATGTAGGTATTTGAATCTGTTGAGTCCTCTGGTAAATTACCTAGAGTAAAGGCTCTTCCTTTACTACGTTGGAGTTTATAAGCCTTATTCCTCAAATACCCATTTATATCTTGCTAAGTATCGAGTGGTTCATATAGATTATTCTGATATAAGCACTGCTTATGCAATCCTCAACCTCACTATCCCACAAACAAGATATAAAAGGAAACATACGATTCGCACTCATAACCGTTTCAACATCACGATTCAATAAATATGGTTCCGCAAGATCCCCACAAGAAGCTGAAGACATATCCGGGAACCATATGTGTAGTTTAGTGGAAGAGAGTGGACATGAAGTAGTGTCATATTCATTGGTTCCTGACAATGAAATTGTCATAAAGGATTTAATTTCCCGCATGGTAGATGAAGATGTAAATGTGATAGTAACCAGTGGAGGAACTGGACTAAGCCCAGATGATGTGACTATAGAAGCTATAGCGCCTATATTCCATAAGGAAATACAGGGTTTTGGCGAATACTTCAGATACCTTAGTATCGGGCAAATAGGCAGTTCTGTAGTCCTTACAAGAGCTTGTGCCGGAATAGTGAATAACAAAGTGATATTTTGCCTTCCTGGATCACCAAATGCAGTAAAGCTTGCATTTTCTGAAATAATTCTGCCAGAAGCAGGCCATATTTTGAAGCATGTTGGAAGAGCAGCACAAAAGTAACTTTCTACAATATGTGTTATATACCGGTAAAGATATTATACATCGCTACATTTTACCAAATACAAGAAAAAGGGTAAAAAATAAATATAATCGTTCAGAAGGTTGTGCATGACAGGATATTCATTAGGCATCAAAGAGCTGGATGAGATCCTTGGTAGTATCAGGGAGGGAACGAATATCATGATAATAGGCCCCCCCATGAGTTCTAAAGATGAACTTCTTAACCTCATAGTTTACAACGGCCTTATGAATGGTAATTCGTCCATAGTTGTATCCACCCGGGAACCAGGGGAAAGGTTCTTTGAGTGGTTCGATCGCAATGGGATAAACATATCAGAATCTAACATAGGTGTCGTTGATTGCGTTACCAAGACACTTGGGATGGGAGCCCCTGAGACCGAAAGGATCAAACGTGCTTCCAGTCCCGTAGACCTGACGGGCATTGGCGTGAAGATAAGTCAGTTCTTTGAAGACTTCGTGATGAAAAAGAGGATGCCAAATCGACTTTGTATGAATTCCCTTTCAACGATCTTAATGTATTCCAACCTTCAGACAGTATTCAAATTCCTTCATGTGTTCACAGGAAGAGTGAAAGCAGCAAATGGATTGGGGATATATGTTGTTGAAGACGGAATGCATGATCAACAAACCATAACCACTCTTCAGCAGCTTTTTGATGGCATGATCGAGATCCGTGCAAGTGGAGAACATCACTGCATGAGAGTGGTAGGATTAACTCCAAAACCAACACCTTGGTTTGAATATGAGATAGAGGGCAGCCACTTGAAACTAAGAGACTGCAAGTGAAGGATTGCCCAAAAAACCGTGTCCTAGAATTTGATGACTGAATTTTGGAAATATAGAATATCCTTTTATTCACAGATGATTTGAGAATTTAAAGAGTTGGAAGTAACCATGGATAAAGACAAATTATATGAACTGAAAGCAGAAGCTTCACAACTGAAGCCAATTATGAACATCGGTAAGAACGGGATTACTGACACAGTAGTCGGAGAGATCAAGAAGCACCTCAAAGCTAACCGCATGATAAAACTAAAAATGCTAAAAAGCTCCAGGGAAGAAAAGGACACAGAATCAATTGCAAATGAACTTGCAAGCGCCACAGCCTCACAAATAGTAGAGATAAGAGGCAATAACGTAGTATTGTACAAGTAAAGTTAAAGTTTAACTATTTTTGACCTGTGAAGGAGGTATCACTTCTACTTCCTGCAGGATCATGAGTTCTCGCGGTAGCATTTGGCGCAGCTGTGGGACTATTGCCCGAATGCTGTCCTCTGTATCTACCGCCTGCACTATAATAGG
>DAKU01000074.1 GCA_002508425.1 Methanosarcinaceae archaeon UBA470
ATTGGAAGCTAATTAGATGGTCTCTAATTATTATTCTTGGATTTGGAAAAAACTTATCGTAAATATTATTATAGAAAAAATGCTAACAAGCTCAATTAAATTGTGTTAAAGGTAGAGCGGAGTTCAATCAATTCCAGGTTGAAAAGCTTTGCAGATAGCTTTTGCTTCTACTTGCATTCTTTTTCTCTTTCGGCACGCACCGTTTGTATAATAATTACACGTTGCACAACAAAATTCTTTACTCTCAAGCTTGGCAACCACTTTTTGTTTTTGTGAATCAGTAATTTCAAAGTCTCCGCGATGTTTGTGGGCATGCCAATCTTTATAATACATCATATTTGCAAGTACAGAAATAGTAGGAGGATTCCAAGATTTGTATATATTCTCTTTTTTGAGACCAGCATAAGCAGCCTGC
The DNA here is from genome assembly GCA_002508425.1 of Methanosarcinaceae archaeon UBA470. Taxonomy (GTDB): domain Archaea; phylum Halobacteriota; class Methanosarcinia; order Methanosarcinales; family Methanosarcinaceae; genus Methanomethylovorans. Next base: position 416 of record DAKU01000074.1, read on the forward strand.
TTTTCTCTTTCAGCCTGACGTCTGTATTTTTCATCCACAATATCTTGAAGTTCTCGTTTAAGCTCTTCTGCCTGCGGATTTCCAGCATTATAGGTCAAAGCTTTAGAAATATAATTGAGTGCAGCCTCGTATTCTTTTAATGCCTTTAAGGCCATGCTTTTATTAAAATAAATTGGATAGAGATTGCGTACTTTCCCCGAATCAATTATAGCATCAAAGAATCTGATAGATTCCCTTAAATCTCCCCTTTGATAAAAAAGAAGGCCCATTTTATTGAGGGCGGATGCATTTTTTGGCTCCAGTTCCAAGGCCATCTTGTAATAATGTTCCTTTTTTTCAGGGTTTGTTTCTTCATTTCCCATTAGAACAAATTTTTGGGAAGCGGCTGTCGTTTCCCTTTTAGCAGTTTCTTTTATTGAGTTCATTTACTGGAGACCTTTTAGTCAAGTAATAAAATACCAACACACTTAACATCAGAAGCATCACAAAATACAAGTTTTTCACCCACTAAATCCATAACTTTTTCCACATTGATGCCCACAGCTTCAGGAGGAAACCTGCGAAACTCCGGTTTTCTACATTTTTCAGCGCAAATTTCACACTCATTGCACGCACCGGGCCGCAATAACTGGGTATAAGTAAAACCTTGCCTAAAGGCAAGGTATTCCAGTTCCAGCATCCTGTGGAACGATTCTCTACGCAAATGAGACCAGGCCTTTAAAATATCGGGTTCATTGGACATATCATACTCTTCAATAAGCAACAGGGATCTATTGTATTCTTTAAGAATCTTTCTGAACTCATCAATATCCATCACATGAGGAGGACAGCTTAAATGCTTACCATATCCTCTGCACCCGTATGCACACTTTAGCCTGGTACGATTTTCCACTTCGATATATTTAGTTTCCAGCGTATAGGCACGCAGGCCGAGTTCCAAGGCCCTTCCAATAAGCATGTCCTCTTTCTCACTCATAGGCATACCCGTGAATTCTTTGCCTCAGCCTTCAGTGAAAACCACCTTGACCTCTTTTACATCCCACAAAGCTTCAAGCTTTTCGACTAGATCCTCTTTTATGGCATTTGCAAACTGATGGCTGGAAGGCAGATCAAGCACAACTCGTACTACTCCATCTTTGACCTCAATCTTGGTAACCAATTCCGTACGCACTATATCAAGCCCTGCCATGGGGTTCATTACATGCTTTAGCCTGTTTCTCACAACTTCATCTGTTGTTGGCTCCTGTTCACTAATCAGTCCATGCTTTTCCTCATAGTCCCGTATGGCAGACCTCAAACCTTCTACAGCTAGCACTGAACAATGTCTTTTTACAGGAGGCAATCCTCCCAGTTCATCAGTTGCTTCCTGCCATGAGATCTTCTTCGCCTCGGCTATAGTCTTTCCTTTAGCCATTTCAGTTATGATTGATGCAGTAGCGATATTAGAAGCACACCCATAGGACTCGAATTTTATATCATCTATTACAGTAGTTTCAGGATTCACTTTAAGATATACTGCAACCATATCTCCACAGGCGGGACTACCTTCTAGACCCTTGCCATCTGCATCCTCTAGCTTACCCACGTTTTTAGGATTGCGGAAATGTTCTAACACTTTCTCAGTATAAGGAAACTTCATGATCTCACCTCACTTTTTGACATATAGCGGACTTATCTCTCTGAGTTTTTCTATAATTTCCTTTAAAGCATCCAGGACCGCATCCACATCTTCCATAGTATTATATCTACCAAAAGTGAAACGCAGGGAACCATGAGCTCTCTCATGGTTACCCCCAATACCCAGGATTACGTGACTAGCTTCAAGTGACCTGCTGAAACATGCAGATCCAGTACTCACCGCAAAGCCTCGCATGTCAAGATGCAATGTCATTGACTCTCCCTCTACATAATGGAACGTAATATTGGCATTCTGTGGTGTACGGCTGGTACGGCTGCCGTTTAGTGTAACATGAGGGATGTCTTCCAAAGCCTTGCTGATCGTATGATCCCGCATCTGCGCAAGCCTGGTATTTTCTTCAGGCGTCACGAGTTCCACAGCCTTTGCAAATCCCACTGCTGCCGGAATGTTTTCCAGACCCGCCCTGCGGTTTGATTCTTGATAGCCCCCATCCATCCATTTTTCCAGAGGCGTACCTTCACGTATATAGAGAGCACCAACCCCTCTTGGGCCATGTATTGTATGCGCAGATATGGTCACTAGGTCTACGGGAAGTTTTTGAACATCCAGTGGTACACGAGTGAACGTATGCGTGGCATCAGTATGCAAAAGCACATCTTTTTCACTGCAGATGTCAGCAATTACCTTGATATTTTGTAATGTGCCAATCTCCTGATTGGCATGCTGAATGGATACCAGTGCAGTCTCTTTGGTTATAAGGCTGCCAAGCTGCTCCAGATCTGCAGATCCTTCATTATCTACATTCAAGTAATCTACTTTGAACCCCTGTCTTTCCAGGCTCTTTGCAGTATTGAGCACCGGGAAATCTTCTATTTTAGATACTATTATATGTGAACCTTTTTTCTTCCTTAAAGCAGCTGTAACACCTTTGATGGCCATGTTACTAGACTCTGTTTCTCCGGAAGTGAATACAAGCTCTTCTGCAGATGCACCAAGTGTTTTCGCTATTGACTCTCTTGCGACCATCAGCCCTTCTTTTGCATCTAGCCCCATGGAATAGCCAAATTCTGACGTTGCTACTGCATAAGTGTCAAAGAAATAAGGTTTCATAGCTTCCAGAACACGTTCATCCAGGCGAGTGCTGGCTGCATTGTCCAGATACGTAATCTTATCGAACATATTCTACCTCCGTCAAATGAAAAGAGTAATACTGGCATCTTTTGCTTCGTGTATGTATGTGCCTACTGCTCCATAATCATCTATCCACTCAGTATGCAATTCTTCTTTTTTTATCCCCATGATCTCCATTGTCATCTCACAGGCAATGATCCGGCCACCCAGCTCCTTATAATCCTGCATAAGCTTTTCCAGAGAAGCCACATTGGCTTTCTGCATTCTTTTTTTCACCATCCATTTACCTAAGCCTAGCATGTGCATCTTTGAAAGCGGGCCTGCTTCAAGTCCACCCTTTTTAAGACGCTGCAAACCCCAGAAAGTAAAATACAACGATGCTTCTAGGCCCATAGAGAGTGCACCATTTCCTATAATCAAGGCACTATATATCTTATCCATATCCCCACTATGTACTACAATTACAGCTTTACCCCCCATTTCATCACTACCTGCGTATCCTTATCTTCCATTCTTTGCCCTTATCTTCCACTGCCAAGACATCAAGGCCAAGAGATTCACATGCCATAGGAATTTCCTTCTTTGATGCCGGATGTGTGCCAGTTACCACAACCTCATCTCCCGGAGAGGCTTTTCGAAGTGCTTTACGGCACTCAACAAGCGGTACTGGGCACGTCTGCCCCCTCACATCTATTTCAATTGTGGCTATATTATCACCCCATTTCCACATATTCACAATTGTTAATATCCCTTTATGTTATAAAACATCTGAGATATTAAATATAACTCGTTTCTATAAGTTCATACTTTCCCTCTTTTCCCCCAAACACATATATGCGCATATCAGATTGATTGAGCAATGCAAATGCTCCCCGATTATCTGCACCACAATATTCAGGACTGGAAAACAGCGACAATAACTTTTTGCCAAAATGCCATTCATATCCTGACAGAAGTGCACTATGAGCCCTTACCATCATGCTAAGTTGGTTTAATTTAAGAAAGTCTTCAAGAATATCCCTACCAAACTGGTGTATACTAATTCCTCTCGGTGATAAGCCCATGCCTTTATGTTCCCAGGGATCGTTCCAGAGAAATTCAAAGGAATTCTCCTTGCTAATCTCATCAATGTTACAAACCCCTGGAATGCCAGCATGTACGCAGAAAACCCCTTCTGGAATGATCGCCGCAACTGGAAGTTTTTCAAAGACAGATGTTACCTCTGCCAATATTTCTTCATTCCGGCCGATCTCATCAAAAAATCCATATTTCCGGTTCATTTCTGGACTTTCGTGATTACCCCGAAGCAAAACTATGTTCTTCCAATCCTGCAGCTTTATTTCAAATAAGCTGACCAGTACTTCCACAGATGCCTTGCCTCTGTCAACATAATCTCCAAGGAAAAGTAATTGTGGACAACTAAAAGATTTCCACATATCAATAATGAAATCAAGAGCTTTCTTGTTGCCGTGCAAATCGCCTACTACCATGCAGGGTAGTTTGAGAGTCAGCACAGGTTTTTCCAGAACCAGGATACTCTCCATTGCTGGTAGCATTGCGCATAATTTTGTAAGGCATACAGGCATTTTCCCCACTCCGGACAACTTTAAGCCGACAATGATGCCGATATACTAATTATTGCTCTTTCAGTATTCTTTTGATGTATAGAAGTCCAACTATGTTAATCAATATAATAACGAGAGCTCCTATTATATATCTAGGCTTCCAGTAATCTGCCGGATCTGAAGCAGAAGTATCCATACTGAACACAACAAGCTGATCTGAACCGGCTTCTATTTCCTTCTGGAATATCTCAGATTTTGTATCATCCGGAATATATTTCACAGTATATTTCTTCTGTCTGTCAAGTCCGATGAATATATAATTGTCATCATTGGAAGCATGCTGTATTAGTTCTCCCTCAGTCCAAAGTTCAATTGTACCTGTAGATGGTCCGCGTACACCCAACGTAGTATGTTCTTTTAAAGGAATCTGAATACCATCAGACTTCTTCAATCCATTTGGCAGATTCATTATGCTCAGGAGTGTAGAAGCAATGTCTTGCTGACCATATTCCTCATTAAGTAGTTTTACAGGTACGTCCGGTGCATGTACTATGAATGGTATCATCTGGGATTCATCCATTCCTGAATATGGATCTGACTGATGGCCCCCTTTACTATCAGATGATGTAAAACTCATTCCATGGTCTGCTGTGAATACAAATGCAATATTATGCTCTGTGCATGTCTGGAACAGTGGTACTATATCCCTGTCCAACCCCTGTATAGTACCGATGTAACCATCGTATTTCCTGTAATGTCCGGCTGCATCGACTGCGCCTACATTCACTGTAAGGATATACTTCTGTTCAGGAGCTTCTGCAGCCATATACTCTACGACCTGCGAAGCTGTTGTCAAAGCCCATCTGTCATATGTATCATATCTTTCCTGGGAAGCCTGTTTGGATTCCTGCAGCTGAGCAGGAAGTTGCAGGGCTTGCTCTTGCATGATTTCCCTAATATTCATGCAAATGTTGTTAGATGAAACGGATGATGACGATTCCACTACTATACCCGGATTATTCATGGAATTCGACGTATCATGAACTATCACATCATGTTCATCACATATGCTTGAAGAGTCTCCTTTTTCCATGATTCCAAAAGCTAGGCAGTCATAGTCGTGGGCAACGTCATAGATAGTACCCATTGGCATTCCCACAGTATCCGAAAGTGCCTGAGAGTTACCCGTGACAAGTACAGAATGGCCTGCTTCGGTGTATGTTTGAGGGACTCTGATCATAGATACTTTAGTCCCACTTTCACTTAAGACCGATAGGTTGTGAAAATAAGGGACTTTCAGAGAGCTACCATCCAGAGAATGTGGTGTATATTCCTGATAGATATATGGTGCACCTAATCCATCCACTATCACAAGAACCATACCAGAGGGAGTAGGAACAGAATTTACCATAACCTCAGTATATGCAGTTGCAGGAATTGCTGAACAAAGGCAATAGATGAATAATACGAACAATAAATAGCATGAACTACTTTTTCTATTCTTTATTGGTGCTATTAGCAGGCTAACCATGCGTTTTAATTAATCGTTTAATATAATAAACTTTCTATTGTAATCCCACAAGAGGTACATATTGTTCTAAATACAATATTGCCTATACTCTGCTCTCACTTTCCAGTTTATTACTCATGAGTATTGGCAGACAAAGGGCAAGACCACAAAGGACAAAGACCAGTCTAAAACCTAATCCCGAAATAAGAGTACCTGCGATAATGGGCATAAACCCCATGCCTGCATAGGTGTATGTGTTAAAGATTCCCATCAAAATTCCTCTGTTACTTTGCATATGAGATACGGCAACAGGTAGACCTATCAAGCCTATGCCTGAGCCTATACCTACTAGGATGAAACCAGGTATTGGATTGTATGCTGTAATTATCGTGCCCAATGCAGCAAATATAAGCCCATTCCTAACCATAGTATTATAATGTAGCCGAAGCCTCCCTGCAATAATATTAGTTATCATTGAACTAGCATACATTCCCGCAATTGCTATACCAAGCTCTTTCTTGCTCAAAAAATCGATACTATAATCAGGATAAAGAGCGAGCACAACTCCTGTAACGCCAAATAACAAAAATGAACTAGACCATATTCTAAGATAGTTATCCTTGAATACTATACTCCTTATATCTGAAAGCGTTTGGATTTTACTGTTTACTAATCTTCTCTCACTTTTATCTCTCACTTTTTCTGTAGAATATTGTTCCCGTACACCAATTAAAAGCAATAGAATAGAAAGCAAAGTGAAAAGGAAAATCCCTCCTTTGATGTAACTGTGCGCAAGGTAACCGGAAATAGCAATACTCACTGCAAGGCCAGCATTAAGCAGGAAATTGAACTCACCAAATAATCTGTTTCTTTCTTCGTGTTCTGAAAGTAAAGAATATGCCGATGGAAAAAAAGCACCACATGCTGTACCTTCTATCAACCGGGCAAGAGTGAGCCAATAGATTCCTTTCATTTCCAGCAGCATTATTCCTGCAACAGATGTGAGAAACATGCTGAAAACTACTAGTCTTTTTCTACCATATATATCAGAAAGGAAGCCAAATGGTAGCATTGTAAGCAGTGCACCGATAAAATATGCCGAGAACAATAATGAAGAAGACAAAGCGCTATGGGAGGTATGATCCACAACTGCGAGCTCTGGCAATACGGGTATGACTGAATTGGATAGCCCCATTATAAGGAACACGGTAGCATATACAAAAAATTTAT
>DAKU01000102.1:0-6621 GCA_002508425.1 Methanosarcinaceae archaeon UBA470
AAAATAGGAGCGTGTTATGCAATGGTTTTGGGTGCACAATGGGACCTTGAAACTGATACATCCGTTAGGGAGATCCGTAAGGAAATGTCAGTTCGTGAAGTCATGACCACCAATGTGGTCGTTGCAAACATCAATTTTAGTGTTCTTGAAATTGCCCAGCAGATGATCCGCCAGAATGTCGACAGTGTAATCGTCACTGAGGATGATGATCCTGTGGGAATAATCACAGAGACGGATATTATCAGTAAGGTGGTGATCAACAATATGATCCCAAATACAGTTGTGGCGGGCACGATCATGTCTTCTCCCATCATAGCAACAAAACCATCAACAAACGTCATAGAAGCTGCAGAACAGATGACCAGATGCAACATCCGCAGGCTTGCAGTGATAGATGGTGACAGAATGGTTGGCATCATCACAGACAGAGATCTTCTTACAATATCACCTGGACTTAACACCATTCTTGAAAGTCTGATAGAACTGCATCGGGACGAGAGCAATTTTGAGGAAGAGACAGGAATAGAAAGAGGAATATGCCAGAGATGTGGCGCATATACAGACCTCACCCTGATGAACGGACTTATGCTCTGCGAAGACTGCAAAGAGGAAGAAGGCTATTACGACTAGCCGTGTTATCATTGACATGTCCATTCTAAATGGAGGATATCTATGACAGTAGAGAGTATAATGTCGAAGGATCCCTTGTATGTTAAAGAAACTGACCTTATGACCCATGCACGTCAAATAATGCGTGACTATTTTTTGAGAGGGGTACCTGTAGTGAACGATTCCCTGAAAGTAAGCGGAATACTTACAGATGGGGATGTGCTTAAAATGAAATCCACCAAGTCCAATGTGACAGTGGAAGGATATGCTCAGGAGGTTCCAATGATCACACCTGAGATGGAAATATTGAAAGCTGCCCGCTTAATGCTTGATGCATCTCAGCACAGAGTTCCTGTGGTGTCAGGCGTTGACAAGCAGTTAGTAGGTATCTTGAGCGATGTGGATATACTAGCGACCGTCAAACCAACAAAAAAGTCTCCTTTACACATTGAAGAGATCATGATGACAAATGTGTTAACTTGCTATCCCGATGACAGTATAACCAAGGTATGGCATCAAATGCTTGAACATGATTATACTGGAATACCCGTATTATCACACAGCCATGAAACACTTGGTATGGTGACCAGAAGAGATATCATAAAAGCAGGTTATGCAAGAATAGGGGAAGTTGAGGGGCACGGTGGAAAAGCCGGTGACTCACCGAAGGTGGAAAAGGTCATGTCCACTCCTATGTACACTTTACCCCCGGAGGCTTCATTAAAAGAAGCCATTGATAAGATCCTGCAGTATGACATTGGCAGGATAGCCGTAGCCAGCAATAAGAAACTATTGGGCATTGTAAGCAGATCTGCCTTGTTATCTGCCTGCCTTGTGGGCACTGGTTTCTGAAACTGGTAAAGCTATAATATGAAGATGAGGACCTTTCCTTTTTGGTCCCGGAAAGCCGTTAAACAGAAGAATGTTTTATTGTGCCGGTGGTTGAATTGACAAAGAAGAGAACAGACATGGTCACAGAAGATAGATCAAAATTGCTGAAAAATTCAAATACAGAATACCGGAGTAACCCAAAAAAAGAACCTGGTATGTTCACTAGTACGAGTACTAGGGATGTAGCACCTGTTGAGTTCAAAGCCAAGGCTGCAGAAAATAAAAGTGACATAAATGCCGTGGCCAAGAAAGATGTGATAACTCTTCCACCTACGACAACGATCATGGGTGTCATAAAAACGATGACCAATAAAGGCTTTAGAAGAGTACCAATTGCAGATGCAGGCACAAAACGCCTAGAAGGAATAATTACTTCAATGGATATTGTTAATTTCCTTGGAGGAGGTTCAAAGAACCTGCTTGTAGAGAATTACTATAACGAAAATCTGCTGGCAGCCATCAATGCTGACGTAAGCGAGATAATGCAACGCGATGTAGCTTTCGTTACCTCAAAAGCAAGTATCTCCGATGCTGTGGAAATGATGATCCAGAGAAATACAGGAGGTTTGCCTGTAGTTGACGAGGATAAAAGGGTATGCGCCATATTCACAGAAAGGGATTTTCTGGATCTAATGGCAGATACTATTGACTATGATTCTATCAAAGATTACATGAGCACAAAAGTGAAAACCGTACCATTTGATACCACCATAGAGGAGGCATCAAAGATAATGGTCAACAGGGGATTCAGGAGATTGCCTATTGTAAAGGATGGAATACTGATAGGAATTGTTACTGCTTCCAACATTATGAATTTCCTGGGAAGCGGAAAAGCCTTTGAAAAAATGGTTACAGGTAATTTCCATGAGGCTTTCAGTGAACCAATAACCTCACTTATAACCAAAGATGTTGTATGGGCCTCACCCGAAATGGACATGGGAGATGCTGCAAGACTAATGATAGATAAGGGGGTGGGTTCCTTGCCGGTAATAGATAATGATGTACTCTGCGGCATCATTACTGAAAGGGATTTCCTGCGGGCTGTATCCTCGACATACTGGTGATAAATAGAAGCAAAAAATTGTTTGAAATATACTCATGATATTGAATAAAGATGTAAATTAAATCCAGTTGATGTTGATTTAGAGAGGCTTTCTACAGAGCCCGAAAAGCAGCTAGCGATTGATAAAGTAATAATTGGAGGAATTGAATGAACGTTTCAGACATAATGAGTTCTCCGGTGTTCATGATGGGGCCCGATGAACCGATATCTCATGCAAGGAATCTTATGCTTAAGCATAAGATTAGCACCGTAGTTGTAGGTGACGGCGAAAAAATGATAGGTATTGTCTCAAAAGCTGATCTTAGCAGGAAACTCGCCCAAGCAGAGCCTATATGGAAGCGGCGTCCTATAGATAAGGTTCCCGTTAGCATGGTGATGACAGAAGATCCAATAACCATCTATCCAGAAGCTTCTATATCACAGGCTGGGAATCTCATGCTGGAAAACAACATCAATTACCTTGCGGTAATGAAAAAGGGACTTGTAGGTATAGTTGCGGGGACAGATCTCGTAAGATATGTCTCCAAGTTGGAAGAACAAAAATTCGGTAAGAAAGTACATCAGATTATATCCGATGAGCCGATTCGCGTACACAGGCACCACACAATTAACCACGTAATGGAAGAGATGGATAAAAATAATGTGGAAGAGGTCCTGGTTGTTGATGATTCCGAAAATGTGGTAGGGCTAATATCCATTAACAACATTGCCCTTAATATAATGGCAGAAGCAGATGGAAGTCTCCCTACAAAGAACATCAAGATGACCCGCCGTCCTACATCCGGTGGTCAGAAGGCACATAGATATATTAAAGAAGTACCTCTTGTTGCCGAAGATATCATGTCGGATATCAATACTACAGTAAAATGGGATGATTCAGCAGTTAAAGCTGCAAAACTCATTGTAGAAGAGAATTCAAGAATCCTGCCAGTAGAAAAGGATGGCGAGATCGTTAGCGTCGTCAGAAGGAAGGATTTCATAAGAATAGCGCAGTGAAGGAACAAAAACGGATACAACTGAAGGTGAAAGATATGGAAGTAAAGGACATAATGACAGAACCACCAACTATCAATAAGTCAGATACGCTTTCTCATGCACTTGATATTATGGAAAAGAAAGAAATGCGGCGGGTCCTTGTAAAAAATGATGACAAGGTAGTTGGTATCCTCACTATGAGAAACCTTACAAGGGAACTCGGTACCAGAAAGAAGGGAAGCATGCCTGCATCCTCACTGCATGTGGCTACAGCTGTCTCTGACAACTTTGCGAAGGTTTTCCCTGATGTAAAGGTGAAGGACGTTGTCACTCTTATTGACAAGAATCAGGGAGTAATCATAGTCTGCAAAGATGACAAAGTCATGGGCTGGGTAACACCTGCAGAACTTCTCAAAACTAACAACTTCAATGGCTTTGCCGGGGAGTTCATGCAGAAGGAACCTGTAGTTGCAAGCCCCGGTGACCGCGTGAGCCATATCAGGCACCTTATGCTCGATAAGAACGTAGGAAGAATTCCCATCATAGAGAATGGCAAGCTGGTAGGAATAGTCACCGAAAAAGACGTAGTAAAAGCCATGAGAGCTTTCAGGGACATAGTTTCAGGCAACCAGCAGGAAGCCAGGATCAAGAACCTGATCGTTGCGGATATCATGAAGAGGGGTGTGAAGACAGTTCATACGAACACACCCCTTTCAAATGTGGCAAAGATGATGCTTGAAGAAAACATCGGAGGTTTGCCTGTACTGAATCTTGAGGATGAGTTTGTAGGACTCATCACAAGAAGGAACCTGGTACATGCAATGGCACAGTGAATATGGAGAACTATCCGCAAACAGAACTGGACATTGAAAATGCAGCATCTTTCCTGGGTATTTCTGCCCAAAGGATGCAAGAATTAATGGAAAGAAGAGTGTTGGTACCTAACTGGAATGAGTACCAACACCTATTCCGTTTTGAACATAAGGCATTGCACATTGACATTGGGAGTGTCCTTGTGCAAAAGGATGACGGTTTTAGCCTGATTCTTGGATTCCCAAAGATAAAAAGGGCAATGCTTCTTGGACCTGCTATTAAATACAACTTTGGAAATATAGTTAAGGTTGCGGTAGAAGAAAAAATGAATGGCTACAACGTCCGAGTGATCTCACTGGGTGGGAAGCTTGTGGCTCTTACCCGCAGCGGTCACATGTGTCCTTATTCTTCAGAGAAAGTCAATAACTTGTTGAACCATAGTTTCTTCACTGAGAACCCGCAACTGGTGGTCTATGGGGAAATGGTAGGACCTGACAATCCTTACGTACCCAAGGAAATATACGGAATAGAATCCCTAGAATTTTTTGTTTTTGATATCAGGCATAAGGACACAGGTTTACCTTTGCCATTGTATGAGCGCAGAAGCCTTGCTGAAAAATACGGCTTCAGGCAGGTCAGGCTTTTTGGAGAATTCGATATCCAGGAAGCTCCTGACATGATAACAAATATCATCCGGGAAATTGGAAGGATAGGGCACGAAGGCGTTGTTATCAAGGACCCCAAAATGGTATTGCAACCAATGAAATACACAGCTTCTCAGAGTAATTGCTCCGACCTGCGACATGCCATGAAAGTGTATAATGAGAGTGGAAGAGATTTCATATTTTCCAGAATTGTGAGAGAAGGCTTCCAGTCGGTGGAATGGAACGAAAGTGAAGAAGAGTTCAAAAAACGTTGCCTACAACTGGGAGAAAGTATCCTGCGGCCTATGAAAGAATCCATCATAAAAGTAAGGGATGGAGACAGGGTTGCAGAAGAGTTCACCATAAGAGTGAAAGACAGAGCAACAATATCAAGGTTTGAGGAGTATATGAGAAGGCTTGGAATGGACATAATGTTCAGTGAACCCAAAATCGTGGGCAATGAATACCTTGTGCACATCACAAAAGTGAACAAAAGCACCAGTGATAAGACATTGGCCATGTGGGAAGGCCAGTTGTGGTCATGAAAAAAGATATATTTGTATGATAGCATTCGTAACCTCATAAAGATCCAGGTGCAAACATGACGAAAATCACTATAATCGGAAGCCAGCAAAGCGGGAAAACAACACTTGCCGCTAAACTGGGAAAGAAAGGGAATGTCTCAGACTTTACAATGTATGATTTTGCAAAGGGGGACAAGATAATGACTATCATCGATCCCACTGGATATCCTGATTCTGTTAAGCCTCTAATTTCCGCCCTTACACTTTCAGACATTGCTATTCTGTGTGTACCTCCCACAGGACTTGATGCCTCTGCTGGGGAGTGTATTGTTTGCCTGGAATCCATGGGATACAAACATGGACTTGTGCTGCTCACAAAATCGGATACCACATATCCACAGGCTACCGACGAATTAAAGGCAAAACTGCAAAAGATCACAAAAGGTACAGTGCTTGAGCATTGGGAGTATATGATTGCCTCCACCAAAAGCTTTGAAGGCATGGAGGAGCTCAAAGAAAAGATATTTACTATGGGAGAAAAGGTCGATGAAGAGGATAGAAAAAAGGCCACTTTACCAGCAAGAGTAATCATAGACCAATCCTTCAACGTCACTGGAATAGGATGTGTAGTACTTGGTGTAGTGATACAAGGCACTATTAACGCAAAAGATAAAATGACAGCCTATCCCACCAAGAAACCTCTGGAGATCAGGTCTATCCAGATGCATGATGTAGATGTGAAGACTGCACCTACAGGAGCAAGAGTGGGCCTCGCTCTTAAGGGAATACAATCAAAGGATATAGACAGAGGTCATGTTATTTCTGTTGAGGAAATGGTCACTGAGAATCTGAAGATTAAATGCAAACTCTCACCCTTTTCAAAAGGTTTCAATAGCGGTGGAGTGCTGCATGTTTTTGTAGGGCTGCAATCCTCTCCTATGCGCATAACCAGCATAGAAAAACAAGGAAAAGTGGTAGATAAAGCCTCTGCTGGAGATGAATGTACACTTGAACTAACAGGTACGAAGGAAATATCTTATTCACAGCAGGACAGGTTCATACTCACAGATCTGGACGAAAAGCAAAGGTTCACAGGGTATGG
>DAKU01000102.1:6628-32006 GCA_002508425.1 Methanosarcinaceae archaeon UBA470
TGGAAAGTTTCCCTTTTTCTGAAGGCATTATCTATACCTGAGCCATTATAAGATTGTGGAAGCAGCACCGATGAAGAGGAAGGTAATGGCTTTTCCTTTTCCAGACCTTTCCTAGAGAGACCGGCATTCATGTCACGGTCTCTGGCTCTGGAACCTTCGGACTTTCCAGCCTCATAATTTTCCTTGACAGAATTACCTATGTCACCCTGAGATGCAAACTCGTAAAGTGAGGTAAACCTCTCTTTAACCCATCCGATCTCCGAATGTTTATGGTACCCTACCTCAAAACCCAGTTCATAGGAACTCTTCGCGAGCGCCTGTTGTTGTCCTTCGGTGAGTTCTCTTTTACTTTCCTTTTTCTTAAAGATCTTGACCATTAGATCAATCCATTATTCCAAATATCCTTCGATCTTCAAACCCTTATCAGTGAACTGCACTGTGCGCATGTTACAATCATGCTTTGTTCCTCTCATTTTGATAATTTGTATAGCGCGGGTCATGTTCTTATCATAGAGGAAGTTATGCATGAAAATCACGCCATGCGCTGCAAACTGCTCTGTTGAATAAGCAGTTGGATCAGTTAGTTCTCCTATCAATATGGTAGTACATCCAAGCTTCTTGAGGTTTCTTATGAACCTTGTCATTTCCTTTTCCTGCAAAGATAGGTCCTTTGTAGTAAAACGGATTGCAGATACAGAATCCAACACAAGCCTTTTTACACCATATTCTGCCACATAAGCAGCAATTTCCTTGAATACCATTGCAGGAGACGGAGCCTCGCTTTCAATTGAAGTTCTACTGACCTCATATTGAGGAGATACAATCTCATTGAGTTCATCCATGTACCCATATTCCATCCTCGGACCCAGGTCTGCAAAAAGGAGTTTCCTCAGCTTTATGAGTGGAATGACATTCATTGAATAATTGGACATATCGTCAATGATGTTCTGAGGACTTTCCAGTAAAGTCACATACAGACCTACTTCACCGAGTGCCGCTCCATGTGCAAGAAATTGGACACAGAATGTAGTTTTACCGCTACCTGGGGGACCACTTACAAGATAAACCCTCTCAGAAAGCAGCCCTCCCTGAACAAGTTCATCAAAACCTTCAATTCCAGTTTGTATTCTCATCCTTAATCCTCATCTATGATGGAATATACTAATATAATAATAAACTTATATATAAGATGTGCGTCCATAAAACTTATACAAGAAATTGAGAGATTATGGAAAAGATAAATGAAAATAATTTTCATATCGGCAAGCAGGAGATCCGCTGGTCTGTAAAACTATTCATAATAGCTGTGCTCATTTCATGCCTTTTAAGTATGCTTTTCTATTTCCTGAGCCTGGTATCATCATCCTCAGAATCTGTGGATATGGCTATAACCTCTACCACTTCCATGGCCATGCAGAAAGTAGACTCTGTAGCAGAGCACTTGAACCTGATGTGGTCCATCTTCCTGTTCAATTCGCTTGCTGTCGTCACGACTTCAATAGTACCTGGGCTATTGTCCTACATTCAAAATGTTTCTATCGCTGAGCTTAAGCTACGCGCACGGAACCAAAAATACACGACATTTTCAGTGAAACTAGAAAAAGTGTTCCAGTTTCTTATCTCACTCATAAAGGATATCCTCCAAAAACTAGATCCTGGAGTATCCAGACTAAGGGTTCAGGATAATTCTGAAAAAGAGGGTTCTATCTGGAAGTGCGCAAACTACAATAAAGAAAATTTCAGACTATTGGCTTACGTGATTCCATATCTCATTCCTATTATTACACTAACAATGAATGGGATGCTGCTTGGAATAACAGTCTCCTTCTTTGTTTTTAACGGTGCCATATCTTTCTATGACTTCGCAGGATTACAGGGAATTGTACCTGGAATACTCTTTTCTATAGCATATTTCCTAGCTTTTATCCTGCCTCATGGGATAATAGAGCTACCTGTCATAATAATAGCTGCTGCAATTGGATACAGGTTTGCCAGAGTGTATTCAGGCAAGATATTGGAAGATAACCTGCTATTAGGTGATGAAGTAGAAAAACTTGAAAGAGACCTGATGATTATAAATGACATTGCTGCAGCATATATCAGATCTCGTTATCTGTGGACCATGGTAAGCATCATGATAGTCTTCCTATGGGCAGCTGCCCACATAGAAGCAAACATCACACCCACCATAGCCCAAGAAGTAGCAAATTTTCTCGTATCTTTGCTGATCTAAGCGCCAGATCATATACTAGCGCTCTTTACACCTGCTGTCACATTTTGCAGTAACTGGAAAGCTATTTCCTGAGAGGGCCATGATCCCAGGCCACAGTCCGGACCTACATATTTTATCCGATCTCCAAATATAGAATAGGCTTTTTCAAATCTTTTCCTCATAACATCAGGAGTTTCAAGATCAGTGACGAGCTCTTTAAGACGAGCAGCATCTCTCCAGACATTCGTGTTATATTTGTCATTGAGCACAGAAACGAGATTTGAAATATCGGTCCTCGCAACACCCACTCTTAAGAAAGAATCTGAATCTTCCAGTACTTTCTTGTCAATAAGATCCAGGTATGAGGGATGACCTGCCGATTCCACTCCTATCACATTGACCTGGGAAGTGGCACAAGCGATCTTATAGTGTAGGGGCGAATGCAAGTGGATCTGTACATCAATACCTTTTTTGTGAGTTGATTTTGAAGCAATTTTAAGAGCTTCTATTAAAGTATCGTCATCAAACATTACCTGTGGATTGATTCCAATGCTTGGCTCATCTATAGAAACTACACTTACATTCAGGTATCCTGAGTTCTCAACAGAGTTTTTTAGGAAACGGTCAACATTTTCTGCAAAAAGATACAGGATATCAGTATACTCTGTTCCACCAAATTCTCTCAGATACAATTCGAGAGGACCTGCAATACATATTCTGGTATTCGGTTTTCCACCATGGGATTGCATGTATTCATAAGCGGCTGGCTGTATAGCCTCTAACTCCACTATCTTTGCATCTCTCTCTTTGACCTTGAAAGGCTCTTCCGTACTATCCGGGTCCTTGATTATAGAAAGGATTTGTTCAGTCATATCCTGGTATTGAGGATAAGTAGGAGCTTCAACTCCCGCATCAATCTTCTGCTGGAATGCAGCATTGATCAGCGGGAATAGTTTTTCACGTTCATAATAGTTTGAGAATGCTTTTTGTATCCATTCCTTTGATACACCCGCTGGAAGTGGATAACTCCCGATATCATCAAGAATAACATTATTCATAATTAAGAATTGAAACATCAACAAGATATAAGTTTTGGAACAAAAAGAGTATAAAGAATTTAAATCGCTAAAAAGAGCAGGAGAATCATTCCTGTCTTAATCTTCCCTTCTTAGCAACGTGTTCAACATAATAATCTACACAGTTCTGTGAGTAATCTATAGAGATCTTGGACATATGAGCAACTATCTCACTTAATGGCCGCTCAACATGTACAGTGCGCTGGGGGATGCCGTATTTTTCATTATGCCTTGCTACGGTCTCAAGCATAATATTCTGCAATTGCAATACATCCAGCTTTTCCGAGGGAGAGAGTTTTTCGAAATCTTCCAATATCTTCTGTATGCGGCCTTTCTCCTTTTCATCTACTTCTAATTCAGAAATGGGATGTCTAATGCGTTCCTCCACGTTATCACCAATTTAATGTATACATCATTGGTTAAAATACTTACGCATAAATTTAGTAAAAATTATAAAAACAAGAAGAGTTTAACAAAATTAAGGAAGGGTGAGTAACACACCCATTCCCTTCAAAGTTTTTGAGACTTCACCGAATGATACAAACATTTCTTTACGGCTCTGATCAATATTTTCCACTCTTGGTTCACATGAGAACCAGATCTCTTTCTCACTGGCTCCGCGGGTAACTGTAATGCAAGCAAGCATATCGGACTTAGTCAACCTGTACACTGAGTCTACACCTGCTGGGGTTACCCATTCATGGTATTTACCAGTGGCATCCTTAACGAATTTGTTCCAATTGACCGTAGCAGAAGCTTCCAGAATAAGGTGCAGATGAGCACGGTCACCTGTTATTTCTTCTGTCATGGCCTTAAGCATCTTCTTGTATTCTGGATCCGTCTCATCCACAACGATCTTTTCTTCCAGCTTCATAGCAGCTTCCTTGAAGAAAGGTGCAAGATTGACTGTGTCTGATGGTTTTGTGGCAAAGGAAACACCAAAGAAAGCTATACCGCTAAGGGCCATTCCCAATATAACCCCATGATTAGATAGCACTGGGTGTATAGAATCCAGATAAGCAGGAGCAAAAGCTGGAGTATTAGCAAGATCAACTATAGTAAGAGCTACCTGGGCAATGAAACCTACTATCAGACCTGCAAGAGCACCTTCCTTTGTAGCTCTCTTCCAATAAAGTCCTCCCATCAGCGGGAAGAAGTATGCAGCACTGGCAATAAAAGTAGCTATATGGATGGCATCAAGGATACCATCGATGTAGAAAGACCCAATGGTCGCGCCTATGACTATTATTAGTACGCTCACCCTGTTGACTGCGAGCATCTCCTTCATGGTCGCATCGGGTTTTATGTACCTCTGATAAATATCTCGGGAGAGACATGACCCACCTGAAGTTGCAAAAGTGTCTGTAGAAGACATTGCAGCTGCAGCCAGACCCACACCTGCAAGACCTATGAGAAGAGGTGAGAAATGCTCAAAGATGTAAACAAGTAGTGCAGGTTCTGCCTGGGCCATTGCACCCATTCCAATCTCTGCGAAAGATGCAGAAATATCAGGATATACGTGATTTAGTCCGATAGCAATGATAGTACAAGCCACACCGAACACGAGGAATATAAGGAATGAACCCAAAATCATACCGTTTCTTGCTGATTTTTCATCTTTGGCAGCCCAGACTCTTTGCCAGGGATCCTGTTCTGTGATCCAGCCAGGAATAATGGCAAAGATAGCTACCATCACTGCAACTATGCCAACACTGAATGGATTCCACCATCCTGCTGGTACATCAGAGAAAAGATCAGAGGAAGTTAGGGGGGAGGCCACATCAACAGAAGTGGCTGAACCAGTAATAGCTATGACCATTCCCAGAGCGAAAGTTGCAAGGAATAGGAGCTGGATCACATCGGTCCATATAACAGCAGAAAGACCTCCAAGGGTAACATACACAGAAACAGCTAATGCCACGATGGCTGCAGCGTATACCGGGGGCAGCCCGAAAAAGATCTCAAGAACCATGGCAAAACCCTTTATGTCCGCCACTGCGAAAAGGATCATAACAACAGCAATAATGAGAGCCACAGGACCTCTTATAGAACTGCTGTACCTCTGTTCGAGCAGCTCAGGCTGAGTGATGGCAGGGAGATGCTTTATTTTACCTACTAACAATGCAATCAATAGCAGGGCAAGGATGTTGGGCGCCACGAAGCTCCAGATAGAACCCATACCCAGCAGCATATACAAACCAACTACTGCAAGAATACCGCCCGCAGTCATCCACGATGCAGCTGCTGAGCAGCCAATTGCTACGAAACTAATTCTACGTCCTGCAAGCCAGAAATCTGTAACAGATTTCTGTCTCTTTGTGAAATGCCAACCAATAGCGACCAGTATGATAATATAGGCCGCAAGCAACAACATAAACAGACCATATGAATCCATAATTATTACCTCGTTTTAATTTGTCTAGTATAATTTACTTATCTTTCTGATCTTTCCTTATATTTAACGTTTTATTGATTGATCAGAGGTTTATTGTAGGCATTTTTCTCTCGAGTTGTATTTAAATCTTTCAAAAAAATCCAGTTTATAACAACGCAAGTTTAGTTGATTTAACGGAGAACTATAGATTAATCTTTTAGATACTTCCTGATAAAGTTCTTCAATCCACATAACCCAATATATATCTCTCATCAGTACTAATTGCATTACATGACCCTTGAACCGGTCCATATAAAAGCTATATCCGAACTTGCAGACCGTATTGACAAATGTCTTAAACCCGGTGATTCGGAGAAAGATGAAACTGATGGTCTCATAGATATTCTGGAAAGGCTCAAGGAACTGAAATACGATGGAAAAGTTGTCCTCAAAGCCATTGGAAGACTCAGAAGAGGAAGAGTGGATATAGAAAAGATGTCGCAGAGCCAGGATCCTTTTCCTGTTACCTATTCATGTGACAGTGGAAGCACAACCACACGATCCTTTGATAACGGCCTTTATGTGGATTTCTGTCACTCTGCCATGGCCTCCACACCTACTGACTTGGACTTACACAACAAAAGGACAATAGTTGCTGCTACCTATTCCCCCGGTTACAGGGTACACATCGACACCACCGACGGTTGGGAAATGATCGATGGTGGAGCAAGCCGCCGCCAGATCATCCGAATAGAACCAGGCCTGCTTAGCAAACGTATTGAAAGGATAGTACATGATATAGCATTATATCTTTCAGAATCTGAACACATCCTGTGGTTGAAGGATGAACTTGACCCAAAAGGGTTTTTCATTATGGATGGGCCTATCTACCCCAAACATCTCATGTATTGGATGGTGGTAGAATCAGAAGGCGTGAATCTTCTGTACGATCCTTATACAGAGCGCATCCTGCAAAACTACATCGATATAGTGGACTATCACATTGACAAGAAGCTACCTTTTATTGGTTTTGTGAAAAATCCAGAGGATATGCAGATAATGCAGACCTTGAGAAAGGAAGGAATGAAAGACCTACCCTGGGTAATGGATGCGCAGTTCTTCAAGAATGTGCTTTCTTCTCCACGCAATCTGGAAGAAAAAAATAGATACAATCGTTATATAACTTACACTAATTGGTTCATGCAGCCCAATCAGTTCTATGAAAGAATGCTTGGAACCACATCACCCCTGGTCAAGGAAAAACTTAGGGCAAAGTACCCGCAGGAATACTATTCACTGACATTTTTCGTAGTTTACGTTCCTTCAAAGAACCTGCTCTTTAAAATAGAAGCTCCTTATGGGCTTACACAAGATGAAGAGATGAGGAATATCATCACAAGAAAGGTGCTTTATGATATTGCAGTAAGCGAAATACCGGGCACATTGAAGAAAGCAGACTCCATTGCAAAAATACAGGTATCGGAAAGAAAACAAATAATCAATAGATTCAGGTACTCTCGAGTGGATACCAGCTATAACGAAATAAGATGGGGTGAATACGATGAGGATGGATAAAGATATACTTGCCTATGCAGCTTCTGAGAACGTAGATACTGAAATTGTTGTCAAAAATGTAGAAACAATTATTGAGGAGAAATTCAGCTTCGAAGAATATGAGGTTTCTGAAGAAAGGCACTCCGACACACAAGACAACACCGATGAAGCCTTTGGTATCATCACCACAGGTATAGAAACTCTTGAGATCACGGAATCCGGAGCAACTATAACAGGATACATTAACACAGAAAAAAGAAGGGATGTCCGGCTGGGAACGTATGTGATCGTGCCCTACGGTGAGGAGGATCTTTTCGCAAGAATATGGAAAATGCAGTACAAACAGGAGTTTGCGGTAGATGATGCAACTGAGATACACTCTCGCAGGATGCTCAGGTCCAACACCACAGATGAAGTGGATTACAAATTCCTAGCATACCTGGACCCCATTTGTATCCTTTATCCCAGAGGTAATGGCTTTGCCCGGCGCATGAGCGACAGGATACCTCGGCCCAACACACCTATAATGCCTGTTAAAGATAAAATCAAGATCCAGATAGGGCTTAACATTCCCAAAGAAGGTATCTTCCTAGGGCATCTAAGCGTTGGCGGTGAAGTTGTGAAGACCCATGCAGTTCCTCCAACTGTGCCATATTACCTGCGCAATGATTATTCAATGGGTGATCCTTTGGTGTTCAGGCATATGCTGGTATGCGGTAGTACCGGGACTGGCAAGACATTCCTCACAAAGAACATTCTCAGGCAGTTCATGGCACCGGAAAATCGCTACAATGTGAGAGGCACCGGTGCTAGAAAAAATACATGCCTTGTGATACTTGACCCGCAGGATGAGTATTCACAGATGTTTGAGGACAATCCCGAACTTACACAGGACAATGAATTCAGTTTCAGATCCGAGAAAGTGGATTTTGGAGGATGTGTTAACACCCGGACCTTCGTGGCAAAGGTTGATGGGCAATCATACAACGGCCGTTCACGGGCACAACAATTGGAATTTACCATACCTTTTGAGATGGTGAGAAATAATTCCTGGCTCATGGCACCTGTGGGGATGACCGACCTCCAGTACCAGGGAGTAGAATTGCTTCTTGACGATTTCTTCAAAAAGGCAGGAGAGCATACGTACAACCGCTTTTTAGACCACGTCAGCGATGACTTGACAAGAGATAACTATGTGGAAAACGGAAAAATACACGAAGCCTCTTATGATGGGATCGTACGCAGGGCGAGGGACAGATCTCTTAGCAGGGTGTTCGACCAGCCTGCAAGACCTATAGACCAGATGTTGGATGAGATAATAAAACCGGGACAGATCAGCGTGTTCCCCACAGAATACATCAGCAACACCCGTATACGTGACCTGATAACTCTCACTTTGATGACGATAATAGTGGATAACAAACTAAGCACCTCTGGAGAAGCTGCTATCAAGGAAACACCCATCATCTTGGCTCTTGACGAAGCGCACAGGTATCTTGCCAGAACCACGGGGGATCATAGCAAGAGGATCGTGTCCAAATTTGCAGATGCTGCACGTCAGGGAAGGAAAGAAGGATTAGGACTGTGCCTCATCACTCAGGACCCTCAGGACATTGATGACACGGTATTCAAGCAGGTCAACACGCGTATCATTCTTAACCTGACAAACGATGCTGCAATCGGAGCACTAAAGGTCAAAAAAGAATATGAGAAGCGTATTCCATACCTTAAGAAGGGACAGATGATCGTGCACAGCCCCGACAACAGCGACATGGTGGAGATCATGGGACTGCAGAGCTGCGTGGTAAAGCATATATAAACTTCTCACCACTGATAATTATTGTATGATTTCAATAAATACTATATCACGTTTATACCGAAACGTATATATTGGGCAAATACGTATGGAGGCATCACGTCAGTAAAGAAGATGGGCCGGTAGCTTAGCCAGGCAGAGCGACGGACTCTTAATCCGTAGGCCAGGGGTTCAACTCCCTTCCGGCTCGCCAATCTCTTTTATTGTTCGTAGCTATTTTGTTCAGTTTGCTTTCTATATATCTCAGTGAAATTTTTGAAACACATAAATCCTATTAACTCTTTTTACTCAGAAGGTGAACCTAATGCCAAAAGTAAGTGTGGAGATTCCCCAGGAACTGCTGGACGACCTGAACAAACACGTAGGGGATGACAAGAAATTCGTTAACCAGTCAGATGCCATCAGGACAGCTATCCGCAAGATGCTCGACATGATGGATGAAATAGACAAAAGACACGGCAGGGTTAAAGAATAAGAAAAATAAGTGAGATATTGTTATATTCAAAGATTCTGAAGATATGCAATGCACTCCGCACCTTCTTCCAGGCTGGCCATTTCAGTTACAAGCCTGCCATTGTAACCCTCAAGGCTTTCCATGACCTTTTTCCATTGGACGGTTCCTCTTCCCAAAGGCAGATGTTCATCTGATTTTCCGTGGTTGTCATGAATATGCATGTGCAGTATCTGATCCTTACACTTTTCCAGGAACTCCTCCACAACTCCCACTGTGTTCGCATGGCCTATATCTAGGGTTATGCCCACATTGTCTCGGTTCACTTCTTCAAGGGTCCTGAGCATCTCATCAGGATATTTCCCAAATATTTTGGGCATTTCAGGCATGTTTTCCACAGCTATCGTGATACCATACTCTGCAGCAGTGTCGCATACGTTTTGTATGGACTCTATATGAGTCTGCCAAGCTTTTTCAGGCATCTGTGAGCCATATGGGGATAAGTAACCTGGATGAACTACCGCCAGCTCCACGATCTCGCTTCCAAGCTCAAGGCAGCGGTGCATCTGCCTTAATGCTTCATTGCGTATCCCATCGTTGAGACCTGCCAGGTTCATGTCTGAAAAAGGTAAATGCATTGTGATTTTCAGGTCAGTGGTATCGCGGATCTCACGGACCTTGCCTAAGTTCCCGTTATGCAGGGTCTGTAAGCCCTCCTGCACTATCTCCCAGCCTGTATATCCCAGGTCTTCAAGTTGATAGACCCAGATAAAAGAATGTCCTGCCTCTACTCTGGAGGAAAAGCTCAGATTCCTTGCTTTCATGCACTTTCCACGTCCTCTATATCCGATTCGAAAAGTATCTTACCTTTTTCGGTAGGAGGAGTAAGCCATTCTATTAGACGGTGAAGCTCAAAAGATGAACTTGCACTCATTGTTACATGTATGGAACCCAGTGGCTCTTCATCTGCAGGAAAATTCAGGCGGCCAACAAAAGCCACGAATTTGCTTATCCTGAAAGATGTGGACGGCTCATCTTCCCTTATACCTACCTCTAACTGAGTACGTGCAGTATCTATAATTTCCTCTTCCCGTAACAGGAGATGAAGATGACGGAGTCCTTGAAGATTAGTAGTCCCTTCAACCATGCCATGCAATCCAGTATCGTCGGCTGCATTGTAAGTAATATCTATCAGAGGGAAAATGCTTTGAACCGCTGTCCTTACCTTCTCCTCGGTTTCCGTAGGGTTTACTCTAGCTGAAAGTCGTACCTCTATCATGACTGACCCACCACATTAAGCACTTTTTTCCTGAAATCTTCAAGAGTACCTGTGTTCTCAATAACTATATCAGCAGCAGCTATTGCTTCACCCATGCCCCAACCAAGTTCACGCTCATCCCTGACGCGTAAAGCATTGATGTCCTTCATATCATCGCTTCTTTTTCTGACCTGAACCCGTGCAAACCTTATCTCAAGAGGTGCATCTATTGTTACCAGAGTGAAATCAGAACCAAATGCCTGCTTGAAACAATTGATCTCTACAAGGCTGCGCACACCGTCCACAACAAGGAACCTGGAATCTGCCGCTCGTATCTTTGGAATGCACCTTTTGGCTACGATATCCTTGCCCTCTTTGTTACGCAGATCGGTACCAACACCACCCACATTAATATCCGTAGGCTCAAGCCCTCTGCGTACAACCTCTTCACGTATCACATCACCCATATTGACAACCTTGATACCTGATTCACCCAGAATCGATGCAGCCACTGATTTGCCCGAAGCCGGCATCCCGACAAAAGCTAAAATTTTCGTCATACACAACCTGCTGTTATTTATTGACCTTATAAATGTGATTCACACATTCATTGATGTTATAAATACTATACATTCCAAATAAAATGTCTTTGGCAATTAACCTATATATAAGTTTAACAACATATTTTTATTCAAGGGGTTTTGGGCAACTGTTTGCTGATAAGACCGCAGATCAAGCCAGTGCTGTTAGATGCTTTTTGAAAAATGCCATTGATTTGATAGTAATGGGTAGGCTTGGAAAGAGCGGTGTGAAGAGATTCCTGATCGGTGGCCTGTCAAAGATGGGGGTAAGGGGTTCAAATGTCGAAGTACTGATTTCCCGTTAAGGTGCCATAATTACAACCTATAGCTTTCTTTTTTCCGGGCATTCTTTTTTATATCATACTACGAATAGCGGGTTAAAAAACTCTTTTTCCGGGGTAACCTGAAAGATGAAGATAGGAAACATAAAGATACATGGAAATTTGTTCTTGGCACCCATGGCAGATGTAACGAACCCCGCATTCAGGATGCTCTGCAAAAAGTACGGTGCTGCGCTTACATATTCTGAGATGATCAGTGCCGATGCAGTACTACATGAGAATGCAAGAACAACAAGCAGGGGTCTTAGTTGTGAGGAAGAGAAACCTTTTGCTATTCAGCTCTTTGGAAATTCTGCGACTACAATCTCAGATGCAGCGAGTATTGTAGAAGAGAAGTATTCACCTGACATTATCGATATCAATTTTGGATGCCCTGCTAATGTACTTGTTAAAGATGGATCTGGTTCAGCACTACTGGACTTTCCAGAAAAGGTAAGAGATATAATATCTAGTGTTTGTGGAAAAGTGAATACACCTGTAACAGCTAAAATCAGAGTGCTTCACGACATGAAAAAAACAATAGATATAGCCCAAATAATAGAAGAAGCCGGAGCTAATGCCATTACTGTCCATGGGAGAACTCAAGCTCAACAATATTCTGGAAAAGCTGAACATGAATATGCCAGAAACATCAAAAATGAGCTTTCAATACCAGTAATCGCAAATGGTGACATTATTGATGGCTTTTCTGCAAAACAGATCCTTGACTATGCAGAATGTGACGCTTTAATGATAGGTAGAGCTGCTATGAGCAATCCACATGTTTTTAGGGAGATAGCACACTTTCTTCGTACCGGAGAACAAACAAATACAGATGAATGTGCCCAACGAATTGCAGATTTTAAAGAATATGTGAGGCTGCTTGAACTGTATGGTCTTGAAGAATATGTTGATATAAGAATGCATGCCCAGTGGTTCACAAGAGGTATAAACGGCGGGCGGCATATACGTCAGGGGATCTCAAAAACGCGGGATAAGAAATCGATAATTCGGCTTATGGAAAGCCTTTGTGCACAGTTTCCCGAGAAGAATGTAAACGGTGTTATTCATGGTAACTGATACAGTTTTACATTTGGTTCAAACCGAAAGGCTTTATAACTATCAAACGATTCATAACCAACACGGTCGAACGTTGCATCTATACACAGTTGTGAATAATGCAGATCAAATTTATCCATCATTCGGCAAGGACATTTAGGAACCAAACAGCAAGCAACAAAGTTGTGCCGATGAAAATTGTTTTAATGTTGTGGAGAATCCCAGATGAAAGAGATACGAATACACGGTCGGGGAGGCCAGGGTTCGGTCACTGCTGCCGAGCTTTTAGCCGTTGCAGCCTTTGCTGATGGTAAATTCAGCCAGGCGTTCCCGGCTTTCGGAGTTGAAAGAAGAGGAGCACCTGTACAGGCATTCACAAGGATAAATGACGAACCAATCAGGCTCAGAAGCCAGATATACGAGCCTGACTACGTGATAGTACAGGATCCAACACTCATAGAAGTAGTGGATGTTGCGGGTGGTCTGAAAGATGATGGCACAATTATCATAAACAGTGACTTTGACCCATCACACTTCAAACTTGACACTAAGGCTAAAGTTGTGACTGTCAATGCCACAAAGATAGCACTGGACATAATTGGTAGACCAATAGTCAATACAGTGTTACTGGGGGCCTTTGCAGGAGCTACCGGGGAGATAAGGCCTGAGTCCATTAAGAAGGCTGTAAAAGAAAGATTCCCTGGTAAAGTGGGAGATAGGAACGCTGAGGCTATCCAGCAGGCTTACGATATGATGAAGGAGGCTAAAGCATGAAGATACCAATTGGAGGTGTCTGTGAACCTGGTACTACAATAGCCAACAAGACAGGTGGCTGGAGGACCTACAGACCTGTCTACGACTATGAAAAATGTATCAAATGTAAGCTTTGTGAACTGCTTTGTCCGGATATGTCCGTTTTTCCTAAAGAGGATGGATATTTCCAGTTCAATTATGATTACTGTAAAGGATGCGGTATATGCGCTAACGAATGTCCGAAAAGCGCTATAACCATGGTACTGGAGGAGAAGTAATGACACCAAAAGGAGATCTAAAAATGGATAAAATGGTCGTCGTTGAGGGTTCTTATGCCGTGGCACATGCTGTAAAGGTATGCAGACCAAATGTAATATCTGCCTACCCCATCACCCCCCAGACCCACATAGTTGAAGACCTGGCTAAATTCATTGCCGATGGAGAGATACAGAATTGTGAGTGTATCAATGTAGAATCTGAATTCTCTGCACTTTCTGCACTTGTAGGATCTTCTGCTGTCGGTGCAAGGAGTTACTCTGCCACGACCTCACAGGGTCTTGAACTAATGCATGAAGTTCTGTTCAACGTAGCCGGTATGAGGCTACCCATCGTCATGACAGTTGCCAACAGGGCTGTCAGTGCACCCATTAACATCTGGAATGATCATCAGGATGCCATATCTCAGAGGGATACCGGCTGGATCCAGTTATATGGGGAAAACATCCAGGAAGTCTCGGACATGACTGCTCAGGCATTCAAAATAGCTGAGGATAAGGATATTCTTATGCCAGCCATGGTATGTATGGATGGGTTCATCCTTTCTCATGTGTACGAGCCTCTTGTGATGCTGGAACAGGACCTTACTGACGAATTTCTGCCTTCCTATGAGCCTCTGAACATACTGGACCCTAAGAAACCATTGAGCTTTGGTGCCTTTGCTGACCCCAACTACTACACAGAGTTCAGGTATATGCAGCAGAAGGCCATGACAAATGCTCTGAAGAAGATAGAGGATGCCGCTGATGAGTTCTATGATCTGTTCGGAAGGTACTATGGTGGTCTTATTGATGAGTACCAGACAGAAGATGCAGATATCATTCTCATGGCAATGGGTTCCATTATAGGTACTATAAAAGATACCATTGACAAATTGAGGCAGAAAGGCGTAAAAGTAGGATTGCTGAAGGTAAGAGCTTTCAGACCATTCCCTGCAGAAGCTATAAGAAAAGCTGTCAAGGATGCAAAGATCGTTGTTGTTCTGGATAAAAACATCTCATTGGGACTTAACGAAGGTGCTCTTTTCACTGAAACCAAATCCTGCCTATATAACACCAGTAACCATGTGCCTGTTGTAGGTTACATGATAGGTCACGGAGGCCGTGACATACGCATGAGCACGATAGAGAATATTATATCTGAGGCTCAGGAAGTAATGAAGTCCGGTATCAAGGTCGAAAGTCAGTTCACTGATCTGAGGGAGGAACTATTATGAAACAGCTTTTCGTTTCAGGACACCGTGGATGTGCAGGTTGCTGTGATGCAATGGCTGCCAAATTCACACTTATGGGTGCAGGTGAGGATTGCATAGTAGTCAGTCCTACAGGTTGCCTTGAGGTTATGACAACTCCGTTCCCTGAGACATCATGGAACGTACCCTGGATACACTCCCTGTTTGAGAATGCTGCTGCAGTTGCTTCAGGCATAGAAGCCGCATTGATAGCTATGGGTAAGAAGGGCAATACAAGGGTCGTAGCCATTGGTGGTGACGGTGCAACCATGGATATTGGTCTGCAGGCCATTTCAGGAGCTTTTGAAAGAGGACATGACTTCACTTACGTCTGTGTGGACAATGAAGCTTACATGAACACAGGAGTTCAGAGAAGCAGTGGAACACCATTTGACGCTTCAACCACCACAAGTCCTGTCGGAAAGGTTTCCTTTGGTAACCAAAGGCCTAAAAAGAACATGCCTGCAATCATTGCAGCACATGGTTCACCATACGTGGCTACCACATCCCTGGGATATGCAAAAGACATGATCTCCAAGGTGAAGAAGGCCACTGAAACCCCAGGTCCAACATATATACACTGCCACGCCCCCTGTACAACAGGCTGGGGATTCGACACTTCCAAAACTGTAGAAATTGCACAAATGGCTGTTAAAACCGGTCTGTGGCCACTGTTCGAAATGGAGAACGGCGAGGTCACCAAGGTGAGGAAGATCGGTAAAGCTGCACCAGTTGAAGATTATCTCAAGATGCAGAGCCGTTTCAAGCATCTATTTAGCAAGGAAGGCGGTGCAGAAGAGATAGCCAAGATACAAGCTATTGCTGACAAGAACATCGAGTACTACGGGCTTTGAGTGCCTGTAGCCATTCTTTTTTTACTCTATTTTCCCCCTTTAGTATTTTTTTCTAAAAAAGTGATAAGAACTAGCAGTTGCTATCTACTCGCATGAATAATAAGGAAAAGGTTCCAGACAACACTCACAATTTTGAGCATATTTTTGCACTCCTCAAGCAGAAGTACCCCGATGCTGCTCCTGCACTGCATTTTAGTTCACCTTTGGAACTGCTGATAGCTACTATCCTCTCAGCTCAATGTACAGACAGACAGGTTAACCAGGTCACACAGTCTATTTTCAAAAAGTATCGCAGTCTCGAAGACTACGCTGGTGCGGATGTATCGGAATTTGGCCAGGAGATATATTCCACAGGCTTCTACAATCAGAAAGCAAAGCACATCATAGAGAGTGCTCAGATTATGCTCTCAGATTTCGGAGGCCAGGTGCCGAATACCATGGAAGACTTGCTACAGCTTCCTGGAGTTGGAAGAAAGACTGCCAACATTGTGCTTTCCAGAGCCTTTGGAAAAATAGAGGGGATTGCAGTGGACACGCATGTGAAAAGGCTATCAAATCGTTTAGGTTTTACTCAAAACGAAGAGCCTGAAAAGATAGAGACAGACCTTATGAGAATAGCAAAAAGAGAGGATCTGGAAACGCTTTCCATGACCCTGATCCTGCACGGACGCAATGTGTGTATAGCCCGGAATCCTAAATGCGTGGAATGCATGGTAAAAGAATTGTGTCCATCGAGCAGAGTGTAAAAATAATAGAAATAAGTATACATTACTTATTTTCCTAATGAATCCAGAATCTGCTTGCAGTACTGATTATAGTTTTCAATAAACATATCGCGTGGCAGAAGTTCACGGCCTATGATGTCAAGACTCTTCTGTGATATCCTGCCTTCGTTTACTAGCTGGCGACCTGCATCTTTTGCAGCCTCGAAGATGTCATCTATCGGCACACCCATCTGTATCATAATTGGCATGCTTTCACCATGTGGACGCAGCAGTGCCCCGGCAAACTCAAATGATGCATTCTTGCAAATGGCCTGCATGTGAGCAAGCAGGGAATCAAAATTCTCCATCTCCCAGAAACCACAGTTGGAAACCAATACCATCTTTCGGTCCTTAGTAACCCCACGATGAGGATGAAGACAGCGATCATCACGCAGCTCCAGAGAAGGATCAAGTCCTGGAATCATCCTATCGATAAAGTTCTTCATAGGAGCGTTGAACCCATCGGAATAAAGTGGCGAGGCAAACACAAACACATCTGCTTCCTTTATCTTGGGATATAGCAGTTGCATATCATCATCCTGATAACACTCCCCCGGTGTTTTGAACCAACAATTGAATTCTCCTGTGCAGGGATTGATATTGAGCTTTCTTGTATAGAAGAGGTCTACCTCTGCCCCTGCTTCTTTCATTCCTTCAAGAAAAGGGTTCAGTATCATAGCAGTATTACCCTTCTCCATTCTGGGACTTGAGTTAATTGCTAAAACTTTCATGTTCTTTCCTCTATGTACCTTGACTATCCTTTCAAGGGTAAAAATGGCAAAGAATGGTTCTTGTTGCCTCCAACCACAAGCAGGTCAGCTGCCTTTTCAGCAGACCTTTATACCAACTGAAAATATACCCCTGTGTATAAAATTTACGTAGAGACATATATAACTATTTCTATTACTAATCATGTTTTTTGATTTGTGAGTGTTTGATTTAGTCTTGAAGAGCAAAGCAAATTCAAAAAGTCCACTTTTTAATTGCTATTTGATAATGTTTCTATCAACAATATATTAGAAAAGTTTTCTTAAATAATGAATAAATAGTTTCGATGAAAATAATATTTTATCAAAAAACGTATATCATTTAAAATGGGGTTGAAGAAATGTTGTTCATGGACATAATGACGTGGGATAAAAAGGATGACATGGAATTGGGTAAGCGCTATGAGGAATGGAAATATCCTAAAGGATACAACGTAATTACAGAATGGTCTGATCTATCTTCATGCAGGGTATTTGTGGTGTACGAACTCGAGAACGCAGAGGCCTATATGACTGCTACATTCCCTTGGAGAGACATTATAAAATGTGAGACTATTCCTGTGATGGAAACTCAGAAAGCTATGGAGTTCTTTGCTAAATTAGTATGAGTAATCAAGGGTGGGATATTGACATAATTCAACAATCCTGACCAGAACTTTCAGTTTATTCATTTTTTACTTTATTTACGATCATCTATACGTAGGATTTTTGTGTTTTTTTGTAAGTTTGATGTTTCAAACAAAGCCTTTATCATTATGTACTCTTCCACTGCCTTCCGGTTAGGTCACTACCCGATTTTCATCATAGATAAATTATAAATATATGGTAATTAGTCTACATCCTTTTGATGAACAATTAATGCCGCGTGTCGAGCAAGATAACATGGATGTAAAAACCGGAATTTCTGGGTATTTTAAAGAATCGTTTTTAAGTGACTTCAAAGCAGGTTTTATTACAGCTATCGTGGCACTGCCACTTGCTATTGCTTTTGCCATCGCATCCGGTGTGGAACCGGTGATGGGTCTTTATACGGCCGTGATAGCCGGAATGCTTGTATCTGCCACTGGTGGTTCCAAATATTCTATAACAGGACCTACTGGTGCTATGACTGTGATCATCCTGTCCACCCTGAATAGCCATGGAGTAGAAGGATTATTACTTGCAGGTTTCCTCGCAGGTATTTTTCAGATACTCTTCGGCCTGTTCAAACTGGGTAAGGTAGTCAAATATATTCCATTGCCGGTTATTTCAGGATTCACAAGCGGTATCGGTGCCATCATATTAATAGGCCAGATACCAAACGCATTGGGTATGGTAATCCCTGCAAAAGAATACGCATGGGAAACAATTGTTGCTATTATTGAAAACCTTAGTGCCGCTAACACTACTGCATTATTGATATGTGCAGGCACTGTAATACTCCTGTTGTACCTACCAGGTATCCTAGTCAAAATAAAGTACCTTAACAGCCTTCCGGCCTCCATAGTAGCATTGATTTTGGCAGTATTGCTCATATATTACATGAAAATCGATATCCCTATTGTGGGTAGCATCCCTGCTGGCCTTCCCAGCATACAGATGATTAACCTTAATCCCCAACTGGTACTCACTGTGCTGCCAGCTGCCCTTACAATAGCACTTCTGGGAACTATCGAAGCTTTGCTTTGTGCAGTGGTCTGTGACGGTATGACAAACACAAAGCACGATAGCAACAGAGAACTCATGGGCCAGGGACTTGGAAACATGATACTGCCCTTCTTCTCAGGAATTCCCTGTACAGCCGCCATCGCAAGAAGCGCCGTGAATATAAGAGAAGGAGCAAAGACTCAGATGTCAGGAGTAATCCATGCGCTCATATTGCTAACAATACTCCTCTTCTTAGGCCCTCTAGCCGCATTCATCCCAAAAGCCTACCTTGCAGGAGTGCTTGTCCTGACCTCCCTGAGGATGATCAACATCACCGAGTTCAAGACCATCATGCACATCAGCAAAATGGATACCTTGGTGCTGGTTGCCACATTTGCCCTGACCGTGCTCACAGACCTGGTATTCGCAGTGCAGATGGGCATGTTCCTAGCCATAATCCTACTCTTCATAAGGCTCACTAATGTAATTGATATCCAGACAATGGAGAACTACGATAAGTCAACGGGCATTAACGCCACTATCTTTTCCAATCCATATCTGGAGAAGAACGTCTCAGTGTATACTCTCAATGGACCATTTTTCTTCGGAGCCATGAACGTTTTCGAGAACAAGATCAACGAGCACATTAACATCAGCAAGCCTCACATAATTCTGCGCATGCGCTATGTACCTTTCATAGATACTACCGGCCTTGAAAGGCTTAGAAGCTTCATAGCTATGAGCAAGAAGAGGAACCAGAAGGTCTACTTCACATCAATACAGCCTGAAGTGATGGGGAGAATGAAAAATGACGAGGATTTGATGGAACTGATGGAAAAACAGCATGTCCAAATATTCGATCATACACAGGAAGCTCTGACATATTTAAAGAAGCAGAGTGGAAGTGAGAAAATAGCTTGTGAACTTAAATAAAAGAGCATTTCAACTGCAGATTTCTGCAGTTCATTTTTTATTCATTATTTCCAATTATTCTGATAATTTAAGATTAATGAATATCATATTTTCAACATCTTAGTTGTAATATGGTCATTATTTAGCTTGCTGATAGCTACAGTAGAACTCATCAATGCCTAAATAGGCCATTTAATCATACTGGAAAAGTTTTCCTATCTGGAAATAGTCTGAATTTCTTTTTTTCTAAGGGATTACACATTAATTTAATTGGCATAAAAGGAATAAACTGAACAAGTAATTGTTGCAGGAGATAAACAAATTGAAATTTACATGCCCTTTAATTGCGGTTAACAACCTGAAAGCTTCTAAACGATTCTATGAAGAAGTACTGGGTCAGAAGATAGTATTAGATCTGGGATGGAATGTCACATTCAGTGGTGGGTTTGCAATACAGTTCAATTTTGCTGACATCGTATCAGTTGACAAAGAATCTGTTATGAAAAGGTCACACAATTTTGAGCTATATTTTGAGGAGGAAGACTTTGATGCCTTCATCGAGCACCTGAAGGAATTTGGTGATATCGAATATGTTCACCAGCCCAAAAAACACGAGTGGCAGCAGCGTGTAGTTCGAATATACGATCCTGACAAACATATTATAGAGATAGGTGAGTCCATGGCTGTTGTTGCAAAATGCTTTTTAGATCAAGGGATGTCTATTGAAGAAACAGCAAAATTGATCCAGCATCCAGCGGAATTCGTTAAAGCTGTAAGCAGCGGTGAGATGAACGGACTATTAAGTACCTGAACAATATAACCCGAGGAATCTTTGTGAGTTTTCAGAACGAATTGAACAAAATAGCATTGGATAATGGCGTTCAGTATTTTGGCGTATCGGACCTGTCAAAAGCAAGAGAGTTTATTGTAGAACAGGGTGGTGAGGATCTATCTGCATATCCGTATGCAATTTCACTTGGAATAAAATTGATCGGCCCTATCGTTGACAAACTCCCGCATAGGAATGATAAGGCTGCGTTACTGAATTACAAACATCATGCATACGATGTTATCAACTCAAGACTGGATATGATAGCTTCAGTCCTAAGCAGTCATATTCAGGAAAAGGGTTATAGAGTACTGCCCCTTCCTTCATCAAAAAGGATGGATGATGAAAAGATATGTGCTCAGTTCTCCCACAAGCTGGGAGCCCATCTGGCCGGACTGGGCTGGATAGGAAAGAGCTGTCTCCTGATAACGCCAGATAACGGACCAAGGGTTAGATGGATAACGATACTGACAGATATGCCTCTTCAACCTACCGGAAGCAAAATGGAAAGCAGATGTGGAACCTGTAACGAATGCGTGAAAATATGTCCTGTTCAGGCTTTTACAGGAAGGAATTTTGTTGAAGATGAGAGCCGGGAAATGCGATATGATGCCAAGAAATGTGAAGACTATTTCAAAGAGATGGAGAGGAATGGACAGATAGCTGTATGTGGGCTGTGTGTATATGTATGTCCCCATGGAAGGAAAAAGGATAATGGGATTTTGCATAGCAAAGTTTGAGACTAAAGCTCAACCATCATCCCATGCCCATACTCTCCCGATGGCCTCTTGAAAAACCCAAATTTCTCATAGAAAGTCTCTTTTCCTTTTGCGGCCAGCAGGGTGATGGACGAATATTCCTGCACGGTCTCTTCCAGATATAACATTACCCTTTCCATAAGTGCAGTGCCGATTCCCTGATTCTGGTATTCAGGCAGGACAATGACATCAACAATTAAATAAATGAAACTATCATCACCCACCACACGCGAGATACCTATAGCAGTGCCGTCCTTAACAGCGCAAACACAGTAGTTAGAATTTTTCAGGCTCTTTTCTATCGCTTCTTTGTTGGGATAGGACCAGCCTGCTGATTCCCTGAGATCTATGTACTCCTCAACCGAGGGTAATTTTTCTACGATGATGTAATTGTTCATATTCCATTTATCTATTCCACAATTGAAACTAATAATTTATGCGTAGTGAAAACTAAACACGAAATGGAAAAACAAAAAAGTAGCTGGAAAAGTGAGAATAACTCAGTTTTCCATGGTTATACATTTTGGGCTCTTGTACCACATTCTCCGCAGAACTTCACTCCGGGCTCCAGCTTTGCACCACATTCCGTGCAGAATACTTCCTTCTGTATCTTTATACCGCATTCAGGACAGAACTTGACCTTAGGATCAGAAAGTGGAGCATTACACTGTGGACATGTAGCCCTTACACCTTCTCTCCAGTTTTCTTCTTTCAGTACCTCTCTATCTTCTTCAGCCATCTTAGAGTGAGCCCAAACTTCTTCTACTGTACGGCTTGATTGAGCAGCTGCCATTTCTACAGCAATATCTGGGGAACAATTTTTGCAAAGCCCCTTTTTATCATTCCAACAACTTTTTTTGCATACCCATGAAGAACATCTAGGACACTGGATAAAATCAGGCTTCAATTCCTGCATCGCTTCTAAAAAAGCATCATCATGAGCCTTTTCCCATCCTGCTGACCGTGCTCTTTCACTGAGATCTGCAGCACGTCCGAAAATACCACCGAATATACCACTGGCAGCATCTAATGCCCCTGTGACCTTACCGATAGCTGATGCCTTAAAACGTGTTCTATAACCAGTACCACAGCGATCGCAGTAAAACTCAAATTGGAATCCCTGATTAGTACTCTGATCAGAATAATTTCGGGTGAATTCTATTTTGCCACTCATAAGTTTTTCTCCTTTCTATCCAATTTGGACATAATATTATGATCAATGAATGAAGGCTTTGAACCTTTAAGCATGTGAATAGTATTCAACAGTACATCAAACATGAACTATCAAGTTGCAATCAGAATTTGCGATTGCCATATATTTGCTTTGCCATTTGATCTTCTGCGTGTAGATTATCAGGATTTTATGGTTAAGTTCACGCACTTCCCACTTTAGAAAACTTGTCTTTAGCAAATAAAATTTGCTTTCGACATTAATTCCCTTAACAGCTATCGTTTGCAAACAACTGTTTTGCAAATTCCATCCTCTCTCCCAGACCAGGTCCTTCAAACTCTTCTGCAACCTTCTCAAGCATACCAGGTATAGGCAAATTTTGAGGACATAAATCAAGACATTGACCACATTGCACACATTGAGATGCAAAATTCCTGTCAGCTCCTCTTAAAATACCTCCAAGCTTTGCAGCATACATCATCATCAACCTATCCTTTCCACCAAACATGAAAAGATTATTATATGTCTCAAAACAGGCCGGAATATCAACGCCCTGAGGACAAGGCATACAATATCTGCACCCGGTACAGTTGATTTTCATCAGCTCCCTGTATTTGTCGGCAACCTTCTCTACAAGCTTAAGTTCTTTATTGTTCAAAGAATTCGCAAAACCATCCTCAGCAGCCTTAAGATTCTCTTCAACCTGATTGGGTTCACTCATACCAGAAAGCACAACTGTGATCTCCGGGTGGTTCCAGACCCAGCGAAATGCCCATTGCACAGGACTTCTCTTGATTTCAGCTTCGTTCCAGATATTTATAACCTCAGAAGGAACCGGATCTGCAAGATTACCACCCCTCAGCGGTTCCATGATCACAACTCCAAGGCCACGGGAAGCAGCGTACTCAAGTCCTTTTGTACCTGCCTGGATGTTTTCATCCAGAAAATTATACTGGATCTGACAGAAGTCCCAATCATAACCATCCACAACATCCTTGAAATCTTCACCGGAACCATGGTAAGAAAAACCTGCATTAATGATGCGACCATCAGCTTTCGCCCTGTCAAGGAACTCAGCAAGACCTAAGTCCCGAATAGTCTTCCAGCTACTACCTACCAGACTGTGTACAAGATAATAATCAATGTGATCGGTATTTAGTTTCTGAAGTTGAGCATTGAGGAAATGATCCATGTCCACATGACTTTTGACCATCCACTGAGGCATTTTAGTAGCAATCTTCACTTTTTCCCTATACCCGTCTGCAAGTGCACAGGCAAGAAAAGGTTCACTTTGCCCCATATGATAAGGCCAGGCAGTATCCACATAATTGACACCGTTATCTATCGCATAGCGAACCATCTGAGTCGCTTTTTCTTCATCTATGCTGCCATTTGATCTGGTTGGAAGACGCATGGCACCAAAGCCAAGTATTGAAAGCTCATCTCCATTCTTTGGCATTTTCCTGTATAACATTGAATTCCTCCTCTGTATATCTTCCAATGAGAAATAGTAATTGTGCTTATTATATGCTTAATTATATGAAAGAAATTAGTCACTCATTTTTTTGTATTAGCAACTAAGGAAAAACAAAAGCGTAAAGTAAGAAGAGGTAAAATTCTTATCATGACACCTAAATCGGATCAAAACACTACCCCTCATCTGCCTGAAGATTACGATGTGCAAGTAGCCAACACAATTCCCTATTACTCATCTTTTCATCAGGAAACCATCAACCTGATCAAATCATTGCCATCAAGACCAAAAGTCTGGCTTGACACCGGCTGTGGAACTGGTTCTCTGGTTAAAAAGGCTTTTTTAGAATTCCCTGATACTAGATTTATATTACTGGACCCATCCGAGAGCATGCTGCAACAAGCTTTGGAAAAACTAT
Source organism: Methanosarcinaceae archaeon UBA470 (assembly GCA_002508425.1). GTDB lineage: Archaea > Halobacteriota > Methanosarcinia > Methanosarcinales > Methanosarcinaceae > Methanomethylovorans. The sequence continues at coordinate 31,163 of DAKU01000102.1, forward strand.
CAGCTTTCATGCCAGAAAGAGTGGAGTTCCTGAAACCTTGCCCTACACAAAAACTTTCATGTGAGCTAAAAGAAAAGCCAGAGATAATTACCGCTATTCAATGCCATCATTACCTTTGTTCTGAAGACCGAGTAAAAGCAACCAAAGTCTGCTATGATATTTTAGAAGATAATGGAATTTATATCACCTTCGAGAACATCAGGCCCCTTACCAAAAAGGGTATTCTGATAGGTAAGCAATACTGGGCGAATTTCCAGTTATCTAAAGGTAAATGTCAGGAAGAAGTGCACAAGCATTTAGCCAGATTTGACGTAGAGTACTTCCCTATTACTATAGAAGATCATCTTAAATTGCTGAGAGAAACTGGTTTTAGGACCGTAGAATTGTTCTGGTGTTCGTACATGCAGGCTGGTTTCTATGGCATAAAGTAAGAAATATACCAACATATGGTATGAAATACAAAAGTGAGTATTAACATCGATTTTGAGTTAAATATCTTAAGAAGTGACGTGATCATTGATAAACATTGTAGACTAGATGTTATTTTGAAAAGAAAATGATATAGTAAACATGATCTGCCACTTAGATGTTATTCTTCATAATTGTCAAGCTATTGATATTCTTTTTTACTTCAGATGAGCTGTCTCGAAGCCTGTGGTCATGCCTTAAGCTTTTATTTTTATATATTTTTTCATATTTTTTCTAACTTTGCTTGTAGAATTTGAAAGCAAAGAGAATTATATAAATCTTTGATGTACGTGCGTGTACATTTTATTATGCTCACAGATTATATATTAATGGCCAGATAGTTTTGAAGTCATACGGTGAAAAACCATGAGGACGA
>DAKU01000150.1:0-814 GCA_002508425.1 Methanosarcinaceae archaeon UBA470
ATTCTCTGGATAGCTATTCCTCTGTTCATCCAGACGACATTCATCTTCCTGCTGGGATATGTGCTCTCTAAAGTTCTGCATCTGAGCTATGAAGATGCTGCTCCCTCGGCTATGATCGGTGCATCCAATCATTTTGAGGTTGCTATTGCAACTGCAACCATTCTCTTCGGCCTATCATCGGGTGCTGCGCTTGCAACTGTAGTAGGTGTACTCATTGAAGTGCCTGTGATGCTTATGCTGGTAAAGTTCTGCCTGAGGACAAAAGGTTGGTTTGCGAGTTGATGCCAATCTTTTCATCTTTTAATTAACAATCAAAATATGTTCAATATGGTGTTTAGATGAGGAAATTGCTTATTATGCTACTCACTCTTACCTTATTTTCATCAGGATGTGTTGGAAATAATGATGAAGGGACCACGAAAGTTGTTGATGAAACTCTACAGGAATCGCCTCACATTGAGGTCATTCACTTCCATGGAAATAATCAATGTTATAGTTGTCAAGCAGTGGGAGCTTATGCTGAAGAGACGGTGAATACTTATTTCTCAGATGAACTGAACTCCGGTAAGCTTATCTTCAAACATGTGAACTTTGATCTCCCGGAAAATACAGAATTATCTCAAAGATATGGAGCTGCATATTCTTCGTTGTGGATAGGCACATATACAGAAGAGGGCTTTTCTGCCGAGCAGGACACGAATGTCTGGTATAAGATCGACGATAGGAACGCTTACATGTCCTATTTAAGCGAGGCCATAGATGAAAAAATGGCTGGTCTTTAAATGGATGTACTCGAATTCATGCAGTCAATGGG
>DAKU01000150.1:893-3499 GCA_002508425.1 Methanosarcinaceae archaeon UBA470
ATCCTATGGATAGGTCTGAGCAGCCAGAACCTTGCTATTTTGTTGCAGCAATATGGGGAAATGCTATTGGGCCCATTCCTTCTGCTTCTTGGAATTTTCATGCTTACAGCCGACAGGCTTCAATTTTCCAAAGGATGCGGTATGATCAGTGGTCTTGGTCAAAAATACGGAGATAAAGGTTATCTTGGTGGATTTACGCTTGGTTTTGTCTTTGCTTTGTCGTTCTATCCTTTCAGTGCGGTGCTGTTCTTTGGAATGCTGATTCCTCTGGCAATGGCTGCTGGAGATCCAATCATCGTACCTTCGGTATTTGCTATTGCAACAGCTTTACCGGTGCTGTTCTTCTCTGTGATACTTGTATACTCTGTTTCCAGAGTAGGGACATTCGTAAATAAGCTTCAGGTTGTTGAGAAGAGTATGAGAAAAGTAGTAGCATTGATCTTCATACTGGTAGGATTGTATTATTCAAGGACCTTGATATTTTCATAGATAAGGCTTGATCGTTAAAATCTGGCATTTTGTGAGATCATACCTTTTAACCTCTGCCGAGTATTTCAAATCTATTTGAAACCGCTGCTCTTAAATATGTGAAAACCAATTATGCATCATCGGATTAGTAGAGTTGTGCCATAACTATGCTAAACCATAAAGGTATGATCAATATGGAAATGAGTAAAGAGGAAATGCTTGAACTTGGATTCAAATTTCACGGGCATAGGTGCCCAGCTATGCCGCTTGGAATGAGGTCCGGAGCTGCTGCTATGAACGCACTTAGCGTTGACAGATCAAAGGATAAAGAGCTCTTTCTAATTGTAGAGACAGGAAATGATCATGCGGCTGGATGTTTTGTCGATGGTCTTATGACTATTACTGGTTGTACTTATGGGAAAAGCAATATTGAGAAGACCTACTATGGTAAAATGGCTTTTACACTCATCGATACCGTAAAGCAAAAGGCAGTCAGAGCACACATAAAGCCTGAATTTTTTGGCAATATGTTAAAATCTCCATTTGTTGAACAGAGGAAAATAGGTGTATCACCACAGAACATTCCTTCTGAGATCACTGAACCATTGATTAACAAAATACTAAGCTTGCCTGCAGGAGACTTCTTGGTTATTAGCCCAGTTTTCGATTATCATTTTGAAAAGAAAAAGGGGATTTTTGATACTGCATTGTGTGAGGAATGTGGTGAACGCACATTTATTCATAAATTGCAGGAGGTAAATGGCAAAATACTTTGTAAACCTTGCACTGACAAAATAAGTAGTCGTTAAATGGGAGCAGCTGATGTTATGATCGAATTGTTTGCCGGATTAGTGACACTTGCAGCTACAAGCGTATTAACCATTGCCGGTGTTGGTGCTGCCTTTATTCTGATACCTATATACATGAGTATGGGTATCGAGTTGCATACAGCCATGAGTACTGCATTGCTGCTAAACTGCATCGCCATGATTTTTGCCTCCATTAATTTTGCGCGTGAACGTTTGATCCTTTGGCGAACAGCCTTCCCCATTTTGATTTCAGCCACTATTTTATCACTTCTGGGATCATATTCAAGCCAGTATTTTCCGCGCAACACGTTGCTGATTCTGTTTGTGATATTTTTAGCATTCGCAGCATCGATGATGCTGTTTTATAAACCAAAACCGAAAGAAAAACAAAACTCTGGAGGTAAAGAAATAGTGATAGGCATTGGTGTTGGTTCCATTGCTGGTTTTGTGGGAGGATTGTTGGGAGTTGGCGGTGGGAATATTATCGTACCGGCATTAGTATGGTTGGGAGTAGAACCTAAAAAGGCTTCAGCAACAACAGCTTTTGTAGTGATATTTTCTTCGTTTTCAGGATTTTTAGGGCGTGCTTCACTAGGTCATTTAGATGTTAATTTGCTTTTATTTACAGCTGTAGGTGCAATTCTGGGTGCAATTTTGGGTTCCTGGCTGTTAAGTAAAAAACTTAACAATCGGCAGATTAAGATAGCAATTGGGGTAATACTATATTTTATTGCCCTTAAAATGGCTTATGATCTACTATTCTAATGGGCCAGATCACTTCTTATAAGTCTTTAGGATCCTTATAGTATCCTCACTCAGCAGAGGCTTGTAGATTCTTTTTTCCTTATTTTGGTCTTCTAATAGAAGAATAATATTATAAAAACTATCTCAAAAGCAGCCTTTAAAGGTTTCCTGCTATCATCGCTTTGTGATATGCCATTGTAAGCATCTTATTCACAAAATTGATGGCTTCTTCCTCAGAGTCTACCATCCTTATTGTGACCTGACCATTCTGGAAAAAGTTCATTTCAATAATTCCACTTCTTACAGCCACCATACCTAATTTCTCGGAATACTTGCCATCCAAATAACTGGCTATCAAAGGAAGATCTGGCTCTTCATCAAGTTGTGCAATGATCCTTAATTTCCAGGGATCTGCTATGCATGGAAATATCTTTTCGGTATGTGCGACTCTCATTTTTCTTCTCGCAGATAATACGGCCAATGGAGCATTTCAATATATATTGAAATGAAGATCAAGATTAATAATATTTTCCATTCGTTTTTCTTTAGAAATCCTTGACATTCAGGGAAAGGGGTGGAATCCAT
>DAKU01000155.1 GCA_002508425.1 Methanosarcinaceae archaeon UBA470
GCAACCGGTGCATTATCTGTTGAGGTTGAACCTGAATCAGTGGTAACTGTTAATAGTGGTTTATGTGCGTCGTCCCCACAATCCGAACTATAGAATGCAATATAATCACCGCTTTCTGTTTTTGCCTTAATGAAGAAACCGGTATTAGCATATTTACCACTTACATATTCCTGTACAAGTTGTGTGACATCAAACTCATAGTATTGGTTATCAGGTAGTTTGCTGGCTGAGAAAATAAGATTAGCATATGGTGTACTTCCCTGAGCAACGCCACTCTTATCATACCAGCTTCCTCCTGCTGCTGTCCAGGAATTCCAGGTAACAGAATTTGGATTCCACGCAACTGGCCTATAGATCTCCACAGTAGTAGCAGAAGTACGTGTTTTACCTGCAGGATAGTACCAGTACAGAGAAAGTGTTGCTTTAGATATACTGTCTGTTGTCTTATATCCACTCAGATCAAACAGCATTACATCCCTGCACACGCTATCTGTACTCCTTCCAACGTCAATATAGGCACTTGTGGAAAGAACAGAAGTTGGGAGTGACTCACGCAATCTATTGTCATAACAAGTTGTATATGAGATTGAGCCTGGACTCGATGAAGTACTACTGCTTACAACCACCTTTAATGTGTCTGTATCTGTCTGACCACTTGAATCAGTGACTGTCAGAGTCACAGTATAGGTTCCTGCAGTTGTATATGTATGAGTAGCTGTCTTACCTGAAGCTTCAGAGGTTATGCCATTTGAAGCATCAAAATCCCAGCAATACGAAGCTATACCTTTGTCATCAGTGGAAGCACTGCCATCAAAGCTAACAGCTGAGCTCGTAGTTGCAGTCTTATCCGCACCTGCATTTGCCACTGGTGAATCATCCGGATCAGCAACCACTACTATTAATGTATCTGTAGATTTCTGCCCATATATGTCTGTGACAGTAAGTGTTACAGTGTAAGTCCCTGCAGTTGAATATTTGTATGTGGATGTTATTCCGGTGGTTTCAGATATGCCATTTGAAGCATCAAAGTCCCATGAATAATATGCTATACCTTTGTCATCTGAGGAAGAACTGCCATCAAAACTAACAGTTGAACCTATGGAAACGGTCTTATCAGAGCCAGCCTTCGCGACTGGTGCTTTGTTAGATACAGTAGACGATGTGGAAGAACTTTTTGAAGCCTGAGCAGTATTACCATACCTTCCGATGTTGATTCTTCCTCCATTTGGAGAAGGTTCACTGCTGTAACTAGATTTTGAATATCCTGCATCTATCAATGGGCTGGTTGTACTATCAACTACCCACTTTCCACTTGAATATCTACCTGCTTTGCTCTTTAGGTGGTAGTCACGGCTTGTAGAAGATGCAAATAGCGGATCAAGGTATATATCGTTGCTATGGCCAATATTTGCGCCAGTGTATGCACCATTTGCATTATTATATAAGCAATTATTGTAAACAATAAATTCATGATGATCTGAATTATAATTCCAAATACCTGTTTTCACGTTTTTAGGGCAGTTCAAGATAACATTGTTTCTCACAATAGTTGTGAAGTCTGCGCTCATCTTGTAAGAATTTGGATACTGATAATACTTTACAGCAGCATGCCCACCATTATCTATAACATTGTTTTCTATTATTGTGTTATCGAATTGTCCTACTATGATCGCTGCATTGCTGTATCCTGTATTAGTACTATATTGCCCTACATTGTACATTGTATTGTGATGTACATGGACATTCTTTCCACGTTTTACGTTATCTTTGTCTTCACCATCTATCCAGATAGCTGCACCATTAAGGGTGTGGAATATATTGTTGTATATTTCAATATTTTCAGATTTGTATCCACTATTTTTATCAATTTCTATACCTGGACCTGTGGAGGACCCACTAATTTCTGAATGTATAACATTATTATAGATCTTTGCTTCACCAGAACTTGATAACCTGAAAGCACTGTTAGTTCTTGTATAAACATCATTGTTGGTTGCCGTAACACCATTCATTCCCAGAACGTAAAGGGCATCATGTCCAAGTTTATATACAGAATTATCTGAAAATACAATATTTGCTGAAGAAGTGTAAGAATAAGGACTATTTCTTGCTTTTAGTCCGTCGCCTGTACTCCATTCCAGACGCATGTCTGTTACTGTAATTCCTTTACAGTCATCAAAATACATCAGATTATAGTATCCATCACCGCGGTCTACAGATTGTTGTTCACTGTTTCCATCGATCTCAAATCCCTTAATTGTGAAATTTTTATAATCCCCACTTTTATTTCTTATCAATGGTACATCAACAGCCCATCCTGCATTTGCTACCAGCTTAATACAAGCACTGGAATCTCCGGTGAGAATTGTATTTGATCCCATCAGAATAGTTTCATCTATCCAATATGTGTTTGGTCCTTTCAGGTAGACAGTACCACCACCAAGACCATCGATATATGTTAGTGCTTTATTGATCTCGATCTCATCATTTGTTCCATCACATATGTAGATTCCACTAGTTGTCGTATTAGATGTGTATTTCCCAGTTGAATTTGTATCTACATATACGGTTGCTGCCGAGCAAATGCTCGATGCAGCAATTGAAAACAAAAGAAAACAGATTGAAAAACATATGAGCATCGTTGGTATTTTTTTTGTGAACGTGTTATTTTTAGTATTAATTATCGATAAACCAAGTTTCTTTTTCACAGATTGCCCAGTTAATAAAAAAAAGCAACATGTGATATGCAATACGAGCAATATTATCTGATACGATTTAACTGCTCTAAAAAAGCTAAGCCTCTGACATATTTCTTCCCCATACTGACTAAACATTCTAAGACTCTCCCAATATTTAGTTAACTCCAATGTATAAAAATATACCTATAGTTTATAATAGTATTAAATCTTAAATTAGTCTAGAAAGTGGGTAGCATTTAATACTTAATAAGTGTTTGGGAAAAGTATATCTCAGAAAGCATAATTTATCTATAATTATATATCATATATTTTATGGTTAATATATAAAAACTGATATTGGATAACATAAGACTGTTTTAATTTTGTTATAAAGGTATATGCAAGTTTTTTAAATATAATGGATATTCAAAACCTATTTAATTAGTGTTTTAAATAGAAAGAAACAGTTTATAGAATATAGTAAAAGAGAGGCTACTAAAAATTTATTAAATACTATTTATATCCTATGTTTATTAATAAATACACGAGCTTGAGAACAACAATTACATGATCTAAAGGCATTTTATGTTACAAAAGTTCACTTCTTTATTTCCTTTATGGGCTATCATTCTTTCAGCTATTGCTCTTTTATCCCCTGATATCTTTCTGCCCTATAAAGATGCAATTCCTTTTCTGCTGGGACTTGTGATGTTCGGAATGGGTATGACACTTGCCCTTGAAGACTTCTTGCTTGTTTTCAAAAGACCTAAAGCAGTTTTTATTGGAACTTTACTACAGTATGCTTTGATGCCTTTCATAGGATATGCCATTGCAAGGGTTTTTGCACTTTCACCTGAACTAACAGCAGGTGTGGTACTCTTAGGTTGTTGTCCGGGAGGTACTGCATCAAATGTTATATCATATCTTGCCAAAGCAGATGTAGCACTTTCCATTGTGTTGACATCGTTTTCCACATTGATATCCTTTGTAATGACCCCCTTGCTTACATGGGTGTACATAGGTCAAACCATCGATGTGGACATATACGGCATGCTGATCAGCATTCTACAGATAGTCATAGTTCCTGTTGCATTGGGAATTGCCATTAATACGGTTTTAAGTTCCCGTATAGAAAATATACGCCATCTGTTTCCAGTGATATCAGTACTTACTATTATCTTCATAATATCAATTATTATAGCATTGAACAGGGAAATGGTAATTTCTGCAGGTTTTTTGGTAGTGATCGTAGTTATACTTCACAATTTGCTTGGACTTGCAAGTGGTTATGGATTTGCCAAACTTCTGGGTCTTAGTGAGGTCGAGGCAAGGACCATTGGTATAGAAGTGGGCATGCAGAACTCTGGTCTTAGCGTTGCTCTTTCCATTAAATATTTCACAGCGGCTGCTGCACTTCCGGGTGCCCTTTTTAGTATCTGGCACAACATCTCAGGCTCTTTTGCAGCATCTTATTGGACAAAAAAGAATATACCCAAGTGATGCCTTCATGTGTGCACATTTCATACTAGAGGGAGAATTTGTTAAAAACATTGATATTCGATATGGATGGTGTACTTGTGGATTCCATGCCATACCACGTTCAAGCCATGCAACGCATCTTTGACCAAATGGGTGTACATATGGATCATAAGGTGATCTACGAGAGGGAGGGCGAAAAGACAATTGATATTGTACGTCTCCTGTTGGAGAAAGAAAGTGTTAATGATGGCAGGTTCAATCTTGAAGAAATAGTAAAGAGATATATTGAAGAGTTCAAACTTTTAGTTAAGTTACGTACGTTCGATGGAATGCCTAAATGCCTAGAAGTTCTCAGGCAAAGATATACGCTTGCAGTGGTATCAGGTGCTGACAGGCCAATTGTGCATGATGTTCTAGAAAACTTGTATCCGGGGATATTCAGCGTGGTGGTCACGGGAGACGATATTGTTCATGGTAAACCAGCTCCAGACCCTTACTTAAAGGCAGTGGAGATGCTAGGTATGCAAAAAGATGAATGTATTGTTATAGAGAATGCTCCTGTAGGCGTACAGGCTGCAAAGGCCGCAGGCTTGTGCTGTATAGCAGTTCCTACATACCTGGACCCTCAAGAGCTTCAAATGGCAGATCTTGTTGTCATGGATCATGACATTCTAATTAATCTTCTTCTAGGCCTGCGAGCTGATACCCCAAAAACCTGTATTAAAGAGTACGCTCACTTAGAGAATTTGTAATTGCATTTGATCCCGCTTTCATCAGAACATAGGTTACAAGAAACACATTTTGTGATCTCTGATTCTCCTTTTTTCAGTTTTGTCACCAAGTCAGGTTCGCATATCAGTGGTCTGCACAGGGAAATCATATCAGCATAACTTTCCTTAAGCAGCATTTCCATTACTTGCTTCGATCTGATACCACCTACAAGAATCACAGGCACATTGACTTGCTGTTTTATCATTTTAGCATAGTCACGGTAATAGGCTTCTTTTGCCGGTAAATCAATATTCGTTCTGAATAACTCATCGCCTGCTTCTGCGATCCCTCCGCTGATTTCTATGGCACATACGCCATTATCTGCAAGGATCTTTGCTATCTCTATGTTTTCAGGCGCATCAAGAGTGTGTTTGTGAGAACCGGGTTTAAAACCATCTGTAACGTTCAGTTTAACAAGAATTGGATATTCATAGCCTACCAATTCCCGCGCGCGTGAGATTATGTCAAGGACCACCTGTGTCCTCTTTTCAGTGGAACCTCCCCATCTATCCTTACGCCTGTTGGTATACGGAGATATGAAATTACTTAGCAGAAAACCGTGTGCACAGTGCAACTGGACACCATCAAACCCAGCTTCTTTTGCCCTTCTTACAGCCTGTGCAAAATCCTCTATGGTTTCTAGAACTTCTTTTTCTGTCATCTCCTCAGGCATGATGCCTTTTGTAATATCAACAACCGCAGAAGGAGCCAGTACATAGGGGTTATCGGTGGTGATCATGGTCTGTCGTCCTCCATGTACGATCTGGATCACTATCTTACTGCCATGCTCATGCACCCTTGAAATGATTTCTTTATAGGGTTCTATGCACCTATCATCATAGATACCCTGCTGCAGATGATCACTTTTACCCTTTGGATTAACATAGGCATACCCGGTTATGATAAGTCCGATTTCATTACGGGCAAGTTCCTCGTACAAGTCCCCAATGCGTGATGTCGGAGTACCATCAGGCTGTGCCATCCATTCGTGTGTGGCAGATCGGACAAAACGATTAGGGATTTCAATACCGGCTATATTTATGGGTTCGAACAACATATCCGGTTGTTTCTTTTCTCAATTTATAATCCTTTCTTTTTTAAGCCAGTTTTTATTTATCAAAAAAATATGTGCTCAGCGACGTGATACCCTTAGAACATGGATCTCTTCTTTCAGTATTTCCATATTCGATTTGTAAATGAACAGTGTTAGGAATAGAGCAAGGAATGCTAAGAAGTTAACCACCAGTGTAAATTGGAGGTTAGAACCTTCTAGTCCTCCTCCTGTGCTGCCGTACATTGCCTCTCCGAACATTAAGGGATGCGCAGAGCGCCAGAGGCGTATAGAGAAAAAGCTTAGGGGTACAGAGACAAAACCTACTATTCCAAATACTGATGCCAGCCTTGCTCTGGACTCTGGATCCTCTATGGCCTGGCGCAGCAGCAGATATGTGACATAAACAAGGAACAATGCAAGGGATGTGGTAAGCCGAGGTTCCCATATCCAATACCAACCCCAGGTAGCCATAGCCCAAATAGAACCAGTGATTAGTACCAGAAGGGCAAATATAACTCCAATCTCTGCTGCGGACCTGGCATAGATATCCCACTTCACGTCATGGGATTTGAGTTGCATGACACTTGCAGCAAAAACAATAAAGAAGGCAAAGTATGCAGTAATAGCTATTGGCATGTGGAAATAGAATATTTTGAAACTGCTATCAAGTACTTCTCCCGCCCCTGATCTCATTACGGGCAGAGAGAAAAAAACCATATACATTGATAGAAGTACAAGTGCAGTAGTTACAAAAGCCAGTATCTTTAATTTCTTATTTTCCATACTTTTGTTCCATATTTAATGTTAGTTCCTATTGCGGTGTATTATCAATATATTTTATCTATTTTCCCGTTATTTTTCCACATTATCCTTCCAATGTATAATCAAACAACATACGTGCCAGTGTAAAGAAAATAATATCATATACAGCTATCAGGCGCAGTTCCATGATAATTTGAACAATTCCTTCTCCTGCTAGTATTTTGCCTGTGGCCATTACAGCAGGAATAAGCACCGGCACCAATAGAGGGAGTAAAAGCACAGGGAGCAGTATCTCTCGTGTACGCGTCTTAACCGTCAGAGCGGAAAGTAAAGTGCCAACTACAGAAAAACCCGCTGTACCCAACAGTATCACTATTGATATTACAGGTATGTTCGGGATATTATAATTAAACAGCACCATGAAAACTGGTACTGTAACTATTTCCACAATGAACATCAGGCACATACTGGATATGGCCTTGCCGGTGTATATGGCTGCACTGTCCACAGGACATAATCGCAGTCCTTCCAAGCAGCTGTTTTCTGTCTCCGAGGCAAATGTCCTGGTAATGCCCAGCATTCCGGCAAATATGAAGGCGATCCAGAGTAAGCCTGGAGCCAGGCGATCAATGACTGAAGAATCGCTAAGTACATCACTGAGGGATAAACTGAAGATTACCATGACCACAATAGAAAATACCAGCATGGAGTTAAGCACCTGTTTTGTGCGCAGTTCAGTACGCAGGTCCTTTGCTGCAATATAGAGGCTGCGTATCATGCTCCTCCATCAAATATCGTGGTATAGATATTCTTGAGTTCTTCTGCAGAACTTATGTCCTTTTGCCTTATATCTGAAGATATCGTTCCATCACAAAGTATGATTATTCTATCACATATACAAAAAGCCCTGTCTATATCATGTGTAACCATCAGCACTGTGGCTTTTTTGCTACTTTCAAGAAGCAGTCTCTCTAGATTGCAGGCTGATTGCAGATCCAGGCCAGTATATGGCTCATCCATTAAAATTATTTCAGGATCATGAATAAGAGAACGTGCTATGGACAGACGTTGCTTCATACCTCTGGATAGAGTGCTCACCCGGTCCAGATATCGGTACTCAAGATGCATCTGTTCAAGAAGCAGTTGAATCCTTACGATAAGTTCATCGTCCGAAAGTCCGTACATTTTTCCAAAAAATCGCAGATTTTCTTCCACTGTCAGATCGCTATATAAATAGCTTTCATGTGAGATGGCACCGATCATCTTTCGTATCTGTAATGCTGACCTGTTAAGCTCCATTCCACCTATTTCTACTGATCCCGATGAGGGTCTTATAAGAGTTTCAAGTATCTTCAGGAACGTCGTTTTACCTGCACCGTTAGGGCCCAGAATTATCACGAATTCTCCTTGTTCTATATTCAGGTTAATATCATGCAGCGCAACATGTCCTGCGAACTTTTTGTTAAGTCCCTTTACGGAAATGATGCTGCCCATGAAATACTAAATGACATGAGGCTTAGATTAACATTTTGCCATGAAGTGCATGCCTTTTGAAGAAAATATGAAAGTAATGAAAAGCATTCTTAGTTTTGTATTGATTTTAATTGAGTTAGAAATAGCCTTATGATTATGATCATATTCATGTTTTACATCAGGACTATACTTAAATAGTTGGAAGAATTAGTCCTAGCCGGTACAAACAGTACCCTTGGTGATATAAAGTGAAATATGTTCTGAAAAATGAAGAAGCACATGCCGATTTAATAGATATTCTACTTCCGTTTATACTAATGTCGATAATTGGTATGATCGTGTTTTTGATACAAGCATGATCATATCTTTATATTCTGACAGAAACTCTGTAGAACTGATATAATAACTCTCAATTATCTAACAAATTATATCAATGTTCTACCTATCACTCTGAAAGATTCTACATTAATAACTGAAATATGAAATATCTTCAATACTTTCTGTTCCCGAATATTGAAGAACCAATGCGCACCATAGTTGCTCCTTCTTGTATGGCAATTCTGTAGTCGCTGGACATGCCCATTGATAGTTCTTGGATGTCGATGTTATCCTGTTTCTTCTGCTGCATTTCATCAAAAAGGACTTTCATTCTTTTGAAATATGATCGTGTTTCTTCCGGGGATTCAAAGGGAGGTATGCACATGAGTCCCTGCACATGGATATTTTTGATTGTATGAATCTCAGTAAGCACCCGTGCTATTTCATTATCTGCAAAACCAAATTTCTGAGGTTCATTGCCTATGTTAACCTGAAGAAAGACCTTCTGTATCTTATTTATAGCTCTGGCTTTCTTATCAATTTCCTGTATTAGCTTCAAGGAGTCGACCGACTGGATCACATCAAAGAGCTGAACAGCTTTTTTTACTTTATTTGACTGTAAATGCCCTATAAGGTGTTTTTCACAGGGCAATAGCTCATCACATTTTTCTTCATATTCCTGAACCTTGTTCTCCCCTATGATGGTGGCTCCTGCCCTTATTGATTCATTTATCCTCTGAGCATTGACTGTTTTGGTGACACAAACAAGTTTTGTGTTTCCCAGCTCCTTAAGAATTGCCTTTACATTCTCATTGACTGTCATTCATCTTACCAAAGGTATTTTCATTTAACCGGTGCGACCGTAGCTATTAACTAAATGTAAAGGGTCTGATATAAAAAATTCGTTTGGTTCTTGTCTAGAAATAGACTATGATCTTTTTGAGTAAATGTGGATTTTGTAAAAGAAATATATAGTGGTATTTTCAGGTTGATGACCTCTTTTCTTACTGATTTCAATTAGTGCAGTTTATTTCTTCCACTTGCATGGTTGCAATGCACTTCTTTCCGAGATATTCGGTTCCCCAATCCAATAAAGTTTTCAACACTGGAAGAACTGTTTTTCCAAAATCTGTAATGGTGTATTCGACTTTTGGGGGAATTTGAGGGTACACTTTTCTTGTGATCAAACCGTCTTCTTCAAGTTCACGCAGTTGTTTTGTAAGCATCTTTGGAGACACATCAGGAATAAGCTGCTGAATTTTGTTATAACGTAATGTGTTATCTGCCAGCAGACAAAGTATCATTGGTTTCCACTTGCCCCCTATTACATCCAAAGTTGCCTCAATGGGACAACAACAGTGATTATTATTGTTTTTTCCACATTCTGTGATTTGCATTGTACCATACCAGTAAGTTACTATCCTAAATGATTGTATGGTATATAAATATAGTAAGCATAATAGAACTAAAGAATACCCTGACGGGTAGTTCTTTTCAATATAATTAAGGAGAAACTAGTACATGAAAGCTATAGGTATTATTGGAAGCCCAAGAATTAATGGGAACACTGCTACACTTGTAAAACAGACCCTTGAGTCTGCAGCAGAAGCCGGAGCTGAAACAGAGTTATTCTATCTCAATGAGCTGGAGTTTAAAGGCTGCCAGGGATGTGGTTACTGTAAGATCCACGATAAATGCAAACTGCAAGATGACCTTACCAAAGTACTAAATTCAATGGTAAAAGCCGATTCAATCGTCATGGGTTCTCCTATATATTTCAGTCAATTCACAGGCCAAATGCGTTTATTCCTTGATAGGTGCTATTCTCTGATCAATCCGGACTTCTCTCCCCGTGTGGCTCCTGGAAAAAAAGCCGTGCTTGTAGGCTCTCACGGAGCACCTGTAGCTGCTATGTATGCCCCTGTATTTGAGGAATTTGCCGGAAACCTCAAGAATTTCATGGGTGTCGAGACTATTGATACGATCATAGCCGCAGGATACAGCGAACCCGGTTCTGTAAAAAGTAATGCTGAACTAATGGCTAGGGCAAAAGCAGCTGGTTTGAAGCTGGCAGAGTGAACTATTTGAAAAAAAGAGCGATGAAACGCTCTTTTATATCAACTTTTTATTGTTATATTAAACCCAATGGCTTAACATAATATGCAATTTTGAATTATTGAAAAAATATAGTCTAAAATAACATATTATGCTTCAATGACCTTAATGCTGAAGGTCAGAGCCTGACCGGCAAGCGGGTGGTTAATATCAAGTGTGATTGTCTCGTCCGTTACTTCAGTAACCATTGCAGGCATTTGTTGACCATCATCTGTACCTAGCGTCAGGATCATTCCAATCTCAACCTCCACATCAGACTGAAGGATTGATCTTGGGAATGATTGTGTAAGGTCCGGATTTATTTCGCCGTAGGCTTCGCAAGCTTCTATTCTGAAGGTTTTCTCTTCCCCTACTTCCATGCCCCTTACTGCATCTTCAAAACCTGGTATAACCTGACCTGCTCCAACAGTGAATTCAAGTGGTTGATCATGGTCTGCAGAACTATCAAAAACAGTGCCGTCATCCAGTGTGCCGGTATAATCTATCTTTATTGTATCTCCATCTTTTATTGGCAAAAATATCAACTCGGTTTATTCAAAACAAGTAAACACTCATTTTTGTGCAAAGGAGGGATTGACATTACTTAGGCTTTTTGGTAAAGAAGAAAGTGATATAATATCACACGTATGGAATTGCAGAGAAGCTGTTTTATGCATTAATAAATCATAGATTTTGCAGTATCTCTCTGTACCTCTCCAAACGCTGCTTACCTGTTTCCTTTGACTGGCTGTTTGCAGCGAACATAATGTACGAAGGCAGGACCTCAAGGCCCGTGTACTCAAATATGCAATGAGTGATGTATTTTAAGAGTTCATTGATGTCTCCATGTGCACCACCTTTCGAATACAAGCTTTCATCGGCACCCGTGGTGATGGTCACCATGACCTTTTTACCTTTTAACAGGCCTTTATCATAGACACCCTGAGTAATGGGATCAAATGCAAAGCCTGCTGCAAATACCCTATCTATCCAGCCTTTCATGATGGCAGGCATGCCGGTGAAGTAAATGGGAAACTGGAATATTAGCAGATCAGCCCATTTCACTTTCTCCATCTCTTCCATTATATCCGGCACAAAAGTACCTGTCTTGCTTGCATTGATCTGTTCTGGAAACAGGCTTAAAACATCTTTCTTTTTCCTTTGCAGGAAATCACTAGCATCAAGCACAGGCTTGAACTTCATGGCATAGAGATCGCTAACCTTTACTTCATGACCTGATTTTTCCAGGGTCTCCAGAGCGGTAGCTTTCAGTGCAGCATTAAAAGATGCAGGTTCCTGATGCGCATAAATATAGAATATGTTCATATTTCTCCCCAATACATATATATGGGCTTAATATTTGAAAATATTCCAACATTGGTGGCAAATGGAAAAATAGCTTATTTGTAAAAATGAAATCCAGAATCGTATTATAGAGCTATACCAAACCTTTTTACTCTTGTATACCAGAAATATGATAAGGATTTCTAAAAGTGATGTTTCTATGGATGTGCTATGGCTTGATCAGTCTGATGTGCAAAGCTTGCTGGACATGCATTCCACAATAGAAGCCGTGGAGAAAGGTTTCAGACAGCATGGTCTAAAAAAAGTGCAGATGCCTCCTAAATCATATCTCTATTTCCAAAAATACAATGGTGATCTACGCACCATGCCGGTGTATATAGAGGAGGAAGATATTGCTGGTGTGAAGATAGTTAACGTGCATCCAGACAATCATCAGAAGGGTTTGCCGACTGTTATGGCAGTGATTGTGCTAAATTCTACACAGACCGGTGCACCTCTGGCTATCATGGACGGGACATTTATTACAGATATGCGCACAGGTGCCGCTGGAGGGGTGGCTGCAAAATGTCTTGCCAGGAAGAATTCACATGTTGTGGGCATGGTTGGAGTAGGGGACCAGGCTCGTACCCAGTTGCTTGCCCTTTCTGTGATTATGGACATTCAGGAAGTGAAGCTTTTTTGCAGGAACATGAATCACTGTAATCGCTTTGAGAAAGATATGAGCCATGTGATGAGTTGTGAATTTCTGAAGAAGGACAATATAAAGGATGTATGTGACTGCGACATCCTGGTGACCACCACTCCTGTAAGGGAACCAGTGGTAAGGTCTGAGTGGGTTAAGGACGGTACACATATCAATGCAATAGGGGCGGATGCAAAAGGCAAGGAAGAACTGGACCCGGAGCTTCTGTTACGTGCTAAGGTGGTAGTAGACGATATTATACAGGCATCCCATTCAGGTGAAATTAATGTACCTTTGTCAAAGGGTATAATTACCGAGAAAGATATCTTCTGTGAACTCGGAGAAGTAGTCTCTGGTATTCATTCTGGAAGGCAGTCTTATGATGAGATTACCATTTTTGATTCCACGGGGCTTGCAGTGCAAGACGTAGTCACTGCCAACATGATATACAGGAAAGCTCTTGAACAGGATATAGGCCAGAGCATAAGGATACTATAACCCATTCCAGCAAGGTTATATACACAGTCTACCATTACTCAATTAGTGATTCAAATGTCTAGCGTAGACCAACAAGTAAATGAAATTATCAAAGATGATAAATTCACACTTGAGGATGTTTTAAGTGACCGTTTTGTGAAGAGACTTTCTGACATGAGATTTCACAAAGAAGGCAGTAGAAAAAGTCTCGGAGTTTCCCTGCTTCGCCTCTGCAACCAAGAAGAGAAAAACCCCACTCAGCTCCTCGAACTCTTCAAAAAGGAACAACTCGAAATTTACGACTTTGACATGCGTTCTATCAACGATGTTTTCGCAAATTTCTACACATCCATTAAAGACCTCGCTCCCACCACTCAAAAAAGTGTTATCAACCGTGTCAACTACTTCTTCAAATACTATAAAGTTGCAACCCCCGACATCGGTAGAATAAATGCCACACCCCTCGAAGACAACTTCTTCATTCCCTCCATCTCTGACATCCAACGTGTACTCGAATTCTGCTCCCCTCGTGACAAAGCCATAATCTTACTCCAATGTACCTCCGGTATGGGAACAGGTGAACTCCTCCCCCTCAAAATCGCCGACTTCAAAAAAGGCTACGATGAAATCACAGGAATTACCATGTTTCACCCCCTTCGTAAAAAGACACAAAAACGCTACTACACATTCATCACTCGTGAAGCCTCAAACGCCGTTCTATTCTGGCTCAACGAATATAATGCTCCCGACACTGCCTCTCTCTTTGGTTTAGAAGAGCATGGTATCATATCAATGTACCAACGCCTTTCCCAAGTTGCAGGCTACAACAAAAACCGCAAATCAGGCTCTTACTCCAAAATCCGCTCTCATAACATGCGAAAATACTTCAATAACACCCTCGGTCAAACAGGGATGCCCGAAAACCTCATCAACTACCTCTCAGGTCGTGCCGACAACAAAACATATGCTGCCTACAACATTCGAACTCCCGAACAACTCAAAGACCAATACACCCAATATGCCATCCATCTCACCATCAACGAAGGAACAAAACCACCTGAAGACTACAGAGAACTTATTCGCCTCGTTCAACAACAACATGCTGATAACCAACTACTAGCCCTCAACCAACAGCACCAAGATGCAGAAATGGAAGAGCTCAAGAAAATAGTCTACGCATCCAAAATGTACGATGACCTTAAAAACAGAGGCAGAGAAGAGCAAGCAAAAAACGTGTTAAAGAGGTTAAGCGAAAATATCAAATAACCTCTGATAATTCTGATAAACCCTCTGTTTTTTATATCACCATAAATTTGAAGTGGCATTTATATTCTTCATTAAGAGCAAAATCAGTTAAATCGTCCATGATTATTAATTTACTTAGCTATTAGTTATATTTTAGTGGGAAGTGGTACTGAGGAAGGTAGGTTAATCGAAATTCTCTGAGATATTATGTTTTCTATTTTGTTTCAAAAGTATCTTAATAATCAACTTTAAAAATAAGAACGTAATACTAAAAATAAAGTACATGGGACATTATTTTGAATGAAGATGTGTCATTTCCTATCGGAACAGTTCTAGTTGTAGGCAAAATATATGGTGTTCTTGACTTTGCCACAGTTTTGAGAAACACAAAATCATTTTTCCCACTTATATAGTAAAAGAGTATGCTTTTGTCAACAACAGATTATTTTGAGCATTTTGCTGTTCAGCGTCAAAGGGGTATGTTTTTCTGATATCTTTTTTGGCTTCAATGGGGAGGTAGCAGGTGGGAAAGGTCATATTCCTATAGACTTTTGAATCCTTGGCTTGGGAAAAACATAGGCAAAAATACCATACATCTAATATAAAATTAGAACAAATATAGTGTGAATATGACAGCTATCAAGAAATGGAATGCAGCAACCATTGAAATGGTACTAATCAACAGCGATACTCCTATTCCCCGCAGGGTACTGCATACCTATACTCCAAAAGATATGGGATTAAATGGTAGAGTACATGTCCGGAAAACTAGCCTGCAGGAATATCGCTATTATTATCCTGGGATCCTTGATTCCCTGTTGCACATAGATTTTCCTCATCAGCTCCATGCTTATTTGCTTCCTTCCCTGCATGCTGTCGTACTTGAGCAGTGGTGCTTGCAGCATAAACTCCGGCCTTACAGGTTCCGTGCAATGCCTTCTGGAAAGACTGCAACTGGAACTATCAGCCGGATGGAAAGTGCGTTCTACGCTTTCATACGTGGCTCGCAGGAAGCTGGTATTAACAAGCTGCGGTGGATTTCGAACTTAGATATAGCTCCGGATGAAGCAGTGAAACTCAATGAGCCGATCCTTATTCGAAAAATTGTATCTAAGATGTGGTTTTTGGACTGGACCCCGGACCGTATTGGCACCTGGGAGTTTGTAGAACGCCATGGAATAGACATTGATCTTAGTTCCCTGCAGCCTGTCAAAGAGATACTTGTCTCAGAATCATGAGTTAGAGCAGGTATTCTTTTCTTACTACTTTTTTTGCTTTTCCTGGGTGGGTAAATACATATATTTAACCACTTTGAACATAGCTGAATATAAACAACTCCTATTTATATTTTTTAAAGGCCGTTGGTTAGGATAAAGGAGGAAGAAAAAAGCATCAAAACATATATAAAAACCCATGGCCGAAGGCATCAAACATATTCATAAAAACAAGGATCATCAAAACGACTGGTCATTAAGACATTGTCTCACATTTCCCTGGATGTAGATTTTTGTAAATAAATTCAGTAAATAATCTACAATTATTAATTTATTCATCTATTATTTAGATTTTATAAATATGTGATAGTGGGGAGAATAGGTTTATCGAAAATCTCTAGAATAAATGCACTTCAATTTTATGGTGACATAAAAAAGAGGGGTAATCAGAATCCTCATTATAGAATCACTATACTTAAATACTAATTCAACTCTCATTTCAATTATTATTAATCTAATTAAGGTAGTGCCTCATGACAACTGAACGAGTTGAAGATTATTTAAAAATAATTGACAAAATAATAGAGACGAAAGGTTATGCCCAGGTAAAAGATGTGTCCAGAGAACTAAACTTAAGTTCTCCAACAGTCACTGGAATGTTTCAGAAACTTACCAAAATGGGGTATATCAACTATGAGAAGTACGGTGGTGCTACACTTACTGAAGAAGGCAAAACGCTGGCTAAGACTACAATAGAAAAACACAGCACCATCCATGATTTTCTTCTAATGATCGGTCTTGATGAAGAAATATCTAACCATGATGCATGCAAAATTGAACATATATTAACACCCGAAACGTTTGATAGAATTACAAAGTTTGTAGAATATATGCGACATAATGAGGAATTATCCTTGTGTCTGGATCACTTCAAATATTTCTATGAGACCGGACAAAAAATACATTGTACCATAGCTTCAAGAACTGAATGCCCTGTTCATGGAAAAAAATACATCGTAGAAAACACTGAGAAATAAGTGAGAAAAGCTCCCTGCAAAGAATGATACGTCTTGTGGAATCCACAGATGCCGGAAAAGCAAAGATAGTAAAACTTGCAGACCGATGGGCTACATGGATAGTTATTGCTGCACTCCTGTCTGCTGCAGGAACATGGATAATCACAGGTGATATCATCCGTGCGGTTACCATTCTGGTAGTATTCTGTCCTTGTGGACTTGTTCTTGCAACTCCGACTGCAATTGTAGCAGGGATCGGAAACGCAACAAAATACGGCATCCTTGTTCGTGAAGGTGATGCTCTTGAGCGCCTTGCCGGAGTTCACCGGATAGTTTTTGATAAAACAGGAACCCTTACTCGTGGTGAGATGGCAGTTGTAGCAGTAGAGAGCTTCGCTCAGGACATCCGATTGGAAAAGCAATAATTAGAGATTTCAACTCATCCTGCAATAAAGATCCATGCAATGGGATTAGCAAGTAGCCTGTTTACCGGTGACAATCCACAGGCAGCAAATCACATAGCAGGCATCGCAGGAATTAATGATGTGCGAGCTTCCTGCTTGCCGGAAGATAAAATGATGTTTATCGGTAAATATCAGGAAAAAGGTGAGCGTATATGTATGCTAGGTGATGGCGTGAATGATGCCCCTGCATTAAAAGTTGCAAACGTTGGCATTGCAATGGGTAGTGTTGGCAGTGACATTGCTATTGAAGCGGCGGATATTGCACTTGCAGGAGATGATATAAGACAGATTCCACATCTTTTAGGCTTATCCCATAAAACCATGAAGACCATCAGACAGAACCTAACATTTTCCATGGGTTTGAATTTTGTTGCGATAGCATTAGCAATGACAGGTATATTAAATCCGGTAGCAGGAGCTCTGGTCCACAATGCCGGCTCGGTTCTTGTTATCATTAATTCCTCACTATTGCTGAACTGGAAATCGTCATCTTTAATATCTTAAATTTTAAAGATAAATAATTTTTCTGTTCCCACTCTCAGTCAATCGATATGAAGCCCCTGTTAAGATCACACTTTTGCTCTTATGACATGCACCACATCCTTTACAACATGAAGAACGGGTACTACAATCGTTTATGTTTTCCTCACGCACCTCAATGTCCCCATTGTTCTCCATCAACGAAGGCAACTGCTTGAATTCTTCAGGTTTCATATTGAGAGACCTGGATGCTGCACCTACGGTGAAGTTATCACCGGATTCCAACAATCCGGCAACCTTCCTCAAAAAATATTTGTAACCAATTACCATATTCGTTCCTCGTTTTATTCTAATTACCTCTACAGTTTGACCGCTGCGAACCTGTCCTTCCAAGCCAAAAATGCTGCAAGAACAGGTATGCCAAGATATACTCCCGGCCTAAATTGATCAACTATATGCCAGTCAGCATAATCTTCCGGAAGCAGGAAAGAATCCAGTAGGGTCCCTGCTCCCACAAGTGCATATACCAGCATGAATACTAAGGACATAATCATGCCAACGTACACGAACGATATCCCTTCGT
>DAKU01000016.1 GCA_002508425.1 Methanosarcinaceae archaeon UBA470
AAACAGAGGGTTAATCAGAATCCTCAATAATTGTTTAAACTATATATATCTATATAAGTATAATATTACATTAAAATGATTCTATTTATAGGAGTATTGGTTCATGAATGAAAAAAATGAATTGCAGGAAAACTATTCAAAGGCTTACATTCTTGCTGTTTTAACAATTTCTTGGCTGGTAACCATTGCTCTATTTATTAATCCACCTACAGGACTAAAATTGTTTTCGATAATAATGTTGATTCCAGGACTTTTGGCAATCATTTTTATAAAAGTTTTACATAAAATTTCAAAAGCGAAACTCGTATATTTCGCCAAAACGGTAAGTGCTACATCACTTCTATTTGGTATACTTTATCCTCTTTTTTTTGTTATCTTTTGCATTCTTATAGGCATTATTACTGGAATAGGAGAACTAAATATCCAAAAAATTTTCACAATAAAAGATACTATAACTACCATAATTTCAATTACTGCTACTATATTCGGTGTCTTAGGAGAAGAATACGGATGGAGGGGCTATTTACTTCCCGAATTAACAAAAATTAAAGGAAAAACAAATTCAACTATTATAGTTGGTATAGTTTGGGCATTGTATCATGTTCCAGCAGTGTATCTGCTGGCAAGGACAACAGGTTCAAGCAACCCACTTATAGTATGCTTTATCCAAGCATGTGCTATATTCACTTTAAGTTTCCCGTTTTCATATTGTTTCTATTTATCTAAAAATATGCTACCAGTTATACTTTTTCACTCAATATGGAACTTTTTGAATACAACTATACTTGGGAATATCTATAGAAATGAACAAGGTATTATAGAGGGCAATTTGATATTTCTCAATGGAGAGGGCGTTTTAGGTCTAGTTCTAGGTACGTGTCTCATATACTGGTTTATCAAACAATTTAAAAAAGATGAATCCAGTACCAGAAAAACTATAATTTAATTGACAAAAAAGCTGCTGAGAACTGATGTGTTCAGCAGCCTATAATAAAACTATTTGCGCAGTGTTCCAAAATGCGCTTCAAACCTTTCCTGCATCATTTCCCATGTAGGCAATTTTACTTGGCAACCTATGACCTCTACTGCAAAGGATGCAACTGTTGCACCTATTCTGCCACAGGTTTCCATGTCATATCCTCGTGTGAAAGCTAATAGGAACCCTGCTCTGTATGCATCACCTGCACCGGTGGGATCAACGGCTTTTACAGGCACTACAGGTATGCAATATTCTGCATCTTCAGTATGTATTCTGCTTCCCCGTGAGTCATAGGTCACCACAATAGTCCCTATGCTTGCTTTGAGTTCCTCAAAAGAACGGCCGGTCATCTCACAAACTCTCTTAATCTCATGACGATTTGTGAAAAGTATATCCGTGTGTTCTAATATGGTTTCCAGGTCTTTACGATTATAGGTTATAAGGTCCTGTCCAGGATCAAATGAGACAAAACCCGCTTTTTTTGCTATCCTTGCATTAAAAGAGCATTCGGAAGTTGCAAGATGTACAAATTCAACCTCCGGAGGTTCCAGTTCTTTCAGAAGCGCAGATGCACCCCAGTGGAAATACGTGCTTTGATTGTGATCTCTGTCGGTAAAAACAAACGCCTTTGTAACTTTTTTGTCTTTACATCTATATAGTAAAGATAAATCTACGCCCAAAGAAGTAAGATATTCCTCGTATCCAGAACTTCCAAAGTCCTCGCCAACAGCAGATATTAGCTGGCCTTTACCGCCAAGATTGGCAATACCCACTGCAATGTTGGCAGCCCCGCCTCCGAAATACTCATGGTAGTCAATAATGGGGTAAGATTCATTATGGCAGGAAATGTGCTCTACGTCAAAAAGCAGATCTATGGCTGCATGCCCTACAACAGATATTGTCCTGTCCATAGTATACTCCTTACCTTACTGAAACTCTTCAACATCAACGATTTTTAGAGGAACATCTCTCAATGCCCTTCCAATAACGGATTTAGCTATTCGTGATGCATGTTCCTCAGTTTCGGCATCGAATACCTTCATCTCAAGGACCAGACCTACAATAGCAGTGTTAGCGGTCAGGAAAACACTACTAAATGCTTCTTCACAAGCCGGGCAATATGTGGTGCCAACATCCACTTCCACAAAATCGAGTTTAGGGTTCAGTCTTTTGCCAGCCTCAGAAATTGCCACACCTATGGCATCATCTGGACTATTCACATCTCTGACCAACCAGGCAGCTTCAAGTATAACATTATAATTTGACATTTACTCGTCTCCGGGAAATTGAGTTTTGTCACCTTGCAGGATTCATATGGTAAACAATTTATCATCATCCACTCTGAACACTCCAAGACGCGCCCCTGCATCCAGCCAAGCGTGTCCGTAACTGAAACAAATCAGTGCGTTCACAGGATCTTCCTGTCGTATAAAGTGGATACCATCTTCGTAATATGATTTTGCCATCGTATGAAAGTCATTTGCGACAGCGTACATATGCGAATCCTTAATAGGTGCAAACTCTGCTTTTTCCAGCGCTTGCCTTAGTAGGTTCTCATATCTTTTAACCTTTTCATTCAGATCAGCTGGCAAGCTATTCCCTCCTCATTTGCTCGCACCAAATATTTTCTTGAAAAGACCGCCTCCTTCTTCTGTTTTTACTTCCTTTGACGGTTTTCTCTTGGGGGGAGGAGCTGTAGTAGTCTGAATAGGTATATGCTCTTCTTTGACATGATGTTCTATTGCAGGTGAAATGTGTACTGATTCCATCGGTGGCTTCCTAGCCGGTGCTGCCGGAGCAGAGTTAAAGTTAACACTTCGCATTACATTAACAGACTCTCCACCGTGTTTACTTTTACGCACCCTTATGTCTACCAGAATAGGTCGTTCAATATCAGTGCTCACCAGCATCGCAACTCCCGGCGGCAGGCGCATGAGTTCGTCCTCCACATAGGAACTTACACCTTCAAGACCTTTGCTTATAGCTTTCAGATCATTGGGGTTAGTGACCTTCATGATGATCTGCGTGCCGCACTGAGAAAGAACGTTCTTGTCCACACGTGCAGGTCTCTGGGAAATTACCATCATTCCAAGACCGAACTTACGCCCTTCTGAGGCAATTGTCCGTAGTATATCTGAGCTTAAGGTTTTGCTAAAACCTTTTTCAGGAGCATAGTTATGGGCTTCTTCTACCACCAGCATACCAGGGGGAATGGTATTCATCTTTCGGGCCTCGAATAACGTACTGCATAAACGCGCAACGATCATCGACTGAATATCCGGATTCACACCTTTGAAATCTATGATGGCAGCTCTTCCCGGTTGAACAAGGTCCTCAATTGATGTGGGATTTGTTGAAAGTATGCCGTTTTCCCTTATTTCTTCAAGAAAGCTGATCACATTCCACTTTGCCTTACTATCATTGTTCTTGACCTCAAAAATTATCTCATCAAGAGTATATGTATCCATCTCGGCTTTGATCTTATCAATGGCCTCGTAGAGTATGCCGATATGTGTGCTTGTGAAATTGTTAGGAAAAGCCTCACTCAATTCTTTTGCTGTAAGGTTCATGCCGTTAAGCCGAAACACTTCATCAGCTTTAGGATTCAGGCTCTTGTTGGCTGGAGTGTATACAGTAACATACTGTGCATATGATTTTGGCGAGACCTTGAACCTGCCTGCAACTTCTGTACTGATTGTTCCTTCTTCTTTCAAAGATGCATATTCACTATGCGGATCAATAATAAGCAGAGGTACTTTTCTGTCTAGCATCTCTTCAAGGAGCACACCCGCAGTATAGGATTTGCCGCTTCCTGTCTTTGCAAGGATACTGCAGTGTTTCTGTACGAGGCTATTCACATTGAGATGTACGGGTATATCAGTGCCTTCCAGCATGCCAATGAACATTTCTTTTCCAGAGAGCCCAAGGGAACTGCATATAAGTTCGTTGTTCGCTTTGTAGATGGGGTCTCCCGGACTAAAAGGAGTTGTAGGTGACCGTAACAGACCTGAATCATCACGTTTGCCTATGACCGTCACATCAGCGATTATCCTGTCCCCGCTTTTGTCCTTACGGGTACCGTTCTTTGCCTCCTCTATAGAGTAACTATCTCCGGAACGGGTAATGGATAGTACCTGTGCAAGCACCCAGCCATCGATTTCATGCCAGGCTTTTACATATCCTCCCTGATGCACACTGGTGCTATCTGATAATAGTATCCTGAAGTTGGATGTCCCTGCTTCTCCGAATATCACGCCAACTGCATCTCGAACCATTTTTCCCTCATATATTAATTTCAATAATGATATATTTTATATGTAATCGATATATTCTATGCTGTTTTGATATATAGATTTGTACCTTTATATTAGTATACACCACTACTGGTTATGCATTTCAAGTATTGCTTTTGGTGCATGTGCCAACTGTACTAACGCCTCTGCTTCAACAAAATGCGTATCTGCTGGAATCACCAATATATGAAGAGGTCCACCGAAATCAAAATCAATCAGGTTTTTAATGTAATTTGCTGCAACCGATGGGGAGTCGGATCCGGCTCTGGCTATGCCAACTGCTATCCTGTCCTGCAATATTTTTATGCTTTTCTTTTCTTCTACCTGCAGAAGAAGGTCCAATGCCTGATTCACTGTCATGTAACCTTTTTCTTTATCAATGTCAAGGAAAACAAGAGTATGAAGCCCATGTTCAAGGTTTTGAAGAATAGTATCATAAGGGGTTTCCGATATGACCGTTTTCCCTCTGCTACTTGTATATGGATGTGGTACAGTAACGGCTTTTCCAAACCTATAGTTCTGCAGACCGGTAAGCCCACATACTGCTGACGATATTGACGAACCATGCACAAGTTTTGTACTGATGCCCATTTCCATTGCACGCAGGCGCAGGTCAACATGGGTAGTGGAAACCATTGTATCTCCGCCTGTTAGAAAAACCACATTTTCATTCTTGGCATAACTTAGCCAATCTGGATACTGTTCCACCTCTTCCCGTGTGAGTACTGTTATCGTTTGATTGTACAATTCTTCCATCCTCTCCACGGTAGTTCCCATAAGCCTGGATGTATAGAACTCTACATATACCCTGTTTGCCTGGGCAATAGCTTCAAGTCCTTTTAGGGAGATGTCTTTTTCATCAAAGAGTCCTAATCCTATGAAGGTCAACATAACCGAGAAATGGATTTTATGATTTAAATGCTTTGACCATGCAAAAGCACATATTTGCATATCGAAACGTTTTTATAGAACCATATACAGTTAGTTCAATTCATACGTAAAAAAGATACATTAAAACAAGTTCATCATCTGGATTCAGGAGGTTCAAAATAATGGCACAACAAGGCATGTCAATACAAATGGCAGGACAATATGGAGGTCAGCCGGTTTATATTATTGACCCAAGAACAGAGCATGCACAGGGTAAAGATGCCCTTTCCATGAATATCAATGCTGCTAAAGCAGTTGCAAAGCTGGTACGTTCTACCTTAGGACCAAAGGGTATGGACAAAATGCTGGTCAATGTTCTTGGAGATATTGTTCTTACCAACGACGGTGCCACTATACTCAAGGAAATGGAGATAGAGCACCCCACTGCAAAAATGATCGTTGAGGTCGCCAAGACACAAGAAGACATTGCAGGGGACGGCACCACCAGCGCTGTTGTGATAGCAGGCAGCCTCATGGACAAAGCCGGAGAACTTATTGAAAAAGGTCTTCACCCCATAGTTATTTTTAAAGGGTACAACCTTGCTGCCCAGAAAGCTATTGAGATCCTGGAAAACTTTGCAACAAAGGTTGAGAAGGATGACCGAAAAACACTTGAGAAGATAGCAGAGACTTCTATCACAGGTAAAGCTCCTGAAGCTTCCTCAGACCATCTGTCAAAGGTATGTGTCGATGCAGTGCTGGCAATAGAGGAAAATGGCAAGTACAATATAGATGACAAGATTGTTATCCGGAAAGAGGCTGGCGGCAAGATCACAGATACACAGGTAATAAAGGGGATTTACATCAATAAATATCGTCTTCACCCTGATACCCCTGCTAAGGTTGAAAATGCAAAGATCGCGCTTCTGGATATGCCAATAGAATTTGCCAAGACCAATACCAAGTCAAAGATCCAGCTTGGAAGTGTCGAGGAAATGTTTGCCTTTAAGGACCAGGAAACGATCAATTTCAATAAAATGTTGGATAAGATCATAGCCACAGGTGCCAACGTAGTCTTCTCTTCCAAGAACATAGATGATAGTGCTGTACACTACTTGATGAAGCACAAAATCTACACCTGCAGAAGGCTGAAAGATGAGGATATGACCGTACTTTCCCTTTCCACAGGTGCTAAGCTTGTAAGGAACATGAACGAGATCAGTGCTGATGACCTTGGATTTGCCGAAGTGGTGGAGCAGGAATCTGAATATGAAGAGAAAACACTCATCACAGGTTTCAAGAAATCCAATACTGTGACTATCCTCATAAAGGCAGGCAGTGAACATGTTACTGATAACATCGAGCGTGTTTTTGACGATGCTCTCAATGTTGTAAAGTCTGTGCTGGAAGATAAGGCAATAGTGCCTGGCGGAGGAGCTTCTGAAATGGCTGTTGCACAGGGATTGCGCTCTTATGCATCCACCATCGAGGGACGTGAGCAGCTTGCCATCCATGCTTTTGCAGATGCTATGGAAGAAATACCAAAAGCAATTGCAGAGAATGCAGGACTCGACAAGATCAATATGCTGTTGCAGCTGCGTGCTGAATCTGGAAAGAATAAGAACAGTGGCATCAACGTGTACTCAGGTAAGATCGAGGACATGATGAAAGACAGTATCATTGATCCACTTCGTGTTAAGACACAGGCTATCAAGTCCGCATCAGAAGTATCTGCCATGATATTGCGTGTTGATGACATGCTCAAGGCCCAGGAAAAGGATATGCAGGATGTTAACCCTGCACACAACATCAACAATTACAACATGGGCTAACTGGAAAACTAGTCAAAAGATGGTAAATCACATGGTTTGTAAGCCTTACTTACAAACCATAAAATTTTCTATAATCCTCTATTACTTTGGTGGTCTGAACAGGATATATTTTTTTCAATTGCTCGATAAAATGATCTTTTGATAAGCATTCTTTCATTTTTTTCGCGAGTTTGGCTCCATAATTCTTTGATAAGGGATTATCTTTCTGGATCTCAAAAGACAGGCACAGTGCTTCCATAGGAAAGTATTCTCTTCTTATGACAGGAGATACCGAACCCAGAAGCACATCATTATCAAGCTGGCTGTAGGCAGGAACTCCTATCTTATGAATACGTTCTGCACCTGTCAGAAGCTTCTGGTTCTGCTTTGAATATGAATGGAATTCTATGTATATAGTGGGTTTAAGTTCTTCTACAGCTTGTATAATGGGCCTGCCAAGAGTTTTGTAATAATGCTTTTCCAGAGTGGAAACATACTTCTCTTTGCATACAACGGGTATAACAGCTAGGGAACCTACTGCCGGTGCTTCCAGTTT
>DAKU01000147.1:0-15199 GCA_002508425.1 Methanosarcinaceae archaeon UBA470
AACACTGAGAAAACCATTCAGCATGGAAACAACAAGTTCCATTCTGGGTATACAGAAAGGTAGCATCAGCAAAGCGGCTATGATGCCGGTCAAGTATATTTTTGGATTTTTTGTTTCGAGTAGCCAGCATAGCAACACTAAAGACAAAAGAAGAAAATGTGGCTGATGGTAGATACTCAAAGCAGCATAAATGATAGCTGTAGTTATGTATCTTTCCTTTTGCAACAAAATTATGGCTATTAACATAAGGAAAAGCCCAATTATATTCTTTAGGTATAAGTATTCAAAAAGCACATACTGGGTTGCAGACAGTAGGTAGATAACCGTAGAAATAACTGCACCTCTCTCGCTGGAAATTTGTTTTGATACGGCGAACACAGGAAAAGCCATTAATCCACATACAAGAGGTGTAAAAATCGTTATAATCTCGGTAGATCTAAAACCTGCAACCACATACAGTATATCGCCAAGTAGGAATATTCCCTGAGGGAACATTTCTTTGAACCATTCGGGCAATGTGCTTTCAGGAATACCGGGAAGATTTGAGATATATGTATCAAAGCCATATTTATACAGGCCTGGATCATATCCCGGTGGTACATTTGTCCAAAAATATGGGTAATAACGAATGAAAACAGACAATGTGAATACATATGCAAGTACTATCCAGATGATCCTGTTATCAACATTTCCTATATTCCTCTCCCTGTCCATATCTCTAATAATAGGTATTCCCAGTATGGGGAGAATAAGTATCAATATTTGTATCTTTAGTTCATGAGAACCGATGAGTATACTGAATATTACTAATAGTAAAGATATTACTATAAGTTTTAGGAATATTTTTTTACAAATTTCATCTATGTCCATCTGATCTCACTGTATCCCCGTGTACATGTATTTCTGTAGAGAAAGCAGTCAAGTTTATAAATTATTGCAACATTTACATATATCTCATGGCATAAAAATCCTATTTTTCGGATACACAGCATATAGATATATTAAAAGGTAAAAATGAAGCAGAGTTTAAGGCATGGAACTATCTATCTAATAGCAGCTCAGGTCTCTTTTGTCCTCTCTGGCTATGCGACGCATATCGGATTAGGTAGATTTCTAGGTCCTGCAGATTATGGAATATACGCTGTTGTTATTTCTCTTATGACAATGGTGAATCTGATCCTTTCAACGGGTATACCACAGGCTGTATCCAAATATGTGGCACACCAGGATGGGAATGAATTACATGTTAAGAAAACTGCGCAAAATATGCAATTAACATTTAGTTTAGTTCTATTCCTAATTTACTACTATTTCGCCGACCAGTTAGCTATCATGTTGAATGATCCGGGTCTTACTCCATATCTTCGGCTTT
Source organism: Methanosarcinaceae archaeon UBA470 (assembly GCA_002508425.1). Classification (GTDB taxonomy): domain Archaea; phylum Halobacteriota; class Methanosarcinia; order Methanosarcinales; family Methanosarcinaceae; genus Methanomethylovorans. Next base: position 1,373 of record DAKU01000147.1, read on the forward strand.
CTTCTCTTATTGTTCCTGCATATGCATTGCAAGCCCTGTATATTGGCTATTTCAACGGATTAAAAGAGTATGGTAAACAATCCCTTATGGTCATTCTCTATTCCGTTTTTAAAGTAGTGTTCATACTCGGGTTTGCAGTAACCTCTTATGCACTTTATGGTGCAATAACTGGTTTTATAATATCATCAGTAGCTGTTTTTGCTTTGGGATTTTTCTTTGTTCGCTCAACAGATAAAAAGTTCCAATCATCATCTAATAAAAGCACTCTTATCTCTGCAAGGACAATACTGGATTTTGCAACCCCAATTATATTTTATTCAGTTGCTACAAACTTAATTATGAGCTTTGATCTATTCTTTGTTAAAGCTTATCTTACAGATATGGATGTAGGTATTTATTCTGCCGTATCGACCATCTCAAAAGTGCCATTTTACATCATTGCAGGCATATACGGAGCTTTATTCCCTGCAATTTCCAGTATGTCAGTCCATAATGACAGGTCACAGATGACAATGCACATTATTAGATCAGTGAAATATTCCATGCTTGTACTTGTCCCTTCTACTTTGTTCGTAGTTATTTTTTCGAAACAAGTGTTGAGCTTTCTTTTTTCTGAACAATATTCAGCAGGTTCCACATCATTGGGAGTCCTGACAATAGGCATGGGTTTCTTTGGCTTGTTTTCACTGTTCACTACTGTGATCAATGGAATTGGGCAGCCACGTGTTTCAATGTTTATGAGTTTGATTGTTCTTGTCCTTGATATTTTTCTTAACCAATTGTTCATACCTTCATATGGAGTGGTTGGTGCAGCTATGGCCACATGTATATCTTGCTTGATAGGGCTTGCTATATCGTTCTTATATGTGTACAGGAAATACAATCATTAAAAGGAACTATCATGTCTGGACTTTCTCTAATTAAACTTGGGATACGCAAAACTCTGGAAGAGCTCTACGTATATACATTCCTTTTTCTGGCGAATCTTTTTCCAGATATGAGTATCTGCTCTATTTTAAGAACTTTATTTATCAAGCCGATCGCAAGTGTTGGAAATAGTACACGCATCCGTAAGAATATTTATGTTAATTCATTCAGGAAACTTTCCATTGGAAAAAACTGTTTTATAAACCGTGGTGTACAGTTTGATTGTTCTGGCAGTGTTTCAATAGGAAATAACTGTTCCATCGGTTTTAATGCCTTGATAACTACAAGTACTCATCTGGAAAAGGATCGTGTAGCTGAAGATGGCCGTACTTTCATAGGCGAACCTGTAACCATTGGTAATGGTGTATGGATCGGAGCAAATTCCACTATACTTCCAGGTACCGAAATCGGAGACTATTGCATTATAGCTGCAGGTGCTGTAGTTAAAGGTAAACTCGAATCCCATGGTGTGTATGCAGGGGTACCTGCAAAACGCATTCGAGATACGCAGGGTATTGCAGAAAAAAGGATTTGATGTTCGATTATTTTGCTTTCTCGACTTTCCAAACCATATTGTCCTTAGCTACAGATGTCAGTTTATACTTTTTATTCTTTTTTAAATGTTGGAACAGTTCGGTAGCTTCTTTTGTAACATAAACAGGAACTCCATCGGATAGCATTTTATCTATAAGTGGCACGAGGTCTCTCTCTATATTTGCACCTGTATACCAATATGCCATGTCAGGTTGTGCTCTGAGTTCTGCTTCTGTCCTATACACAGCTACTTGCCGTTCCATCATGAAAACCTTATCTAAGGCTCTGGTGAAAATAACGGCATTCTCAGGTGTATTGGTTACTATTTGCCGGTTCAGATCTCCCCACATATTTAACCTGTCTTTAGTTTTTATCAAATTCTTGTCGCTTTCAAATATTGTAGTAGTTGAGGTAAGCAATATCAGCAGTAAAAGCAAAGCGACGATTCGAGAATTATTTTCTCTTTTCAAAAAACTGGTTAAAAATACAGCAGCAAATATGCTCATTATTGCATAGTTTATCACAAAATAACGCGCCATGGAAGAATCGATGGAACCAGCCTCAAATCCCCAGGTCTCACCTCTAAAGCCATAAAGGCCAAAGAAAAGCAAGAATAGCCCAATAAAGAAAAGTGAAAAGAACCATTGCATTTTGTCCTTTGAAGAATATGCCGATATAACCCCAAAGCAGGCAAGAACAAACAGTAGAGGTGGATAATCCACTATATACTTCACAAAAGAGTCTGCATATATTCTCAGGTTGTTTATGAGATATTCAAGTTGGTACCCTATTCCTCCTCCTCCTGTATTGATATCCACGGTTTGTGCATTAAGGGTAGAATTGGATATTGTCCACAAGATACGCAGTATCAGGAAGATACCCACAAATATGGTTATCTCTTTCAATTGTATCTTTCTGGTAAATCCCCATCTTGCTGCAATAAGTCCGATCAATATCGATCCAAATATGACTATTTCTGAGGTTCTGGTAAAAACAGCATACAGACAAAACAAACCAGCACATCCGATGTATACGTTCTTTCCGGTTTTTATGCCTTTGTGGAAACAATAGAGGGCAATGATCGAAAAGGTCACTGCAGGAATATTGCTGTAGTACATATTGGAAAAGAATACATATGTAGGGTTAAGTCCCCAGATCAGCGCTGCAATGATTGCAGTTTTGTCATCGAATATGTTCCTTACAAGCAGATATAAGAACAGTACACCTACACATCCTGCCAGAGGCACTATGTAATCTAAAAGGCCATACAGCCTCGCTGCGGCCAACAATATCTGGAAACCGACGTAGGGGCCGATGTAATTATTTCCTCCAATGTCTATCGAGTTTCTTGGCCTGAAATAACTTACATTATATTTCTCATTCATTTCAGAATGCCATACTAAAGATGACTCCTCTACGATAATCTTTGAAAAGATCAAAGGCAGATTCTCATCAGGGCTATCAGCTACCCTGTAGTTAACTTCATTGTTAACATAGGCATAGTAGTTGAAAAGCAATGCCAAAAGCAGAATCACTGCAACTGTTGATAGATTGCCTTTAAGCTTCATGAGTTCTTCAGTTGCGACATTTTTTCAACTAATATATCGACGATTTCCTTAGAAGGACTCTTGAGGGAATTGATATCTACATCAAATATATAGTTGTTATAGTTCTGCAGGAAATCATCTATGATGCTGGTATCATATTTTGAAAGGCAGACATTGGGGTAGCCGTTCTGTTCCATGAATCCCCTCATCAAAAGGCAGGGTCTGCTAAGGAAGTAGGATTCTAGTTGTGGTGCTCCGCCATCGTTTACTATATACTTGCTGTTCTTTATCAGATTGATATTCGTTACATAATCCTGGAGTGGTATCATCTGAAGGTTTTCATATCCCTTTAGTGTTTCAAGCATATTCGATTTCATAAGCTTATTTTTTAAAGGCTCATGCATGATCATTAATACTCTTTCGTTTTTGGCGATCTTCTCCACTGTGGACATGATGATATCCAATCTTTCTTTTGAATAGAGGTTCTCGACCCTGTGCACATTGACAAGAACATATCCGAGGTCAGGTTTGAAGGTGACCTTGTGGGAATTGGCGGTGGCAAAACGCATTGCATCGATGACAGTGTTATATCCCAGATTGACTATTTCTCCTTTTACTCCCTGTTTTATGACATTGTTATATGATTCTTCGGAAGAAGTAAAAAGGTAGTCAGCCATCCAGTCTATCATTCTTCTGGAAAGCTCTTCTGGAAAGGGATTGAAAATATTATGGGTCCTTTCTCCTGATTCGATATGTGCAACTTTAGCTTGATGCAGTTTACTCAGCACAGCACCAAAAGAAGCAGGTATCGGATCTCCGTGGATCAGACAAATATCATTCTTATTCGGCAATCCATCCTGTGAGAAAGAGCTGAGTGTCACTTTTGATAGCCAGACAGCCATATCCAGGACATTAGCAACATCTTTGTTATTCTTGTTAAGCACAATATCCGGTTGCTTCAGGCCAAAAACACCAATAATATCATAAAGTATTTTGGTATGTTGGGCCGCATTGATGAAATTGTACTTTATTCCTCTTCTATCCATTTCCAGCATAATGGGCGCCATTTTTATAAGCTGTCCCTTTGTGCCTACCATAACGTGAAATCTACTCTCGTCCATTTTTTCACTTTATCCTTTACAGGCACTTCCCTCAAAATGCCATGTAAATTTTAAGGATGGTGCACTTCCATCCTATACAAAACGGTATAAAAAAGCTAACGATGAACCCGGATCAGTGTTTCCTGTTAACAGGTTCCAATCTTTCCAAGTCAGCTTCTACCATCATCTTGACAAGCTCTTTGAAGTGTACTTTAGGCTCCCAGCCAAGCTCCCTCTTTGCTTTTGATGGGTCGCCCAATAATAATTGTACTTCTGCTGGCCTTACAAACTTGGGGTCTATAACTACATATTTCTTCCAGTCCAGACCGGCTATGGAGAATGCTTCTTGTACAAATTCCTCTACTGAATGGGTTTCACCTGTAGCTATAACATAGTCTCCAGGTTTATCCTGTTGAAGCATGCGCCACATAGCATCTACGTAATCCCCTGCAAATCCCCAATCCCTTTTTGCATCAAGGTTTCCCAGACGTAGTTCTGATTCCAGGCCATGGTATATCCTTGCAACACTGTCGGTTATCTTCCGTGTCACAAATTCAATGCCTCTACGTGGGGATTCATGATTGAACAATATTCCATTGCTGATATGCATATCATAGCTTTCTCTATAGTTTACGCATGTCCAGTATGCATATACTTTAGCTACTCCATATGGGCTTCTTGGATAGAATTTTGTATTCTCCGTCTGCGGGGTTTCCTGGACCTTACCGAACATTTCGCTGGATGATGCCTGGTATACTCTCGCATGCGGTACTACATGTCTTACGGCTTCCAGTACTCTGACCATTCCCAATCCGGTCACATCTCCTGTATGTACTGGTTGGTTCCATGAAGTTCCCACAAAGGACTGAGCAGCGAGATTGTACACTTCATCGGGTTGTGCTATACGCATTGCTTCGCTTAGGGAGGATTGGTCAGTAATGTCTCCCTGTAGTAGTTCTACACTGTTCAGTATGTGGTCTATCCGGGATGTGTTAGGAGTACTGAGTCTTCTCACAAGTCCATATACATTGTATCCTTTGTTGTACAGTAACTCTGCAAGATAAGATCCATCCTGTCCAGTAATTCCGGTTATTAATGCATTCTTTGCCATAATCATAGCTCCGTATCAGAAAAGATGTAAAATGTAAGATCTATCTCTTCATCCCTCAAATTCTACATTTCTAAATTAGAATAAACTTATTTAAAGCTTGGTATTATTATAAAACACAAACACTTTCACTATCCTTGCATCAACATAAATAGTAGGGAATTCCTCCTCATCTATGATGTCTGAGAATCCAATGGGTATATTTAGCGTTTCAATGCTCAATGAAACCATAAGGTCTCTACTGGTCAATGATCCCAGGCTGTGTGAAGTATGGGTGCGTGGCGAGATCTCAAATCTTAAAAAACATAGCTCAGGCCATTATTATTTTACCTTGAAGGACCGGGGGAGCCAGATAAGCTGTGTTAGTTTCAGGCAGACTAACCGTAGTCTCAAGTTCGATCCGGAGGATTCCATGGCAGTTATACTGTATGGTTCTGTGGATGTATACACTGTCCGGGGGCAATATCAGCTTAAAGTTATGGATATGCGCCCGGATGGTATCGGTGAAATGTTCAAGGCATTTGAACAGCTTAAGAAAAAACTGGAAGCCGAAGGTCTCTTTGAACAGATCCGCAAGAGGTCTATACCTCGATTTCCTGCAAGGATCGGTGTCGCTACTTCTCCGACAGGTGCTGCAGTTCATGATATCATTAATATACTGAGTCGAAGATATCCGGTGCATGTGCTCCTTGCTCCCTGTCTAGTGCAGGGGGATGCAGCTGCACAAAGCATTGCGGATTCCATAGAGCTTCTCAATAAAGCAGATGTCGATGTTATAATAGTTGGCAGGGGAGGTGGCTCACTGGAAGATATGTGGCCCTTCAATGAAGAGGTTGTAGCAAGGGCTATTTTCAATTCCAGGATACCAATAGTTTCTGCTGTAGGCCATGAAACGGATTATACTATTGCCGATTTCACAGCTGATTTAAGGGCACCTACGCCATCAGCAGCAGCAGAACTCGTAGTCCCTGACAGAATAGAATTAAAACGATTTATGGACTCAATGTTCCAGAGACTTGAATATGCGATAGATCGTAAGGTCTCGGATCTCGATACCAGGCTTGATCGTGCGCATGATTCCCTGAAACCGGAAAGGCTGCAGGAAATGATTGACCAGCGCTACCAAAGAATTGACGAGCTGGTTACAGCTATGGAAAAAGATATTAAATATGACCTCGGGTCAAGAAAAATGCTGCTTAAAGCTCTGGCTGGCCGTATGAATGCAGTAAACCCTCTAAATACCTTGGAAAGAGGATATTGCATAGCAATGTCCGATAATCTTGTTGTAAAAAGTGTTAATGATGTAAAAATAGGTTTCAGGCTTGACCTAAGGGTCACTGATGGTAATGTAATATGTGATGTTATGGAAAAGGTTGAGATTAACAATGGTAAGCAGGAAGAAGAAGATAAATGAAGGATCTAATGAAGAAAATGCGGGCGAAAGCCTGAGTTTTGAAACTGCACTTGAAAAGCTGGAAGGGCTTGTCGAGAAACTGGAAAAAGGGAATCTGACTCTTGATGAAAGTCTTGAAACCTTTGAGCAGGGAATGAAATTTGCACGTGTCTGTACCCAGAAACTATCAAAAGCCGAGAGCAGGATTGAGCAATTAGTTCTGGAAAATGGAGAACTCAGGACAAAACCTTTCAGTGAAGGCTAATAATTGCTCTTTAGTACTTTCATATCATTCCCTATAAGTCCTCAATACTCTTCAAAATATCTTTTCGCAAGCAAAATCGTGCTTGATACTATCAATGTCACAAGAAATACTGCGATTATAGCGCTCTCAGCTGTGAAATCCTGCCATGAATGCACAGAGGCCCACATGCCGCTTCTGGTAACAAAGGTAGCGAACACCACCATTATGAAAGATATAACTGCAAGCATGGGTGCAATAAATCCATATTCTCCATGTCTGTAACGTAATTGCGCGTGCAGGTATGCTGTTGCAGTTACCCAAGGTATCAAAGATGATGTTTCAACCGGGTCCCAGCTCCAGAACCATGCTCCCCATCCCAGAACTTCATAGGCCCAGAAACCTCCGAGTCCAATGCCCAGTGTGAGGAACAGCCAGGCAACTCTCATCCAGTTGGTGGAAATTGATTCCCATCTGTTATCATGTGTCAATAAGTTACCAATTGCTGCTGCAAAAGGTATTGTGAAAGCAGCGTATCCAAGAAACAGCATGGGTGGATGTACTGCCATCCAGGGGTTACGCAAAAGTGGATTCATTCCCTGACCATAGGGAACATTATACATCTCTACAAATGGGTTCCAGTTAGTGACCTCAACACTGCCTCCGGAGAGTGCATGATATGCTGAGAAAGGGTTCTTCAACACCAGCAATCCCATAAATACGCACACCACAGACAACGATATAAGGCGTGTCGTCCGCATCAATGTGGCACCAGAAAACCTGCCTGCATCTGTATGTTCTACTATTTTCAAAATGAATAGAATGGATACTGCCCACAATAACAGTGAACCTTCCTGCCCTGCCCATAAAGCAGATAGTCTGTAATACCACTCAAGGTCAGTACTAGAGTGTTCATATACGTATGAATATGAAGCGTTGACAGTGTATAGGTGGTACATCAACAATAGCATTGAGAACCCCGCCATCGCTAAGCATGCTATTTCCAGCTTCCGTGAAAGCGTACTAGCAGATGTATTGTTCTTTGGATGTTCCACATAATCGGAAAAAACAGCACCTATGCCTGTCACAAGGGATAACCAGATCAGGATCATTCCAAGATTCATGTGCTTCCTCTCCTGTTTTTTCCAGATCGAAGGTTTCTGATCTCCTGTTCTAATATTCTTTCGTATTTCTTTTCAAAGAAAACCATGTCTTTTTCTTTACCCGATGACTGTGTTTTCCCGCTGTTTTGAGAAGGATTGCGATGCTCTACTATAAGCAGCGCAATGATGCCCAGAGCCATCATGTATATGCCTCCCCATAACATGTTTATGAAAGGAACGACGCGCACATACATGTCAACTTCTCCATTTTGCTCATCAAGAGCTCTGGGTGCAATGAACAGTTCTTCTGTCAGTCCCCTGTGGATGTATGTCGTGGTATAAGTCTGTCCCCATTTGAAATCAGTGATATACTCTACACTACCACTTCTGGCATATTTGTTCTGATCATAAATATCAAAATCTATCCGGGTAATATAGGAAGATGCCTGATGTTCCTGGTAAGGTTCTCCTTCGAATCTTGATGCCATTGAAGTAATCTTCAGGTTATAGTCCTGTAAATTGTTAGTTCCCATTTTACCGGTTTCATATACTGCCGAATCTTCATATTTCATATTTGAACTAAGCACCACACCCAGCAGGATGCATAGTATTCCAAGATGGATCAAATGAGCCGAAAGACCCCTGTATTTTCCGTAACCCTTCTTATTCCTAACAGTGAGCCATATTTTATAAGCTGTGGCCATCAATGCTGGTATTATAAGGGATACAGTCACATCGACTGCTGTATTTGAGAATGGAGATATGGTAGCAATCGATACTATCAGTACCAGGAACGAAGCAGTTGCTATCAATGCTTTGCGGGGTGTGACGGAACTGACTAGTAAGCAGATTGTAAGTAATATTACCAATAATACGGTAGGGAGGGCAGTTCTGGGGTTAAAGTAATCAGAGCCCAAAGCAAGCTCAGTGCCACTGAGGATCTTGGCAAGAAGAGGTGTCAACATGCCGGTCATTATTACCATTGCAAGCAGAATAAATGCTATTACAGCGGCAAATATGGTGTTTTTAGTTGTCAAAAAGCTCTCTTTATTTGTCATTGCTGATCCTCGCTGTAAACCTGCATGTATACTCACCTTATATATAGCATATAGGGCACGTATAGGATGTTACACCGCGCTGGCATCATATCATAGTTGCATTTCTTATGAATGCATTAAATTATATACTTCTAATGCCACACTTTCGGTATCTTAAATACGGATGATACACATCTCTGAGGAACTATAAAAACTGTAAATGAGTTGGTAGTACGATAGAAACGCTGATTATAGCTATCTGGCTTATGTTGCCTGCCTACATCCCCAATTCAATGGCTGCCGTTTTTGGTGGTGGTCGTCCGATCGATGGGGGCAGGGTCCTGAAAGATGGCAGGAGAATTTTAGGTGATGGCAAGACCTACAGAGGTCTTTTTGCCGGTATAGCGTGCGGTGTGCTCCTGGGTTTACTACAGATGGCCTTGCTTAGTTCTATGTCGGAACATTTGGATATTTCCTTGCCCTCTTTTTCAGGCAGCGGGTCTCAAACTATGGTGGTTCTTTTGTCCCTCGCCTCTGGTTCCCTTTTTGGTGATATGTTTAAGAGTTTCTTTAAACGCAGGTTTGGAATGAAAAGAGGTGCTTCATTGCCACTTGTAGACCAGCTTGACTTTGTACTAGGTGCGTGGGCATTTACATATCTGTCTTCTCCAGGTTGGTTCACATTGAATTTTACCCGCAATATTATGATAGCTGTGTTGATCATCACTCCGCTGATTCATCTTGCAACGAATGTTATAGGTTATCTAATGGGGGTAAAGAAAGAGCCTTGGTAAATTATTCCACATAATTATTGTTCATGGTGATCTGATATGACTACAGAAAATGATAGAAAATCCCTCCTTATATCAGCCCTTAAGAAGTGCGGGGCTGTGAAATTTGGTGACTTTACACTTGCTTCGGGCAAGAAGAGCAAATATTATGTCGATATAAAAAAAGCCAGTACCGATCCAGCGACCCTTACTGTGATAGCAGAGCAGGCCACTTCTTTAGTACTTAATGAAAAAGTGGATATAATAGGTGGTGTAGCTTTAGGTGGCGTTCCTCTTGCGACAGCAGTTTCTCTTAAATCGGGCTTGCCACTTTTGATAGTCCGTAAGGAAGAAAAGGGGTATGGGACAGGAGGGCGTTTCATTGGCGACCTCAAAGAAGGATCCCATGTGATATTGATAGAAGATGTAACTACAAGCGGCGGATCAGTAAAGGATGCTATAGCTGCTATTCGCGGGGCTGGTGGCTTTGTGGATGTTGTTATCACTGTGGTGGACCGTGAGGAAGGAGCTCAGCAGAGCCTTGCAGCACTGGGTATAAAACTAATTCCTCTTGTAGGTGCCAGTGACCTTATCCAATGATAGATAGAACAAATAAGTAAATTATTTATCTGAATATGAGAAAGAGTCCGTAGTATTTAGTGTCATCTATCTTAACTATGGTCCAATAGGATCTAATACTGAATAGATATCAACTATGTTCAATGTGACGATAAGGTAACAATTGGAGAATATCACTTCAATATTCAAAAGAGTTTTTAATTGACGAGGTTTTGTAAATGAACGTTCTAGTTGTCGGTGGCGGAGGAAGAGAACATGCAATTGCAGCATCGATTGCACAAAGCAGAAAAGATCCTGTCATTTTCGCTGTGATGGCGAAGAAGAACCCTGGCATTGCCAGGGTTTGTCAGGATTTCCTCCAGGAAAAAGAAACCGATGTGCAGAAGGTTGTTGCTTTTGCAACTGCCAATAATATTGATTTAGCCTTTATTGGTCCTGAGGCTCCCCTTGCAGCCGGGCTTGCTGATGCATTGACAGAAGTCGGCATCGGTGTCGTGGGTCCAAGGAAAGCAGTGGCTCAGATAGAGTTTGATAAAGCATGGGCAAGAAACTTCATGAGAAAACATGGAATCGCAGGTTGCCCTGTTTTTGAGGTATTTACTGAAAAAGAGCCAATGTTCGATTTCATTGCAAAGCTTGGCAATGTAGCAATAAAGCCAGCAGGTCTTACCGGTGGCAAAGGTGTAAAGGTTATGGGTGATCAGCTTCCTACTGTCAAAGATGCCCAGGAATATGCTGCTCAAATTCTGGAGTCAGGAAGCGTGGTCGTAGAGGAAAACCTTGTAGGTGAGGAGTTCACATTACAGGCTTTTGTGGATGGTGAACACTTGGCTTTCTCTCCTACCGTGCAGGATCATAAGAGAGCCTTTGAGAATGATCTTGGACCCAATACCGGAGGGATGGGTGCTTACACTGACGCCTGTGAGGTTCTACCTTTCTTGTGTGCAGAAGATGTGGAACAGGCAAAAACTATCATGCAGCATACAGTAAAGGAGCTATACGCAGAAACTGGTGTGGAGTACAAGGGTGTGCTGTATGGCCAGTTCATGATCACAAAAAATGGTCCGCGGGTTATAGAGTTTAATGCCAGATTCGGTGATCCTGAAGCTATGAATGTACTGCCTCTTCTGGAGACTGATATTGTAGAAGTTATGTATGCCGTGGTAAATGGTACTCTTGACAAACTGGCAGTGAAATTCAGTAAAAAGGCAACTGTATGCAAGTATGCAGTGCCTGCAGGATATCCTGACAATCCTTCAAAGGATAAGGAAGTATCTATAGGAGACGTGGGTGATGCACTTTTATTCTATTCAAGTGTTTACGAAGCGAATAATAAGATATACACCACAGGTTCACGTGCAATAGCGGTTGTAGGCATTGATGATTCTATTGCCAAAGCAGAGAAGAAAGCTCAGGAAGGGCTTGACAATATTATTGGAGACCTACATTCCCGAAGGGATATAGGTACTGCTTCACTTATCCAGAAACGTATTGATCATATGAATGAAATCAGAGGCAAGATATAATGCCTCTATATAATGAAAGTGGGTTGATTGTATGAAGCATCTTATTTCTTTTGCAGACCTCACCCGTGATGAGGTCATTGAACTGCTTGACATGGCAGAAGATCTGAAGGAGAAACGTGCTCGTGGAAAGCTCACAGACTTGCTCAAGAACAGGAGTCTGGCTATGCTTTTCGAAAAGTCTTCCACTCGCACAAGGGTGTCATTTGAGGTTTCAATGGCTGACCTGGGTGGCCAGTCTATCTTCCTCTCTTCAAAGGACCTGCAGATCGGACGTGGAGAAAGTATTGCTGATACTGCGGTTGTTCTTTCCAGATATGTGCACTGTATCACTGCAAGGGTGAACAAGCATAGTACTATCCTTGAGATTGCTTCTCATTCTTCTGTACCTGTGATCAATGCTCTTTCCGATGTGGAGCACCCTTGTCAGATCCTTTCTGACCTGCTTACCATCAGGGAATATAAAAACCATTTAGAGGGATTGAAGTACGTCTGGGTAGGCGATGGCAACAATGTGTGTAATTCAGCTATCTTGGGCTGTGCGATCGTGGGTATGCAGATGGTAGTAGCCTGCCCATCGGGATATGAACCCGATGCGAAGATCGTTAAGAAGGCAAGAGAACTCGGGGGAGATATTACCATTATCAACGATCCGTTTGAGGCTGCAAAAGGTGCAGATATTCTCTATACCGATGTGTGGGTTTCCATGGGCGATGAGGATGAGATCGAGAAACGTCTGGGCGATCTTAAAGATTATCAGATCAGTTCCGAGATGCTGGCTCTTGCCAAGAACGATGCTATAGTGATGCACTGCATGCCAGCCCACAGAGGACAGGAAATAGCTGCCGAGGTAATGGATGGTCCGCATTCTGTAGTATACGACCAGGCAGAGAACCGCTTGCATGCGCAGAAAGCTTTGCTTATGAAATTGATCGGATGATGTGTATTGTGTTTGCAGCCCTTTTATTTTGATGGGCTGCAACTGAAAAAGCATATATACCATTAATGCAACTATACGCTACCTCAATGCGGGGGTCGCCCAGCCAGGTCAAAGGCGCTAGATTCAGAGTCTAGTCTCGTAGGAGTTCGTGCGTTCGAATCGCATCTCCCGCACCAGGAACTTTTNNGGGTTCGAATCCCATCCCCCGCATCAGATAATTTTTGATATAATTTCTGTCCATATTCTTTATTTCTGTATCTTTTTCAGTCTTTATTCTTCAAAGAATGTTAATATTTCATATGATTTGTTCTCTGGATGGTATAATACTGAATTGTAATTTCACTTTATCTTCTTTTTCTTAACAAGGTAATTAAACATCCTTAAATATATGTAAGTAACTACTTACTTACATAATGGGTGTAGAACAACAGATCTTGGATGCTGCTTTAAAGGTTTTTTCCAGTCAGGGATACACGGGTGCGACTACCCGCAGGATAGCAGAAGAGGCAAATGTTGCCGAAGTGACCATATTTAGAAAATTCCAGTCTAAAGAGAATTTGCTGAAAGAGGTTCTGATCAGAAACAGAGTAGAGATCTCAGAACTGGATAATCTGTTTAGGATAGAGGTAGGTGCAGATATTGAAACGGAACTTCTTGCCTTGGGCAAAAAGATAGCAAAGGATCTGGGTGATAAGAAGAAGGACAGTAAAAACCGCATATTTATGTTCATGCTGTTTGAGGAAGGGCGAAACAGGGCTGAGGTCTCTGAGATTTTAACATCTGTTTTTCAAGATTATATAACTCGTTTGAGCGAATTTTTTGAACTGCAAGTAAGAAAAGGAAAGCTGCGGACTATCAATACAAGATCGGCAGCACTGACTTTTATCAGTTACTTTGTCTATACCTCTCTTATAAGGGGAGTACTTGAATACTCCTTTTTAGGTAATGATGACGAAGAGGTTGAAAGATTCATAGACATATTTACCCACGGTGTTTTAAAGGTCGAGTAGCAGGCGAGGCGAGGC
>DAKU01000147.1:15334-119203 GCA_002508425.1 Methanosarcinaceae archaeon UBA470
CTTACAGCCAGAGAGAATCTGGAATTTATGGGTAAACTCTATAATGTACCAAAAAATCACATGGATGAGCGAATAGATTACTACTTAAAACTTGTAGGTCTCGAAAACCATGCAGATCGTTTTACCGGAGGCTTTTCAGGCGGCATGAAACAACGTCTTTCCGTTATCTGCGCAGTGCTGCACGAGCCTCAGATCATATTTTGGGACGAGCCTTCAACAGGTCTTGATCCACAAACCAGGCAGGCTATATGGAAACTTGCAAAAAAGTTTAATGGAGAAGGAAAAACCCTGGTCTTTACAACCCATTACATGGAAGAGGCCGATAATCTATGTGACAGGGTTGCTGTAATGAACTTAGGTAAAATGGTAGCTCTGGATACTCCAGCAAATTTAAAAGAAAAGTCGGGAAGTTCAAACCTNNTAAAGCATGCGTGGATAATAACCATAAAGGAATTCAAGCTTCTTTCAAGAAAGAAGGCACTTTTGATCCCTTTAATATTATTTCCAATTATCATGATCATCTTCTTTGGCTATGGCATGGGCGGTACTGTAAAGAATGCTCCCATTCTCATCATCAACGATGATACTGGTACAGCTTCAAATTCCCTTGTTCAACAGATCGGTAGCTATACTGGCAAGTACAATGGAGAGCCGATGTTCTCCATAACCTATGCTAAGGACATGTCACGATCGAAAGCCGAGAGTCAGATCGATGCAGGAGTGTATAAAGCTGTTCTACTGATCCCTTCAGATTATAGTGATAAACTAGCGAAAAATGAAAGTGTTAGCCTTACTCTTTTGACTGATTCTTCAGACACTACCACAAGTGGCATAATCACAAATTTTATGAGGCAATTATTCTCAAAAGCTGGTTTAGTTTCTTTAAATGTTCCAAATATTTATGGTAATCTTGAATACCTGGATTTCCTGACGCCGGCCGTTATAGCCCTTACCGTGTTTATGGGTTCTGTAGCTACCACAGGTTCAGCTATTGCAGGAGAAAAAGAAGATGGTACAATTGTTCGCATGCTGATGACGCCTGTCAGCAAGAGAGCGGTGATTCTCGGAAAAACGATATACCAGCTCATAATGCAATTGGGCAGAGCTGTTATCCTAATACTTGCAGCATATTTCCTTGTGGGATTCCATATGAATGGCAGCTGGCTGCTTGTTGCTTTGGTGCTTGTTATATTCACTCTTGGTGGTGTGGGTATGGGGATAGTCATGTCCACAAGAGTAGATGATATGGAGTCATTCTTCCAGCTAAACATGCTGGTCACTCTCCCATCCATGTTTGTTACGGGTGTATTTTTCCCATTGAGTTCAGTCCCGGACTGGATGCGTTATATAGCTTATTGCCTGCCACTTACCTATGCAAATGATGCCATGCGTACTATCATGATCAAGGGTCAGGGACTGGGCGCCATATCTACAGATCTGATAATACTCTCACTCTTCGCACTTATTACTTTCACAGCAGGTGTCCATCTTTTCAGGAGGGAAGCATAAAATGAAGAAAATGATACTATTAACCTTTCTATTGATCTTTATGATCTCAGGTGTCGCAGGAGCTTATGATACCCTGAGTGTTTATAGTGTGTCTCAGAGCTTTGATTTTGGAGAAAATTACTACAATGTAGATGGTAGTCCTGATATTAGTGCCACTATCATCGGTAGCAATGAATTTGATCGAGGTCAGACTATCACCTTGAATATTGATCTGATGAACAATGGCAAACTTTTAGGATTTGAGAATGATAGAACTCCAGAAGATGCGGATGAGATCTTTGGTGCTCAGACAGAAATGAAGCTGGAGAGTGCTGTGGTGGATGCTACAGGTATAGTAGCTTCTCTATCAGCTGATCCGGGAAGTCCCATTGAGGTAAAGTCAGTAAGCCAGAAGATAGGTTCTATAAAAGGCGGACAGAATTCAGTCTCACCAGCGGAATTCGATATAAAAATAGATAAAAATGCAAAAGCTGGGGAATACAACCTTTATCTGAACCTTTCTTATGATTACCAAAAGAATGTGCAGGTCATGGACCCGGATGCCACTGCTCAGACTTATGATGTGAACCGCTGGTATGGAATGATGGTCCAAAACCAGACATTAAAAGTGATCGTAAAAGATCAGGCAGATTTTGAGATCGTAAGTACTACAGGCAGTCTTTTTCCCGGTGGGGAAGAAGTGATCAATGTAGAAATTAAAAACACGGGTGAGGAAGAAGCAAAGAATATAAAGGTTATAGCCAATCCGTCCGACCCTCTGAGCACAACAGATAGTGTGGCATTTATATCCTCCCTGGCTCCAGGCAGTACGGCTGTTGCAAAGATTAAAATTAAGGCAGATAGTGAAGCTGTGTCTAAGGTATATGGTATCGATACTGTTGTAAGATACGAAACCCTGGAAGGCGACATCAAGTATTCAGATACCTTACAGGTCCCGGTAGAGGTAAAAGAAGCTGGACTTTTCCAGCGATTATTCGGATGGATCTGAAAGATAACAGCAGGTGTTGTTATAATATCAGGACAGATGATTTGAGAAGCAAAGATCAATAGAAATGTAGCTCTGTAGAAATCCTCGATTTTCAAGGGACAATTTGAATTAACATTTTTCTCAAATGTTTCTTTAGATATCTTAGAAAATGGGTATTCCTATCTTTAACGACGCTAATATTACTTCTCAATATTGGAAGAAACGAAAATCGTAAAAAGTCTCAAAAATGGTGATCATAGAATATGTTGCTCGATGAAAAAGCGTTAGTGACTTTACAAAGATTGGGATTAACATATTATGGTGCAAGGGTTTATACAACTCTTGTTTCGCTAGGTCCTAGCGATGCAACTGAGCTTGCAATTGAATCAGAGGTTCCGCGGACAAAGATATATGAAGTCCTTAGAAGGCTCGAAACCGAGAAATGGATAACTGTAGAACACACAAGACCTACCACTTATACTGCCAAATACCCTAAAGATATAATCAAAGAGCAAAAAGCCATCTTTAATTCCGAAATTGACGACGTATCAAATCAACTGTCTATGCTGTATGATAAATTAATGGATAAGGAAATTCCTAAGGTCTGGCTTATAAGGGGAATGGATAAAATTACGGTAAAAGTGCTTGATATGGTAAGCAGAGCTAAAAAAGACATCATGTTTTTAGGAGCCCTTTACTCTGCAAATGAGATTGAGCAACTCAAAATAGAACTATTACACGCTAAGAAAAAAGGGCTAAATGTACGCGTTATCTCTAGAGAGAGCATAAAATTAAAAGATGGCGAATTGGATATAGTTGAAAAATTATCTCCGGTCATATCTGAAATTAAAATATCTGGCCCTTCTTTTGCAAAATATGTGATAATAGATGATAAAGAACTACTAATCGTGTATTCAAAGGTAGAAAATGCCGTCCTGGATATCGATAGCACAATAGGTCTATGGATTCCAAATGTGTCAGTTGCATCATACCAAGCAAGCGTATTTAACGGCATATGGAACGAATAACCAACAAATATACAGCACAAAACTTTTCTTATTCCTTATTTTGTTATAGTTTTTTACTGTACTAATTATTGATAAACACTATTGTTAGCAGATCGAAATTAGTCACGAATACCCCTTTAAAAGTTACAAAATACATATAAAGCCTTGATCAGATGATTCATTGTCAACTTCGCATAAATAAAGGAGTAAAATCATGAAAATAGTCGGGATACATTCAAGTGCAAGAGGTAAGAGCAGTAATACATTAAAGTTATTGAATGCTGCTCTGGCTGGAGCTGCAGATGGCATAATCTTAAGCAGCCCTAATTATATAACAAATATTACAGCTCAACTCAAGATTTTAGCTGCTGATAAGATTGCTGATCGGTGAATACATGGCGAAAAAAGTAGGTAATTTTGGACCGTCTGCTGAAGATACAGTATCCTCTCCTGAAGTTCCGGGGATATGTCAAAAACCTTCTGCTTCAGCACTTAACACCGAAAAACAAATTGTCCTTATGATCGCCATACTTGCCGGTTTTATCACTCCTTTTGACGGTTCGGCAGTAAATATTGCACTTCCCACCCTTGGAGCGGAATTCCACATGGATGCTATCTCACTTTCATGGGTTGCAACTGCGTATCTTCTTTCTTCAGCGATATTCCTTGTTCCCTTTGGAAAGATCGCTGATATATATGGAAGAAAAAAGATCTTTCTATATGGCATAGCAATATTCAGCCTTGCTTCCCTTGTTATGACCATGGTCCCTTCTACCGAGATGCTGATCGCGATCAGGGTCGTTCAAGGTTTGGGAAGCGCCATGATATTCGGAACCGGAGTTGCTATTGTTAGTTCTGTCTATCCGCCGGGAGAGCGTGGAAAGGCTCTTGGCATATATATCACTGCAGTTTACATGGGCTTGTCCACTGGTCCTTTCCTAGGTGGTATAATGACCCAGCACTTTGGCTGGAGGAGTATTTTCTTCGTAAATGTTCCAATAGGTCTTACAGCAATTCTCCTTATCCTCTGGAAACTTAAAGGTGAATGGGCTGAGTGCAGAGGAGAAAAATTTGATCTCATTGGATCCCTTATCTACGGTTTGGCAGTTGTTGCGGTGATGTATGGTTTCTCATTGCTTCCGGCTATGGAAGGTGCTTTTCTAATAACGGTGGGGATTGTAGGGACAATCATCTTTATCTTGTACGAAAAGCGCATACCTTTTCCTGTAATCGATATGAATCTACTGACAAAGAACCGTGTTTTTGCTCTTTCGAACCTTTCTGCACTGATCAATTATAGTGCAACTTATGCAGTAACTTTTCTTCTGAGTCTTGATTTGCAATACACAAAGGGCTTCACACCTGAGCATGCAGGTTTTATTCTGGTAGCTCAGCCGTTTTTTCAGGCCCTGGTCTCTCCTCTGGCTGGCAGACTATCCGACAGAATGGAGCCGCGTTTGATTGCATCGGCTGGAATGGCACTCACTGCGATAGGTCTCTTTTTCTTAACTTTCATCTCAGAAACGACTCCTATCTGGTACATGATATGTATTCTCGTAGTGCTCGGTATTGGTTATGGACTATTCTCGTCCCCGAACACCAATGTTATCATGAGTTCAGTGGATAAGAGGTTCTATGGTGTAGCATCTGGGATAAATGGAACGATGAGACTCCTTGGACAGATGCTCTCAATGGGTATTGCTATGATGATTTTCGCAGTTGTTACTGGTCCTGTGGAGATAACGCCTGAATATTTCCCTCAGTTCATTGCAAGCCTACACTATGCATTTATTCTGTTCACAGTATTCTGTATAGTGGGTATATTCATGTCTCTTGTACGAGGAAAAACAATCCCTCCAAATCATTTAAATGCATCTGGAAATTGTATAACTGCGGGGAAATAAATTCATTTTCCCGTTTAATTTATTGGAAAGTGTAGGATATTATTGGATTGATTCAATCTAAAGTTTATGTACATACTTAAAATGCAAAAGTCTCTATGTTTCCAAGTTTTTTATACTATTTTTCTTTCTCTTCACCATCTACAGCTGCTTCTGTTGTATTAGGTAGAAGTGCAAATGGATGGACAGAGTGGAAAGATCAATATGGTAAAACTCTTGATGAAATCATAAGAAAAGGAAATACATTTTCTCTAGGAGATCAATCCTTAGTAACTTCAGAAGATAGCTGGTTAATACTATATTTAAAATTCCATATATCTAATGGAAACAATAGTTTCATAATCTCCGGCTACAATTAAGAATCAAGTAGGTGATAGCTTTGCAAAAAATGCTTAATTTCTTATTGATTGGATTGATAGTTCTGGGTCTGATGGCACTTTCCGGATGTACAGATAAAACAATAGAGCAGAGTGTAGGTGAGAAAGTAAACCAGACTGTAGGACAGGCTGTAAATCAGACCAAAGATGCTGCAGGAGCTGCAGTAAATGAAACAGTGGGGATAGCTGTCAATAAGACTAAAGAAGCTGCAGGTGATGCTGTAAATAAAACAGTGGCTTATGCAGTCAACGAGACAAAAGAAGCAGTTGGAAGTGCCGTGAACGAAAGCATAAACCAGACTCACGAAGTTGTAGGAGAAACTCTTAACAAGACAGTTGGGCAGGTTTTGAACGATACTACGGAAACGGTTCAAACTGTTGTAAATAAAACTCAGAATCAGACATAAGAGTTCTTCTACAGGCGATAGCTTCTGCCTGTAACTCTTTTTTCTATTAGAAAAAATATTACGTTTATTTCATAGAATCCACTAACTAAATCATTTTATTCCGAGATTATTTCACTTGTATCGATTTCGATCAATAAATCAGTACTTTCCAGTCCTTCAACAAAACCCTTGGTTTTGCCATTGACTACGTTTCGACTCAGATATCATTTCCACAAGATGATTCTTTCTATTTGAACACATGTTTAGTTTTTGAAACCAGGCTGTCAGATATTATATGAACATCTATTGGCAAGACTATTCCTACGATTATTGCAAAAGCTAACTTTAATGGAATATCCTTCACTTCGACACCTGTAATCAAAATTATTACAACTGCTATCAGTACAAGGTTCAATATTATGCTAAGGGGTCCGAGAACTATATTGTGGGAGTAGCCTCTGTGTTTGAACATGATCCTGTAAGGCCACCAGAGTATTTTGAGTATCTTCCATCTTTTGTATGGCCTGCTTTTTGTATCAAGGTCAGGGCTTAGGAAGAATGTTGCGAATATGTAGGAGGCAGAAAAGGCCAGTATCGTGTAAATGTCCAGATACTTTGTGACGATTTCATTTTTCTGCCAAGTTGAGAAATAATAAAGGCCCGCCAATATAACCATCAGCACTGTAATGTTTATAATTTCATGGGTTTTTCCGCTAGGCATAGTTCATTATATCTCCAAGTATGGTTTTTTTGTCATTAACGGTTTAAGTAGTATTATATTCTTTGTATAATGGTTCAGTGCCACACGAAGCTAAAAGACTTTGATTAGAGCAGGGATCATTCAAACCCATAAATTTATCAGGTTGGTGAATCACTCTTTATCTAACTTAATCATGGAATGCACTGATTCGATATGCTGTTCGATAAACCAGTTTCTGATGTTACTTTTGCTGATATTCAAGAATTGTCTGATCAACAAATAGAAGAATCCATGATACTGGATTATAAGCAGGAGCTCAACGATTACAGTATTATAAAACAGGTCACAGCGTTTTCCAATACCAAAGGCGGCTATCTTGTTTACGGGGTAGCAGAAACAGGAAAGGGTGGTCATCCCCAGTCGATCAATGGAATTGATAGCGATTTCAACAAGGAACGACTTGAGCAAATAATTCTGGGCAACATAATCCCCCGAGTAAGTGTTCAGATAAAAAAGATACCTTTTCCTGATTCTGATAGGGTTATATTATTAGTTCATATTCCTGAAGGGCAAAGTAAGCCCTATTACAATAATCAGGACAAACGATACTACAAAAGGTATAATTTCTCGGCCACTCCAATGGATGAAAATGAGGTGGAGTGGTTATATCAGTCACGCTTTTTCGGAATGAGCAAGCTTGAAAGATATATTGAGGAAGCTATATATTCCAGTCAGAACAAACTCCCTCATGAACTGCAATTACATGGAATTGAAGGTCATGTAGTCGTAACCCCTCTGAAGATCGATGGGCAGATGTTCGAACCATCCCCGGAATTCGGTCGTGAGCTTATGGAATTACACTCCAGCAAGGTAAAAGATTGCCAAGGTTATCTTACCTATTCGATCAGGCCCTCAAAATTTGGTATAAAATGGGATGATGAAGATCATCTTCACAATGCCAGTAATAAAGTTGAGATCCACAGGAATGGACTGGTCCATTCGATGAAAAGTTGTGGCAGTTTTTATAAAGAGAATTACATCAAAAGGTTCGATGACGAACTACTCGCCTGCAACTTGTTGCAAACTCTCAAGTTCACATCAACGTTTTATTCCAAGATCAATTACATTGGTAAAGTAAAGATTATGGTAAAGATCTTTAACTGCGCAAATTCCATTTTAGCTAATGGATATAGCGACAGTAAGGATGAAATTAAATGTGATTCCGAAGAGGTTCTCGTTGAACGGCAGTGGGATTCATGGAAATTGGAAGAAGACTCCGTATTGATCGCGAAATACATTATGGATGAGATCAGTAATTATTATGGACTATGGAATTCCAGATTATTCCATGAGGAAGAAGGCATTATAAAGTATAGGGATGGTTATGAGTAATATCGGTTTATTAAGAATGTTAACTCAGGAAAAGAAAATAAGGAATCTTGTTATCGGTTTCATAGTCCTCGCGCTGGCCAACTTAGGTACAGATCTGACAATTGCCCAGATCCCCGTTACCGGTGATCTTGCTAATACTGTTCTTGACTTTATATTTGAGATAATTCAACTAGGCATATTGGCTAAACTAGCAAAGGATGGCTATTCTTACAAATAACTAACTCAGTTTATTCGCAAGATACATAATATATTAAGGTAACTCAAAAAGTTTATTTCATTGGACTTGTAATAGATATATGGAGAGCTTGAAATGAAAAAATTGATTGCAATTTTATTAGTCATTATGTTCGTCCTAACGATGTCCTGTGGAAACGCCGTAGGTGATGAAAACTATCAAGATCATAGTGCAGATGGTAGCCAGCCAGGTAGCGGAGACGTTGGACCTGGTGAACCAGATGATCATATTGATCCGGCGGAAGATAGAACAAGGCACAAAGATGCCTGATGTCTAAAGATGTACGCTACTTTTCTTTGTTAAGTGTAAACGGCATTTCTGTTAGTCATATTTAGAAGCAGGCTTCTTGTTTCAGTTTCTATTATATTTTTGAAAACATATTATATATTAGCATATTTACCATCTTTCCAAGATCGATTTAGCTGCCAAAAACTCAAATAGGATGTCAACTCTTGTTTCTAATATGAGTTCTACTGATCCAGGTCTTATTCCATCTCTGAATTCCAAACAGCAGGCTTATGTGAATCTGCAGCTTCCAGACCCACGTAATGGGGAATACCTACTGGGAGTTTTCCATCTGATTCCGGCTGGAAAGTTGAACATGCTGCAGGCAGCTGCGGAAGTAGCAGCGGAGTCATCTACAGGAACTAATTTCAAGGTCAACACCGAAACCCCCTTTTCCAGAACCATGAACGCATTGGTCTACCAGCTGGATCTGGAAAGAAATCTTGTATGGATTGCCTATCCCTGGAGGCTTTTTGACAGAGGAGGAAATGTCCAGAATATTCTTACATATATAGTTGGAAATATTCTGGGAATGAAGGAGGTCAAAGCCCTTAAATTACTTGATGTATGGTTCCCTCCTTCGATGCTTGAACAGTATGACGGTCCAAGCTATACTCTGGATGATATGCGCAAATATCTTGATGTATATGGAAGGCCGGTCCTTGGTACTATAGTAAAACCAAAGATGGGACTTACTTCTGCAGAGTATGCAGAGGTGTGTTATGATTTCTGGGCAGGTGGGGGGGATTTTGTCAAGAATGATGAACCTCAGGCAAACCAGGATTTTTGTCCTTATGACAAAATGGTAAAACATGTAAAAGAAGCCATGGACAAGGCTGTTAAGGAAACAGGAAAGAAAAAAGTTCACTCTTTTAATGTTTCAGCTGCTGATTTCGACACCATGATAGAAAGGTGTGAAATGATAGTTAACGCAGGTTTTGAGCCTGGAAGCTATGCATTCCTTATTGATGGGATAACTGCCGGCTGGATGGCTGTCCAGACCCTAAGAAGACGCTACCCAGGGGTATTCATTCATTTTCACAGGGCAGCTCACGGAGCTTTTACACGGCCTGAAAATCCAATAGGTTTCTCCGTTCTAGTTCTATCCAAGTTTGCACGGCTTGCCGGTGCTTCAGGTATACACACAGGCACAGCAGGTGTTGGAAAAATGAAAGGTACTCCTGAGGAGGATGTTGTTGCTGCTCAGGGGATATTGTATATGAGGTCTCCAGGTCATTTCTTTGAGCAAACATGGACGAAGATACCTGAAACAGATAAGGATGCTATCCATCTTGTGTCCGAAGATTCGGCTCATCATGTAGTTCTGGAAAATGACAGCTGGAGGGGTATGAAAAAATGCTGCCCCATTGTTTCTGGCGGACTTAATCCTGTCAAATTGAAGCCTTTTATCGACGTTATGGAGAACGTGGATTTTATCACAACTATGGGTTCAGGGGTTCATGCCCATCCCGGAGGGACTAAAGCTGGAGCCCAAGCATTAGTGCAGGCATGTGATGCCCATCTTAAAAATATGGACATTGCTGACTATGCTAAAGACCACAAAGAACTGGAGCAGGCTATTGAACACTTCACAAAGGCACAAAAAGATGCCATGTGATCTGGAGTATTAACTATATGTCATTTGGTGAACGCCTTATAGCGTTCTCAAATGTTCATCTTGAAAGAAACGTGTTCAGGTGTCTTAATTTCTCATTTGTCCTTAGGCATAGGATCTAATAACAGAATTAGTGAGTAATAATCAGAGTTGTATTTTATATCATGAAGCATGGAACTAAAAAACTACTTCTAAGTGCACTTAAGGTCACATTTCCTGTGTTTTTGGGTTATATCCCATTGGGTATAGCTTTTGGTTTCCTGTTTACAGGAGCTGGCTATCACTGGGTGTATGCTCTTTTGATGAGTACTTTCATTTACGCAGGATCAGTACAGTTCATATCAGTGGCACTGCTGGCGGCTGGCGCAGGACTAATGGAGTTTCTTACCCTAACTCTTCTTATTAACCTCCGGCATTCTTTTTATGGTCTTTCCATGCTTGAAAAGTTCTCTGATACAGGCAAGGTTAAACCTTATCTTATATTTGCACTTACTGACGAAACATATGCCCTCCTTACGACTACAAAGGTTCCGGAAGGTGCTTCTAAAAGTACTTTTTATTTTTACATAGCTTTGCTGGATCACTTTTACTGGGTTACTGGCTCAGTTATCGGAGCTGTACTCGGGTCAGTACTTGATTTTGATCTTAATGGTATGACTTTTGTACTGACTGCATTGTTTGTGGTATTGACCATTGAGCAGTATTATAATTCTCAGTCTCGTTTTCCTTTTATAGCTGCTATTATAGCAGGTGTGATCTCTATTCTGCTATTCAGCCCAAAAAATATGCTTCTGGTTTCAATTCTAATCGGTACGCTTATTCTGGGTGCACATGAAAAGATAGCACAAGTTAGACGCACTTCTATGATTTTAGATACAGGCAATAAGGGGCGTATATGACTAACGATCTTATGCATCTGCTTGCTGTTACAATAGTTATAGCATCTGCCACTTTTTTTACAAGGGCTTTACCTTTTATCTTTTTCAGCTCAGTGGAAACCCCTGCAATACTATCCACAATTGAAAAGAACCTTCCTCCAATGATACTTTTGCTGTTAGTTTTTTATTGTCTGAAGGATGTTCACTGGTTTCAGTCTCCATACGGAACTCCGGAGCTTTTTACGATAATAATTATAACAGGTCTGCATCTATGGAAACGAAATGCAATGCTTAGTATTTTTATAGGAACTGGACTGTATATGTTTTTGGTTCAGTATGATGTGTTTTCTATACTTTTTTCTTGAGTTAAATTCTGATTCCAGTGATTACACATGTTTAGCAGAGTTTTGGAAGTATCTATTTACAAGAATTATTTAGAGTGAGGCTTATTATTTTAATCCGATAATTTATTTATATAACCCGTGTATTCTTCTTACTAAATTCATTGGTCAATTTGACTATGGAATAGTGAGTAATTCGTTCGTTTAAGGCAGAACAAAAATCTTATCTAATATTAGACATAAGGTTATTATTACTAGAATTTCTTAACAGGTATTCAGATGGCATTAAAAAAGTTACTTATCTCAGCTTGTGCATTATTTATGCTAGTTTTGCTTTTAATTCCATGCGTTAATGGTATGGGTTACGAAGCCAAGGTGTTCAATGAGCAGGGCCTTGAAATGGCTCGGAATGGTTCTTATAACGAAGCACTGCAGTTATTTGATCAAGCTCTGGAACTTGATCCTCACTCAACAGAGATTCTTGAGAATAAAGCTTCAACGCAATATCTCATGGGCGATCCACAGTCTGCCCTCGAATCATATGAATCCATTCTGACCACACAGTCGAATTCCTCTGAATTCACTTATAAGAAAGCTATCATGTTGGAGGCTTTAGGCAGGTATCAGGAATCTCTTGATATTTATGAAAATGCTCTTCAGAAATTCGATGCACAATATTCTGTTCAATCTTTAGATCCATCTAATACTTCTTCCAATCAATCATCTTTAAATGATGTAAATGTTACAACTTTTGATCTTGAATATATTCAACTGGTCTATCACACAGGTAAATCTCTCGACGGCTTAGGAAGACACGATGAGGCAATGCTTTGTTATGAGCAGATACTGAACATCTTCTCAAGCTATGCAAGTTCGATGTACGATACAGGTTATTCTTATTTGCAGGTAGGAAGATATAATGATTCTATTTCATCTTTTGATACTGCCTTGATAATGGTGCCAGATAACCCTGATATTTGGTTTGCAAGGGCAACAGCTCATGAAGCGGTTGGCAAATACGAAAAAGCTATTCAAGACTATGACAATGTTCTCAAGCTTGACTCCGCTAATGTCAAGGCTCTATCTGGAAAAGCAAGAGTAGCTACTATTCTTGGTGACTATGCTTCTTCCGTCGAAGCTTATAATCTTATCATTTCTCAGGATCCCTACAATCTCAATGCCTGGTATCTGCAGGCGCTGAGTTATGATAACCTGCAGCAATATACTGAAGCTATCAATTGCTACGATCAGGTGCTTGCACTTGATTCTCAAAATGCTACTGCTTGGGATAATAAAGGCAGAGATCTGTCTTCTCTTGGCCGTTATTCAGAGGCAATAGAATGTTATGATCGCGCGTTGCAGCTAAATCCCGATGGTCTAAGCGGTGTATATGTCGCAGATATGTCTTCTTATCTTTTTATAGATGAAGTCAGTTCAATGGAATGTTATACAGATACTCCTCTATTCACGACCGAGTCAGCAGATATCTGGTATAATAAGGGTACAGCTTACTATAAACTTGGCAAGTATGAGGATGCAATATTATCCTACGATAAGGTAATAGAAATTGAACCAAAGTTTGCTGTAGTATGGTACAACCGTGCCATAGCTTTTGATATGCTTCAAAAGTATGAAGAAGCAGTTGATAGTTATAGTAAAGCTCTCACTGAAGAGTCATGTGCCAGGGTATGGTTTGAGAGAGGTATAGACCTTGATAAGCTTGGCCTTCCTTCAGAGGCAATAAAAAGCTATGACAGAGCTATAAAAGAGCAACCGGAGTTTTCAGCTGCTCTTTATGCAAAAGCTTCTAACCTGGAAACTATGGAAAGGTACACAGAGGCGCTTGCCACTTACGATGAATTGCTTGTGTTACATCCTGAATCTGCAGATGTATGGTACCATAAAGGCACAGTGCTCGATAAGCTTGGTAACTATGAAGAAGCTATTTTTTCATATGAACAGGCACTTGCAATAAATCCAGACTATCCTGAAGCCAATTTCCGCATCAATGTGGATACTAATCTAATTATAGCAGATAATGCGACCAAAAACATGGACCGCATGCAGGCCGATCAGGGTACCATGCTTCAGATCTTCAAGGGTGCAGTTCTTAGCTCTATTGGTACTAATGAGGTACCCGAGTCTATTATTAAATCAATTAGTGATGATAACGTTCTGCAATCAGAAGCTTTCGATGTGGACTGCGTTGATATCTGGGATGCCAAGGGTATTTCTTACCAGAGTATTGGTAAGTACGAAGAGGCTATCATTTGTTATGATAAGGCTCTTATGCTTGATCCGACATCAGTTGTTGTTTTGTGTGATAAAGGCTCTGCACTGGCAGATTCAGGTATGGATCTATCGGCCATTGAATGCTATGAAAGTGCTGTATCATTTGATCCAGGTTACACTCCGGCATGGTATTCTCTTGGAGTCATGTCTTTCAGCACTGGTGATTCAGACAGGGCTTTGATGTGCTTTGACAATGTGCTTTCTCTTGAACCTCAGAACATTCCTGCTATGATACAGAAAGGGAATGTTCTTTTTAGTACAGGTTCATATACAGAAGCTATTCAATATGCAAATATGGCATTATCTTTAGACTCGAAGAACTCTCAAGCTTTATATAATCTTGGTAATGCCTATTATGCACTTGAAAAATATCAGGATGCAGTATCTTTCTACGAAAAAGCGCTTCAACTTGATCCTGGAAATGTTACTGTGCTGTATAAGCAGAGTGCTGTATACGAGAAAATTGGGCAGTTTGACAAGGCTATAGCTAGTTATGATTTGATAATCTCAGAGCATCCTGAGAATACGGATATCGTCTATCACAAAGGATTGGCGCTTGATAGGATGGGCAGGCATGATGATGCGATTGCTTGCTACGATCAGTTGCTTCAGTTGAACCCTTCAGATACACTTCTGTTGGGAACTAAAGCCTTTTCTTTCTATCTTAAAGGCGACTATCAGCAGGCTATGGCTGGGTTTGATGAACTGCTGGCAGTTGATCCCACATCAGCATCTGCTATGTATCACAAGGCTACTATTTCATATCTCGTAAGCAGTTACAAGGGTTCTGTTTACTATTATAACCAAACCCTAGAAATGGATCCCACATGCGTAACTGCCTGGTATAATAAAGGTTTCATATTCAATGTGATGGGTCAGGTGGAAACAGCTATATCGTGCTATGATAGTGCTCTTGCTATTGATCCTATGTCTGCTTCAACACTTTACAATAAGCGTTTTGCTCTTTACAGAATAGGCAATTCAGCTGAAGCCGATGTGTGTAAGCAAACTTTGGAATCTATAGATCCAGACTTTGAAGCAGCATTACATGACCGCGGAACACAATTCTTCCTCCCGACTGTATACAGTGACTCTCTGGACTATACCCTTCCAACGAGATGGTATGCAGAAAATGCAACGGTTCCACAAAATACAAGTGTCTCTGAGCCTCAACCGGCCCAGACTCCTTCTTTCAGTCCGGGAACTTGATCTACAGTCCTATATACATGTAGGTCTGCTTTTTTCTTTTTATTAAATGTCTAGCACATAATATTCTGTCACTCAAAGCATATTTATTGATTCAGACTTACTATACCCCCTAGAGACATTAAAAACAACTTCAGGAGAATCTATAGATGGCAATTCACCCCATTGAATACCGTTACGGTACAGAAGAGATGAAATTTGTCTGGAGCGAAGCTAATCGCCTTGATAAATTGATGATGGTAGAGGCGGCACTTGCTAAAGCCGAAGCAGACATCGGTTTGATTCCTAAGAACGCTGCAGAGATTATTTCGGCAAGTACCAGTCATGTGGAACTTGATCGTGTGAAAGAGATAGAGGATGAAATTCATCATGACATGATGGCTGTAGTAATCGGAATTTCAGAAAAATGTCAGGAAGATGCTGGAAAATGGGTGCATTTTGGTGCGACTTCTAATGATATTCTGGATACAGCTACAGGTCTGCAGCTCAAGGAAGCTGTGAAGGTTCTCGAAGACAAAATGTATAAGTTACTTGATGTGTTGATTGTGCAGGCTGAAGCTCATAAGCATACAGTATGTGCAGCCAGGACTCATGGGCAGATAGGCGTACCGACCACTTATGGGTTAAGGTTTGCTATCTGGGCCTCTGAAGTAGCACGCCATATTGAGCGTCTGGAACAGCTTAAACCTCGCCTGCTTGTAGGCCAGATGACCGGTGCTGTAGGTACGCAGGCCGCTTTTGGTAAGGATGGCATAGAGATACAAAAACGTGTGATGCAATATATTGATCTCGGCTCTGTAGATGTGTCTAATCAGATCATACAGCGTGACCGACATGCTGAATTTGTCATGTGGATGGCCAACACTGTAACAACTCTTGATAAAATAGGCGTAGAGATACGTTCTCTCCAAAGAACGGAGATCGCTGAAGTTGAGGAGAGTTTCAAGAAAAAGCAGGTAGGCTCTTCTACAATGCCTCACAAGCGCAATCCCATCAAGTCCGAACAGATATGCGGCCTTGCAAGGATAGTACGTGCTATGGTCGAACCTGAGCTTTTGAACAATACTCTGTGGGATGAACGTGATCTAACCAACTCCTCATGTGAAAGGATAGTGTTCCCAGAAGCATGTGTGCTCACTGATCACATAATCAAATTAGGTATAGGCGTTATCGAGAACCTCAGGTTCTATCCTGAGAATATTCGTCGCAACCTCAACTTGCTAAGAGGCCTGAACATGGGAGAGGCTGTAATGATCGAGCTTGCAAAGAGAGGCGTAGGTCGCCAGGAAGCTCATGAGATCGTGCGTTCCAGTGCAATGGAGGCGCATGAGACCGGGAAGCATTTTAAGGAAGTCTTGCTTTCAAAACCTGACGTAGCAAACTACCTTAGTGAAGAAGATATCAACAGTCTGGTAGATCCAGACAAATATATCGGAACTGCAGTTGAGCAAGTTGAAGTTGTTGTGCAGAAATTGAAGAGGACGTAATTGTCCTCTTTTCCAGAAACGCTATTTAATGCTATTAAATCTCTGCAGCACCTTTCCTGATCACCAAGTACGAAACCAAATAAGAGTTGTGCCCAAAACCTGTTCTTTCAGGGTTTAGATGCTGCTAGCAGGTTTTATTTCACTATTTTCCTACCATTTTTTCCAAGAGATACGTGTTTGGAAGCAAATTCCTTATGGAATTTGCATATTTTAAAACGCGAATGAATTATATAAAGTTTGTACAAATAATGTATATGTCTATTGAATTAGTATGGGTAAATATCTACTCTATATATCTCTACTAAACCTGTTTCCAAACTTGGCACTCTCCATATTACCGTAACAAGAAAAACAGTGGAAGCATTGTATTTTATGCTTTATTCAGTGGGATGCAAAAAAATGCTGAATACTGAGCTTTGAAACCAACTTAGTCTCATTACCGGATTTAAACATTTTATATAAAAAAAGTTTTAAAAAAAGGAATAAAAACTCCTTCTGAAAGAAGTGAGGAATTTTGCCGGACTAGGCGGGATTAATTCCGGCTGCAACCTTCCCACAGGAAAGCGGCTTTAATGCTAACGGAGTTAGAGCCTTCAAATACTGGATTTTGCATTTTGTTCCAGCGCTCTAGAATATATTTCTAGATAGGCTTTTGTCCACACTTCTTTCAACTTTTGGAGTCTGTCCCAGAGGTTGTGGCGTTGGTGTCTATTCCATTTATGGTCTAGAGCGATTACAAATCCCTCCTTCGGTTTGTATCGCTCAATCAGTACATGGAAGCAAAGATATATGAAGTTTTCATATTGAATATATATGTGTGACAATAATCTATAGTTATTTTAGTTTCTATCTATCCGCACATGTAAAATCCTATCTATAAGGTCAATAATTGTCTAATTTCACTCCTCGTACTTCTGTTCCACGAGAGTAAATGTGAAAGTACTGCCTTTTCCGTCTTTGCTTTCCACCCATATTTCTCCTCCATGCATCTCCACAAACTTTTTTACAAGTGCAAGTCCAAGACCTGTACCTCCAAATTTTCTTTTGTTTGACGCATCAACCTGGGTAAAAGGATCAAATATTTCTTCTAGTTTATGACCGGGGATTCCAATCCCCGTGTCGGAAACCGATATCTGTATAACATTACCTATCTGTTTGGCAATAACTGAGATCCTGCCATTATCGGGTGTAAACTTAATAGCATTGCTGAGCAGATTGTACATAATCTGTTTGAACTTTAATTTGTCAGCAAATATTACAGTTGATCTTACACTGTTCTCTAGTGTGAGGTCAATTTTTTTCCGGATGGCCATTGGAGACATCAATGTAAGCATTTCATCAAATGTTTCTGAAAAGGAAAATAGGGAACAATCAAGTTCCATTTTGCCTGCTTCTATTTTAGACAGATCCAGTACATCATTTATTATTTCAAGAAGGTGTTTGCCGCTTCTTTGGATATGATTTGTAAAAGCAAGTTGTTTTTCATTAAGATCACCATACATAAGACCACTCAAAAGTTCTGAAAAACCTATTATAGTAGTAAGAGGAGTACGCAACTCATGACTCATATTCGCCAGGAATTCTGATTTTATTCTATCATTTTCTTCTGCCAGCATTTTAGCTTGAATTAATGAGTGCTCTGCCTTTTTCTTTTCTGCAATATCACTTGAAAACACAAGGTAGCGGGTATCTGAAAGTTTAGTAGCGTCTTTCCTTATCCAGCTTTGACTTCCATCTTTACGCATAATAAGCAGTTCAGCTGAGGTAGAACCAGTATTTTTAAGCTCTTCAAAACTTTCATTTGCTTTATGTTTGAATTCAGGAGCTATCAGGTCAATTACATTCTTTCCCAATAATTCTTCTTCGGAATACCCTGTAAGAATACAAGCAGTTTTATTAACTTCTATATATCTATTATTCTCATCCATGGTAAAGATGCCATGTGGTGCATTTTCAATATAATCTCGAAATTTCCGTTCACTGTCCTGTAATGCATCTATTGCTCTTTTGCGAACATCTATATCGCGATAGTTTAACAAAATCCCTTTTATCACGGGGTCATGTAAGAGATTAGTAGCTGTGAATTCTATCCATTTGTAACTTCCATCTTTGCAAAGATATCGGGATTCAGAAGTTGTTGTAGCTTTAGGCCCGTCTCTTATTGCATAGCAGATTTTCTGCATGTGTTCTATATCGTCAGGATGGATTCTGCTCCATATAGAAGCCCCTATGACCTCTTCTTGAGTCCAACCGAACCATTTTTCGATGTTTGGGCTTTTGTATCTATTTATTCCCTCTTTATCTATAATGGTAATAACATCGGCAATATTTGCAATCATAGCACTTAGTTTTGCTTCACTCTCTTTCAATTCATCTTCTGCTTTTTTGCGGCTTAGTACAAGCCCAACCTGCCTTGTATAAATCTCTACTAAATCGCCATCTACTAGTGTCTGTCTGACAGGCATTAAAAGGACAAAATAGCCGCTTATAATGTTATCTTTAGATATTTTTGCAACTACTACTTCTCCGATGCCAAATACCTTTGATAGAAGTTTTATTGTTCTTTGTGGAACCACGCCATCAGTAAGTTCATGCAATGCAGAAAATCGGCTTATACTTCTCTTTTTCATCCGATTTTCTACTTCTTCATTAATTTCCCATTTGTTTCCCAAAAGTTCAATACCAATTATTGAGCTAGCTTTTTTGATATTATCTAAAGAAGCAGAAATGGTCATTGTGGTATAACATTTATTTTTTTCGTCAAAAAGATTAAAACCAGCGTATTTTGCACCAGATATTTCGGTAATATTATCTATAATCTTTTGGTAATCAATATTTTCGCAGAGCTCTGGAAAAGCTCCTCCGAGAACACAACTAGTTTTTTAAGTTTTTGATTTTCTTCCATTTTATCTGCCATAGATCTTTAACCTTTTTAAATATGCAGGGACAATTTTTTGTTAATGCTGTATCGTTATATAACTGTTACTTATATTTGCAGCACACTTCTATTATCACCCACTTATGTTTGACTCACGATCTATTCCATTTGCAAGTCAAAGATCTCAACCAAGAAAAATCATCTCTTTGAAGCCTTTGCCAGTACCCTTTGCAAAAACTTTCCAGTATATGATATATCATTTGTTACTATTTTCTCCGGAATTCCCTGGGCTATAATTTCTCCGCCCTTTTCTCCACCTTCTGGTCCAAGGTCGATTA
Organism: Methanosarcinaceae archaeon UBA470; assembly: GCA_002508425.1. Taxonomy (GTDB): domain Archaea; phylum Halobacteriota; class Methanosarcinia; order Methanosarcinales; family Methanosarcinaceae; genus Methanomethylovorans. The sequence continues at coordinate 35,129 of DAKU01000147.1, forward strand.
TCCAGTCAGCCGTCTTTATGACATCCAGATTGTGTTCGATGACCATGACGGTGTTGCCGCTTTCCACCAGTTGCTGGAGTACTTCCAGCAGCTTTTTAACATCATGGAAATGCAATCCCGTTGTGGGTTCATCCAGAATGTACACTGTTTTACCTGTAGAACGTCTGCTAAGTTCAGTGGCAAGTTTTACCCTCTGTGCTTCACCGCCGGATAGTGTCGTTGAGGATTGTCCAACCTTTATATATCCCAGGCCCACATCATATAAGGTCTGAAGTTTCCTTTGGATAGCAGGAACGTTCTCAAAGAACTCCAGCGCTTCTTCCACCGTCATATCCAGAACATCTGCTATATTACGATCCTTATAAGTGATCTCAAGGGTCTCCCGATTATAACGTTTTCCATGACACACTTCACAGGGCACGTACACGTCAGGGAGGAAATTCATCTCTATAGTGATGGTTCCATCTCCAGAACATGCTTCACACCTGCCTCCACGTATGTTAAAGCTGAACCTGCCTGCCTGGTATCCTCTTGCTTTTGCAAGCTTTGTCTGTGCGAATAATTCTCTTATGGGCGTGAACAAATTAGTGTAGGTAGCAGGATTTGATCGCGGAGTTCTGCCAATAGGTGATTGATCTATAGTGATTACCTTGTCTACCTGTTCGAGTCCGCTAATCGACCTGTATTTTCCTGGCCTTTCCCTAGCCTTGTTTAGCTCCTTTGCCAGCACCTTGTTCAGTGTTTCATTGATGAGCGTGCTTTTTCCGGAACCAGATACTCCTGTAACACACAACATGATACCAAGGGGGAATTCAACATCCAGGTCTTTGAGATTATTCTCGCTGGCACCACAGAGAGTAAGCTTCCCGGTGGGTTTTCGCCGTTTTTTCGGAACTTCTATGCTAAGTTCCCCACTCATGTATTTTCCAGTGAGCGAGTCCTTGTTTTCCATTATCTGTTGTGGTGTGCCTTCTGCAACAATCTCTCCTCCGTGGATGCCTGCCCCTGGACCCATATCCACAACATGGTCGGCACTTTCTATTGTCTCATCATCATGTTCTACCACTAAAACAGTGTTCCCAATATCCCGCAGATGTTTCAGCGTATTGATTAGTCTCAGATTGTCTCTCTGATGTAGTCCTATGCTGGGTTCGTCTAATATATACAGCACTCCCATAAGGCTGGACCCTATCTGTGTGGCCAGTCTGATACGCTGAGCCTCTCCCCCAGAAAGTGTAGCTGATGACCTGCTCAGTGTCAGGTAATCAAGACCAACGTCCATAAGGAATCCTAATCTTGCTTTGATCTCCTTAAGGATCAGGCGGGCAATAGTGTATTCCCTTTCATTGAGTTTTGTTTCAACATTCTGGAAGAAATACAGAGTTTCCTCCACAGACATGTCTGTGATGTCGATTATATTCTTCCCATCAGTAGTGACCGCAAGGCTTGCAGGCTTCAGTCTTTTCCCATTACACACCAGGCACGGTTTTGTACTGATGTACCGTGTCATCTTTTCCTTTGTGTTTTCAGACTCAGTGTTTTCGTAGGTCTTGGAGATGTTGGCAATAACTCCCTTGAATCTGCCAGTGTGCTGCCATACGCCTCCCGTACGGCCTACATGGACATAGGGTATGTATTCATTCGTACCGTACATTATCACATGCTTTGCCTTTTCAGGCAGTTGCTCATATGGTGTGTCCATGGAAAATCCCATGTGCTTTGCCAGGGATTCCAGAGACTGCATATAATATCCATCAGCAGTGCTCCAAGGTTCCACCGCACCTTCACGCAGGCTCCGGGATTTATCCGGTACTATCAGATCAGGGTCAAACTCCATGGAAGTTCCAAGGCCATGACATTGTGGGCAGGCTCCCTGAGGGCTATTGAATGAGAATGCTGAGGGTTCAAGATCCTCAAACCCAGTTCCACATTCTGGACAGGCCATTTTTTCACTGAAGGTAAGTTCTTCGCCTTCGAGTATTTGTACTGTCACGGTACCTCCACTCTTTTCCAAGGATGTCTCCACATCCTCAGCAAGCCTTTCTCGGATGCCTTCCTTGATGACAAGCCTGTCAACAACAATGTCGATATTATGCTTGTAATATCTTCCAAGCTCAATATCCTTAGCTTCTTCAAGAGAATAGACCTCTCCGTCAATACGTACTCTTGAGAAGCCATCTGTCAACAGGTCAGTAATCAGTTTCTTGTATTCACCTTTCCGTTCTCGGACAAGGGGAGCGAGTATATGGACCTTTGACCCTTCTTTGATGTCCATTATACTGTCCACGATCTGGTCTACGCTCTGAGGTTCTATTATCCTTCCACAGTCTGGGCAGTGGCGAATGCCTATTCTGGCATACAAAAGTCTTAGATAATCATATATCTCAGTAACAGTACCTACGGTAGACCTGGGGTTCTTACTGGTGGTCTTCTGCTCGATAGAAATCGCCGGAGACAAACCTTCTATGTATTCCACGTCGGGTTTTTCCATTAATCCCAGGAACTGGCGGGCATAGGCTGACAGTGATTCTACATATCTGCGTTGCCCTTCGGCATATATGGTATCGAAAGCCAGAGAAGATTTACCTGAACCACTGAGCCCTGTAATAACTATGAGTTTGTCCCTGGGTAGTGTCAGGTCGATGTTCTTAAGATTATGCTCTTTGGCGCCTCGGATGATTATATTATTCAAAGACATGGTCTGATAGATCTCTTTCCAATGTGTTCAACATAAAAAAGGTCGAAGGGATGATGTTTTATCTGCAGCTTGTCCCACCCTTATGCCATATCATGGCTCTCGATGGTATTTAAATAATTCGCAGCTCATAATCGAGTAGCTTTTCTATTGCAGATTACTTGCAGTAGTTTAAAAAGGGAGAAGATGAGTTTCAGTTTCATCTTCTATTTTCAGTGTGTCTTGATGTACTCTATCATTTTCGGTGTCAGCAGAGGCGCGATCTGCGGAAGCATATTCGGCATCAGGTTAGCCATCGCAGCAGGCATGAGGTCAGGCATCTGCTCTAGCATGTAGTCTGGCATTGGCACTCTTTTCTCCACTGCCTTAAGCATCTTTGGCATGACCTTTGGCATCAGGGAGGGCATGAGCAGAGGCATCATCTTAGGCATCATTGGCTTCATAAGCGCATCCATTCCTGGCACATATTTTACTGTCTTCATCATTGCCTGCATGTATGAAGGCATAGCAGCGATCATATCAGGTAGGAGTTCCACCATCATGTCGGTCATGTTCTCAGGCATCATCAGGTCGATCATCTTGTCAAAGGTGGCCCATGCAACAAGAGCATCATTCGTAGTGTCGGGAATATCATATCCCAGACTGCGGGCTGCTAATGCGCCAAGATCCTGTATCTGCAGGTTCACATTGTTATCCCTTGCAGTGATCCTGAACTGTACCATGCAGCATGGGCAAAGGGCAGCCATTATATCCGCATTTTGATCAACAGCCTCCTGGAGACGCACGTTACCTATCTTACCTGCTACCTTCGGTTCATCTATCAGTGTTACCACGGAACCACAGCATAGAGCTTCCTCTCTGTTATGTTCCATTTCTCTGAACTGCACGCCCGGTATTGCTTTGAGCAATTCACGAGGTGGCTCGTAGACACCTGCACCAGCCCTGCCGAGATGGCATGAGTCGTGCCATGCAACAACCTTGTTCAGTGGCACCTTGAACTTGGGTTTCAGCACATCCAGCTTATCTACCAGCACTTCAGAATAATGCTTGGCTTCGATATTGAAATCCATTCCCAGTTTCTTAGCCCACTGTGGATATAGAGTCCTCCACATCAAGAGACATGCTGGACACGAAGTGACAACTGTTTTAACTCCTTTTTTCTGCATGTTTGCAGTGTTCATCTTCATGATCTTCTCGAAGATATCCCATTTCCCCGCAACAAGCATTGGAATCCCACAACATGTTTCCTTGTCGCCCAAGTATGTGAACTCGATCCCGGCTTCGTCAAGGAGGCGTACAGCACCAACAGCTACATCCTTTTCCACAAAGGATGCAGTACAGCCTGCAAAATAGGCTACTTCAGCTTTATCCTTTATTTTGGCACGGATGTCGTTTGGTAGCCATCCATCCCTGTCTTTCCTATAATTAGCCCAGATGTTTCTTTCCTTTTCAAGGCTCTGTGCCATGATCTCGAATGGCGGGATGGTCATCATTTTCTTCTTCTGAACGAAGTTCTCCCTGAGTGTCATCCAGGATCGCTCGATCGGGAGGTCAAGCTGACAGTAATGGTCACACATCTCGCATGTAGTACAGGCCAGGAAAGTGTCTACTTGTTCCTGATCAAGTTCTGCTTTGCCAGCAATGTACTCTTTCAGGAAGAACCACTTTCCACGGGGTGATTGTGATTCCCATCCTCTACCGTAATATTGGTCACATTCGTGCACACAGTAACCACACTGCGCGCAGGTGTAAGCGTGAGATAACACTTCTCCGGGTATACCCTTCTGGTCATTGAACTTATGTGCGCTAACTCCTGAACGGTTGCCTACAATGCGGGCAAGGGGTTCAAAGCTCTTTGCCATGGTAAGTCCTGTCTTCATCAGGGATTTACCTGTAAGCGTCTCGGGATTCATTATATCCTTTGGGTCAACCTGCTTTTTAAGCTCCTGGATCTTTGCCAGTTTATCACCAAAAACTTTGTCGGCATTTTTCGCAAAGTACAGTCCGGATGTGTATATCCGTCCTCCATTCTCTTCTGCGATCTTTACTATACTAATTGCAAGTGGAAATGCCATGTTGAACTTAAAGGAGCGTTCAGAATGAGGCATGAAACACAGCAGGACAACTTGATCGCCTTTAGCAACCATACCTTCCACAAGCACAGGAAGAGCTATTTTCTTATTGATCTCATCAAAAACCTTTCCAATGCTGGACACAGGCACAATTACTTCTGCCGGGATGAATGATGGTCCAAGCCTTTTAACCTTCATGGACCTGAACCATTCTTCGGTCTCATGCTTAGCTATCTCATCAGACAATATCTCCCCGCCAGCTTCCTTGATGATGTCTTTGAGAGCACTTACATCCCTGGATTCAGGATATGCGAAATTACAAATGTAAGCTTTGGGAAGTTCTGGTCTGTGTTCTTCCACAGGTTCTCCATAATGTGTTTTTGGAGGTGCCCGGTTCTTCATTTGTGCCCATTGAGGATTAATAAATGATACTGACCAGAGAGGCACCTTGCGCTCTCCTACAAGAGCAATGGCTTTTTGCATGCTACTGGCATCAGGGAACTTTGCAGATATAGCTGTGGTTTTCTCAAGTTCTCTTACCTTTAGAGTAATTTCGGTAATGATACCCACGGTACCCATAGTACCAACTATCTTCTGTAGCTCATCACCCTTAAAATCCTTAATATCCCCATTAGGAAGTACAACTCTGGCACTATCCATTGTGTCCTGGGACCAGCCATACTCATAACTGCCATATCCCAGGCCGTTCTGTGCAAGCCATCCTCCCACCGTAGCAGACATCGCGCTGGAAGGTACAGCCTGTGCCGCAAGTCCTTCTTTATTCAGTTTTGACTCAAGTTTTTCCCAGACAATACCTGCTCCTACAGTAACTTTCATGTTCTCTTTATCAACACTAATGATCTTACGCATAGGAGTTACATCTGCAATGATACCGCCCTTTGTGGGTATGACACCGCCGTATCCTGATGATGCTCCTGCCCGGGGTACAATAGCTATCTCATGTTTCCTGGCAAATTCCATGAGTTTTACAGCCTGCTCCTCACCCCTTATTTTTACTATAGCTGCAGGCTCGGTTTTTCCTAAAAAAGTCTTTACTACAGGGGGTAGTGATCCTACATCATGTGTATAAAAGTGCCTTTCTTTCTTTTTGAAATTGACCCCTTCCCCAAAAATGGATGCAAGCTCTTTCTTTTGTTGTTCATTCAATTCGTATACTGCTTTAACCATACTTCTTACCCCATGTGATGTGATGAATAACTACAGTACTGATATTGTGTGGCAGTAGTATTTAAACAAATTCAAGTACTGTCAAAAATATGTGCTGAACGGAAGTACTGCTTCATAAATAATATACGGAAATGATAAAAGGTATCAATGACAATGCTTTACTTATAACCGGGGTATAGCATGATACTTTCTGATCATAAGACCAAAATAGTATGCACAATTGGGCCATCCTCTTCATCGGAAGAAATAATCCGGAGTTTGATACTTCGGGGAATGGACATAGCCCGCCTGAATTTTTCCCACGGGGAGCTGTCTCATCACAGTGAGATCATCTACAGAATACGGAAAATAGCCACTGAGATGGATAAGATCATCCCTATCCTTGTGGACCTTCCCGGTCCTAAAATAAGGGTTGGTAAGCTTTTGAAAGAACCACTTAATCTCCAACAGGGAGACACAGTGACCCTCACTTCATCTACAGAACTTTTGGATGACTCTTTTATACCAGTAGATTTTCCTAAACTTGCAGAAAGTGTATCTCCCGGCAGCTTGGTCTATATAAACGATGGTTTCTTGCAACTGGAATGTCTTGAAGTTTCAGGAAAAAATGTGAAATGTAAAGTCATTGTGGGTGGCGAGCTTACATCCCACAAAGGTGTTAATTTACCAGGTTCCAATGTGTTCCTTGAGCCGGTTACTGAAAAAGATATACAGTTAATAGATTTCGCTTTGGAGGGGGGTCTTGACTGTTTCAGTATATCTTTCATTGAATCGGCACATGATTTAAAAAAGATAAGAGAATATGTTGATTCCAAGGGAAAGAAAGCATTTCTAGTTGCAAAGATCGAAAGGGAAAGAGCTGTTAAGAACATTGACAGCATCCTGCTTGAAGCAGATGCCATTATGGTTGCAAGGGGAGACCTAGGTGTGGAGATCCCTATAGAGGATGTGCCCATAGTGCAGAAGAAAATAATCCACAAGGCGAATCTTCTCAGCATCCCTGTGATCACAGCTACACAGATGCTGGAATCCATGACCCACAATATACGTCCGACTCGTGCTGAGGCCACTGATGTGGCCAATGCTATTATAGATGGCACAGATGCCGTTATGCTATCTGGTGAAACTGCTGTAGGTAAATATCCTCTTGCTACTGTTGAAATGATGGCGAAGATAGCCAAGCAAACTGAAAAATGGCGCGGTACTTCCAAGACCGGTATATACCTGATGAAAAAAGCTATGACAAAAATGCAATTGCAGATAGATGATATCATTTCCCTGCAGATAAACGAAGCTCTGCAGCAATTGCCTATTAAATATGTACTCGTTCCCACAGCATCCGGAGAGACCTGTAGGCGTGTTTCTCGTTTTAGGCCCGATACATGGATCATAGGATTTAGTAGGTATCCGCATACGTGCAATGTCATGGCTTTCCAGTATGGGGTACACCCGATATTTGTAGAGGGGCAGGTCACTGATTGGGAGCAAAAAGCCTTTGAAAAACTCAAGCAATATGCTATTTATGCCCCCGGGGAACTGGTTATAATTACTCAGGGGCAAACTGCAGGACATGGAAAACAGGGAGGAACAAACCTACTCAAATTTATCCGGCTGGAGTGAACTCAATGGATCATACAGCCACCTAGGCCCCCCTTTTCAAAGTATTGTTGATGGTATTCCTCTGCCCTGTAGAACATTGACGCAGGCACTATTTCAGTAACTATCGGCTTTTTATACTTGTCCGATTTTTGAGCCATTTCCTTTGAAGCAAAGGCTGCAGATCTTTGTTCTTCGTTGTGGTAGAAGATTGCTGACCTGTATTGGGTGCCAATATCTGGTCCCTGTCGGTTGAGTGTGGTTGGATCGTGAATGTTCCAGAACACTTCAATCAATTGTGCATAACTTATTATCGCAGGGTCAAACAGAAGATCAACTGCTTCAGCGTGTCCTGTCCTTCCGGTACACACGTCTTTATATGTAGGATTTTCAAAATGTCCGCCTGTATATCCCACAGATGTTGCTATTACTCCTTTAACTCTTCTGAAATTAGCTTCTACTCCCCAAAAACATCCTGCTGCAAATGTAGCTTTTTCCATTGTTCTCTACCTCCCACTTTCATCAATTATACGCTTATATCTGTTTTTTATCACTTTGAATAAGTAAGAAATGAACGTCCTTCAATGAGAAAGTATATATTTGGCTTGTATATATTATTCCACATTATTTCAAGAGGGTGAATATTGAAAAAAATCAGTATGTGTAAACTGGTATTCATTTTTTTGTTTGTATCCTTTTCTTTTCTGCATTTAGTTGCAGGAAACGAGACATGTGATACGATAGAACAGTATGGTCCAGCTTTAAGGGCGACATCTGTTCTATCTACTGAAGGATACGGCCAACTATCTCTTTTACAGACCGTACACATCTATTGGTTGTGGGTACTTCACCTTTTCATCATAGTAGTTCTTATGGCCCTGTATATACTATATATTCGCAGGTATAACAATTTACTCAAGCAAGAAGTAGCCGAGCGCAAGATTATGGAACAAAAGCTACAACAATATGCTGCTGAGCTTAAGCATTCCAATGAGATGAAGGATCTGTTCACTGATATTCTAAGGCATGATCTTTTGAATCCTGCTGGGATAATTAAAGGTTATACAGACCTTTTGCTTGAAATAGAGACAGATATAAAGAAGCTACAATATCTCAAGAATATATCCAGGTCAAATCAGAAGCTAATTAATCTTGTAGAAGATGCAGCTTCTTATACAAAGCTTGATACCATTGGCAATATTCCTCTTGAAAAGACGGACCTCAAAGGCATCATCATCAATGTTATTGACTCTATGAGCATCCAGATCTCAGAAAAGCACGCTAAAGTTTCTCTTTCCTCTTCTGGACTATATCCTGCAAGGGTAAATCCTCTGGCAGAACAGGTTTTTGTCAATTTTCTATCCAATGCACTTAAGTATGGCCCATATAGTGGAAATATAGGCATTGATATAGTGGATGCAGGCAATTCATGGAAGGTATGTTTTGCTGATGAAGGTGATGGTATACCTGAAAAGTTCAAAGAAGCTGTTTTTGAACGTTTCAAAAGGTTGGAGGCAGGCGCAATAAAAGGATCGGGGCTCGGTCTTGCAATAGCCAAAAGAATAGTAGAGCTTCACGGTGGTACGTTGGGTGTAAATGACAATCCGGCAGGTAAAGGCAGCGTTTTCTGGGCAACCTTCCCTAAAGTATGATCTGACTGTCAGATCTTTCTCATAACTATGGAACCATCTCTCATATGTACTGCTTCAAATTTCTCTTTCTCTTTTTCGGCTTCATATTTATTGTAAAGCATGGATTCTACACGGCCCGTTTCCATGGTTTTGCGGATAAATTCTATGTCAGCTTTTTCCATTCTTGCCTTGGCTGCGGGAGGACTGGTATTCGCTTTTTTCTTTGAATAGATGGCTCCTCCTGTCATACCAGCACCTACATAGCCTTTTGCGCTCGTAAAGAGCAACTTCCCATTTTTCATATATGCGCCTGAGAATTCTCCTACATCGCCATGTACCACAATTGTTCCTCCATTAAGGTGCGAACCTGTGTTCATACCAGCATTTCCGTTGATTGTTATAGTTCCCTGTTGCATAAGCACGCCAGTGCCGTTATAGACATCTCCTTCTACAACAATAGTACCTTGCCAGTTGCACCTTGCTCCTATTGTTCCTCGCAGAATGCCATCATTCAATTTAAGAATGCCTTCGACAAGTGAGTTGCCTTTTAGAGTATCTTTGCCGGGTCCATTAGAGAGTATATCAGTTATGGAACGGAATTTCCTGTAGCCCTCTACATCAGAAGTTACCTCTAAGATGTTTCCAAATGGTTCTGTTATGTTACCCTTAACATAGAGGTTGCCGCCTGTCATTCCCATGCCGGCTTCAGATCCTATATCGCCTTCAACGAATATCTCTCCTGCTTTTTCAGTCTCGCCAGTGCCTCCCAGGTGTTTCAGGTCAGTTCCCATGCTATAAGCGAGTCTTTTACCTACATTCCCATCTATGTGTACATCTATGCCTGCTTTGAGCTCAGCTACAAGGTCTGCATATGTGAAAGATGTACCTTCCTGTGAAGGTATCACATCTTCAGGCTGCAGTTTGCTGTCGTTCCAGCAAAAATTGAATGTGTAATCGCAGAGGTTGTCTATTGGTTTGAGGATTTTTATCTTTAGCATGTTATTATCCATGTATTAGTGATGGCAGGCAGCGTGTACACACCCAGATGCTTTCCATTTTATGGCGCAGGGGCATAAGATATCTCTCATCCTCTCCTTTTCCGCATTTGAAGCATTTTATAAATATATCCGTACTACGAGGTTGGGACTCTGCTTTTTCCCTGTTGAATTCAACGGTCTGCCTTTGCTCAACTGAGATGGCTCCCTGTGGGCATACACCTATACAAAAGCCCATACCATCACAGAGTTCTTCTGATACGACTTTGGCTTTGCCATTAACAAGCTGGATAGCTCCTTCTGCGCAAGGAGAAATGCATTTTCCACAACCATTACATTTCTCTTCATCTATTTTCACTATAGTTCTTATTACCATGAGTACTCAGTTCTCCTTAATGATGTGTGCCTTCCACAAGTTCCATGCCCGCATTTCTTAAGGTCTGTTTAATCTCTTCTATATGAGGGCATTTAGGATAGTTTTCCATCTGCATGCATGAACTGATATGTACCACATCTACTTTGAATTTCTCAAGTGATTTTAGGAGGCGATACACCCTGCGTCCGGAACATCCTCCGCAGGTAAAGAAGGCCACCATTTCAGTGTTACTTCCATATTCCTTGAAATGTTCCTTTCTCTTATTAAACGCCATGAAGCAACCGACACCCGGACAAGCTTCTGAAACTATGTCACATCTTATGATAGCTATCTTTTTAGGTTGGTCTCCTCCCATTTTTTTCACTCCATTCAGTATCTTTAGGATATTAAGTATAACTAAGATATTAATTTATATATTATGTAGTTTCTATCTGGATACTATGAAGGATTGTACCGTCTATAAGACTGTGGATATAATAGGCAAAAAATGGTCAGTATACATCTTATTTGAACTTCATAAGGGTGAAAAAGGAGAAAAGGGGTTCAATGAGCTTAAGCGCAAGTTAAAAGACATTACCCCTAAAACTCTTTCGATCAGGCTGAAGGAACTGGAGGAGCAAGGTTTGATACAGAAAGTAATAGATGATTCTGTACTTCCGGTACGCTGTGAGTATTCACTTACGGCCAGTGGGGAGGACTTTATATCAATAATAAAGGACATCAAGGCATGGGGTCTTAAGTGGAAATTTGGCAATAAGGCATGTGAAAGTTCCGTATGCAGACTTTGTGAACTATAGGCAGTTCCAGACATGTACTTCTAACTTCCATCTGTTTTTGGAAAACTATATATCCGAATAATTTAAGAAGATTTAAGTAGGGGGAACAAGGTATTTTCTGGCAAGTTTCCCACAGTGGCAATCTTTGAAGATAATGACTGGCTCTGAGAAGTCAGAACTGTCTTCTTGCTACTCATCGGTTTAGGGTCTGCATTGTTCCTGTCAGTAATAATTCAAGATCAGAAATGCAGGTTTACATTTCGGCAAAGTGAACATATGGAAAAGTAACGCAGGCAATCAATTCGAACAGAGTTTATTGAGTGAATAGGTTATGCACAATGGTCTAAAAGAAGATGCAGCTGAGATCCTTAAAAGTGCCATAGAGGCTGTGGAGCCTTCTGTTGCTGTCAAAAGGGCATTGACAAGAGATAAGAATACATTACAGGTAGGAAACCGTTCATACGATCTGGACAAGTATCAAAAGATATATGTCATGGCTTTTGGGAAAGCATCTGTGCCTATGGCAAAAGCTCTTGAAGAAATTCTCTATGATCTTCCATATCAGGGTGTAGCAATAACTAAATACGGCTCCTCAAGTCAGCTTGAAAGTATAGAGGTCTATGAAGCGGCTCATCCTGTTCCTGATGAGAACAGCCTTAAGGCCGGCCAGATGGTAAAAGAAATACTTACGAAAGCAGGTAAGAATGATCTTGTCATTTTTCTTATATCTGGTGGTGGCTCTTCCTTGCTCGCGCTTCCGCGCAAGGACGTATCTTTTAAGGATTTTGTTAAGCTCCATGAGACTTTGCTCCTCTGCGGTGCAACCATAAAAGAGATCAATATTGTAAGAAAGCATCTTTCGACGGTAAAGGGCGGGGGCCTTGCAAAAATGGCTTATCCTGCTGATTCCATCAGCCTTGTGCTTTCGGATGTGGTTGGTGATCATCTTGATATCGTTGCATCCGGGCCAACTGTTCCTGACTCTTCTACATTTGAAGACTTCAACGATATTGTGGAGAGGTATCATATTACACTTCTTCCTTCCATAAGCCGTTTACTGGAGGATGGGTTGAACGGATTGGTGGAAGAAACTCTCAAAGCAGGAGATCCTGTTTTTGATATTTGCTACAACAAGCTGATAGGCACCAATTGCATTGCTCTTGATGCTGCTGCGAAAAAAGCATCAGAAATGGGCTACAATACACTGTTGTTAAGTTCTTATATTACGGGTGAGTCTAAAGAGATAGCAAAAGTGTTCTCTGCTTTGGGAAGAAATGAACTTTTACACGGAAGGCCGATGTCAAGGCCAGCCTGTATTCTGGCAGGTGGAGAAGCTACTGTCACCGTAAAGAATGGTGGTAAGGGTGGAAGATGCCAGGAAATGGCACTTTCCTTTGCAATAGAGGTAGAAGGTCTTGAAAATCTTTTATTCCTTGCAGCCGGTACTGATGGTATCGATGGTCCAACCGATGCAGCAGGAGCATTTGCTGACGGGAACAGTGTGGAAAAAGCCTCCATGTTAGGTATGGATGCAAGAGAAATGCTTAATGCACATGATTCATATGATTTCTTTAACAGCATTGGTGATCTGCATAAAATAGGTCAGACGGGTACGAATGTGATGGATATTTATATCCTGCTTGTGGAGTAATTGTACAAGTTTTTCAAAGATCAATGTCAACATCATATACAAGCTCGGGGTTTTCCTTATGGACCTTCCAAAAGGGCTCTTCCCCATACTCTTCGGCAAGTTTTAATGTTCTTTTTGGTATGGTTTTTGGTCCAAGCACAGTTCCAGGTCTTTGTGGATCGTCTATGTAATCTGTTTCCATCATGAACCTGGTGCCTTGGGTGAGTGCTTCTTCTATGGCTCCCTTGCCTGCCAGTACTCCTGGGAATATTCCAAGCCTTTCACATACGCTCACCAGGGGGGGTGCATAATGTTTAACCACTTTGTTAAGTTTTATCCCTGTTTTTTTTGCTCGGGAGGTAATGTCCTCAAGTTCAATTTCGCCAACACTTTCTGTGTGTAATTGCACCGCACAGTTCAGATCTTTTGCCAGTGTAAAAGCATGCTCCATTATTTCATTGGAAGCCTCCCACACTTCTTGCGTAACCGGATAGTGTGGTCTCCCGCTTTTTAGGCCCACTGCGAGTCCTTTCTCAACATACTCTGCAGCTATGTCCAGTCCACCTTTCATAGTCTTAACCGCAGTAGAAAGGTCCATATAGTCTATAAGGTGTGTGATCTCTGCAGGATGCACTCCGAGCACTGGAAAAGATTTAACTCCGGTTTCGTTGATTTGCCTTGAGATCTCAACAGTTTCATCAAAAACAGCCTTTTGGTCTTCAGGCTTGGTGACCCTTATACCAAGAGTCCAGGATGGCTTCATCACAAGGAATATGTGCGTTCCCCCTGCCTGCTGGAACTCTTTTACAGCTACAAGTCCTTTGCTTCTGGGATCGATATGCATGTGTTCGTCTGTTATGGGGAAATTGCCTTTCATAAATGAATTATATATGCCACGCTGGGATTAAAGTTTCGCATTTTATGGCGAAGGCTTAAAAATGAGATATGCCTTTAGGTGGTCGGTGATTAATAGTGAGCAAGACTGCAGCAGTAATTAAAGGAGATGGCGTAGGTCCCGAACTTGTGGATGCGATGTTTAAGGTAATGGAAGCTGCCGGAACTGGTGTGGAGTTCATAACCTGTGATGCAGGTTCTACATGGTGGGAGCAGCATGGAGGAAATTCCCTTATCCCTGATGAAACCTGGGATATTCTTGATAGTTCTGATGCATGCTACAAGGGTCCAACCACCACTCCAGGTATAGTGGGTGCACCAAGAAGTGTGGCTGTCTCAATAAGGCAGAAATATGACCTCTATGCGAACGTCCGTCCTATCAAGACATTCCCCAATACTCCCAGGCCACTTGGAGATGTGGATTTCGTGTGTGTGCGTGAAGGAACAGAAGGGCTCTACATAGGTGAAGAGGTACGCCTTACTGATGATGTGGCTATAGCTATCCGAAAGATCACACGCACAGCAAGCGGAAAAGTTGCAAGATACGCTTTTGAAGAGGCAAAAAGAAGAAAATATGATGCAGTTGTCCCTATTCATAAAAGCAATATTCTCAGAAGAACATGCGGTCTTTTCCTGGAAGAAGTGAACAAGGCAGCTGCGAACTATCCAGACATTGAGGTATGGGAATACCACATCGATAATATCGCACAGCAGCTGATCAAAAATCCCCAGATATTCAACAACAAGATCTTACTATCAACTAACTTGTTCATGGATGTGCTCAGTGAGGAGTGCTCTGCATTAGTGGGAAGTATTGGCCTGATATATTCTGCAAATATCGGTGATAACTTTGCCATGTTCGAACCAGCTCATGGTTCTGCTCCAAAGTACGCAGGAATGGACAAAGTGAACCCTGTAGCAACAGTGCTTGCAGGTGCATGGATGCTTGGGTACCTCGGTGAATCAGAGCAGTCAGCAGCTATATTCAGAGCTACAGAACGTGTTATATCCGAAGGCAAGTATCTAACTTATGACCTGGGAGGCAATGCAAAGCTCAGTGAAATGACGGATGTAATTGCTAAGTATACGATAGAGGAGCTAAAGTAATAGCTTCTCTTATTTTTAAATCGGTCTTAAAAAACTGTTTTTAGTTTGGGCCTTCAAAAAAGAAGGGTTGTGGCAGACTGAACACTTATCATTCTTTATTATTTTAACGCCTGCCTTTTTATTACATTTAGTCTACTTCATCATGCATACGTGCTTTAATATCGCGCTGTTTGCTTCCCGCAGCATTATCCTGGCTTTCATCGTCCTCTCTGCGGTGCAGTTCCTGGTCCACTAGGGGGTTGAACATGAAGTACTTCTTTACATATGCGCGAATCTCTTCATCTGAAATGCAGGAAACCCTCTTTTCCTCGTTGAAAAGTTTCTGGATGTCGGCTTGTATATTCCTGAGGCGTTTATCGTTCTTGTCTACCTCTATATTTACATCCATCATTTCTTTAAGTGTTTCCTGTATCTTAAACTTCAGTACCTCTATACCCGAAGAATCTCCAATGAGGAAGTTTCTCTGGCCTCCAACTATTTCAGGTGGATATGGTTCGTATGTGAAGGGGTTCTTAATGACACCTGCGGTATGGATGCCCGACTCATGGGCAAATACATTCTGGCCTACCACTGATTTATTTCTGGGTATCCTTATGCCTATTTCTCTTTCCATGAATTTGGCGAATTCTACCAGACAGCTCAGGTCGTATTTCTCAAAGCCCTTGATGCGCCTTTTCAGGAAGACCAGCAGCTTTTCCATCTCTGCATTGCCTGCTCTCTCACCAATACCCAGATAGGTTACATTGGACCAATTTGCACCATGCCAATAGCCTGCCAGTGAGTTTGCAACTGCAAGTCCGAAGTCATCATGGCAATGGGTTTCTATGTTCTTTGCACCTAGTTCATTTTTGAGATATTTGACAATAGTGGGGATTCCATAAGGCTCATCCACGTTCATGAAAGGAATTCCATATCCTATGGTATCACAGATACGGAGGGTACAGTCTGGATCAACCTCAAGTATCTTTTCTACCAGAGGGAACACGAAATTGTAATTGTCGGCACGTGTCATATCTTCGATGTGAGCACGTGTTCTCAGTCCATGATCAACTGCATATTGCAATGCAGTAAGATATTTTTCCTGGGCTGCTTCCCTGGTGGGAAGTTTCATTTTATCGTAGATATGCGGATCGGATACGGACATGAGAATGCCTGTTTCCTCTATACCATCAACTTTGAGGACCATATCAATATCTGCTGGGTTTGCACGTGCCCATCCAGTGATCTCCGGGAATTCATATCCTCTGTCCTGCATGAGTTTGATAGCCTTTCTATCCCTTTCATTGTAGACAAAAGTCTCCAGCTTTTCAATGCCGATCTTATGTAAATACTCGTATATCTGCACCTTGTGCTTGCTTTTTATAACAATGCCCGGCATCTGGGCACCATCTCTTATAGTACTGTCACTGATCGACACCTCCTGTCCATGGGGAAGTTCTATCTTAGGCAGATCATCATAGTCCCGGTATGTTTTCATGTATTTCCTCCAACTGTGCCAAACTCACCATAATCAAGTAAATAGTACGTTTTGAACTTTGCCTTTAAGTATATATCTCACAGTTTTTATGAGACTAATCGGACCATCTGGCAAGTGTGCACAAAGGTATTCTACATGTACGTTCAGATTAAAAGGTTTTCTTCCTTGATTTGCCTTAAAGATTTATAATTTAAAAACTAATCTATAACCCATGTGGAGCGCGATAATGCAAAAATTCGAAAAACATCCAGCTCAGCAGAAAGTTATCAAATTACTTTTTGAGCGGGGTTTTCAGGTTAATGAAGAGGGAAAAGTCACATCCGGTAAGATTGAGATTCCCCATACTCAGCTTGCGCGGGAGGTGGGAGTTGACAGGCGGGTGGTGGACTCGACTACGGAGGCTATACTTGAAGATCCTCTTCTGAAGAACATATTCCAGAAAGTTCATTCCATTCCTTTTCTAAGGGATGTTGCTCCTTCTCTTGGTCTTGGAGTAATTATCATAATCCCCGATGATGCGGTACATACAGGCATAATTGCCGATGTTACAGGTGTGATCTCCAACCATGGTGTAAGCATCAGACAGGCTGTCTCAGATGATCCCTATTTTACCAATGAGCCGCGCCTTACAATTGTCACCGACAGTAAAGTTTCAGGTGAGGTAGTAGAAGAGCTGCTGAAATTAAAAAGCGTAAAAGGAGTAAGTGTTTCCTGATCTTTATATTTGATAATGGAAATAGAATTTTAGAGGACAGCCTTTGCAAAGGCTGAGAATACCTTCAGCATTTGCTTTGACTTCCTTGGGTCAAGCATTTTCCGGATGAGCACTGAAGGATGGTCCATGTCTCCATATTCAGTTATTGTGTCCAAAATAGAAGGAGTGTTCATTGAACCCAACAGTTCATCCAATTCGTTATCATTAAGCCTTTTTATAAAATCATGGATCCTCATACCCATGCCAAGTTCTTTCCCAATGGCGGCTTTCCATTGTTTCTCATATTGTTGTAAACTGCCTGCAGAAGCATCATCTTCCAGGGAAGCTGCTACCTTTGCAGCGATCTTTGCACACAACGCACCTGTGTAAATACCGCCTCCTGAAGTAGGTTTTGTTTGCCCGGCAGCATCCCCTACTATTATTATACCATCCGCATAAGTCTTGTGCAGGGGTCCAATGGGTATGCCGCCAACTACCATATCTGTTTGTCCGCCCGCATACCTGGAATTAATGTGTGGGTGATGTTGGAGCAGCCATTGAAGGCATTCATAAGGATTAGGACCATTGATAGAGTCGGTTGCCAGCCCAATCCTTGAAATGTTTTCATCTATTGGCACAGTCCAGGCAAAGAAACCAGGTACTCTGGAACCAACGAACAACTCCACAAAATCAGTATTTTCAGAACGATATGGGGCTTCTATCTGTATGCCGGGCAAGATCCTCTGGACTCTTCCAAGACCTGCCATCTTTGCCATATTGCTACGTACTCCATCTGCGGCTATGATCACTTTAGACTGGATATTTCTCAAGTTCCCATTTTCAAGCACAGTGAGGGTTTGTAATTTATTACTGCGCTCAATCCCGATGGCACGTGTTCTAAGCATGACATCTACTCCAGTATCTGTTGCCATCCTGAAAAGTGTTCTATCGAACATTTTCCTCGACACTACATAGGCTTTAGTTTTGCCTCCATCTATGGGTAGTGGCCTTTCAGAAGGCGGATGAACATAAGCTCCTTTTACTGAGTTGAGGACAAAGTCTTCAGAAGGCTTTAAATCACATTCTTTTACTGCACGTGTGCTAAGCAGGCCGGTACATCCCACCGGTGAACCTATAAAAGCATGTTCTTCGACGAGCAGCACCTTTACTCCTTCCTGAGCTGCATAGCGTGCTGCTGTTGATCCAACAGGCCCTCCTCCTACAACAATGACATCGTACTGCATAATTATGCTCTTTTTCCAGGCTCTATTATGTCCAAGATTTCACTAATATTGTTCAATATAAAATCGGGAGACGTAGTTTCATGTTGTTTGTATGTATCGTTATTTCTGTCTCCGTAAGCTGCATAGGCTGTAAGCATCCCCAAAGTCTTTGAAGGTACAATGTCCCTACGCAGGCTGTCTCCCACGAAGAGAGTTTCACATGGCTGCAGTCCAAGTGATTCAAGAGCGAAAAGGAATGTTTTATGTGAAGGTTTACTTGAACCTGTGATGTCTGCGCAGAAGAGGGCATCCAGCCATTGTGAAAGACCGATCTTTTCAACCCTCTTTTTTGCGTTGGTACTGTGTGCATCGGTGAGTATTGCAATTTTTAGACCCATTTTCTTGAGTTCCCGGATAGTAGGGATGGCATTAGGATAAGGATCTACTGCTTTTAACTTCTCTGTTTCATATATCTGACAGCACTCATCATATATGGACTGTGAGAATACTCCTATATCTGACATGTAGTCCTGGATATTGTTCCAGTTCTCAAATCCACGGCCTGGTCTTCTGAAGTATTGGAATAGATCAAGAGCTTCTCCGCATCCAATATGGTTCACGATCTCCTGGCAAGCTCTTGTCTTCGCTTCCACAAAATCAAAAAGCGTATTGTCCATATCAAACATGACGCATGTAAGGTCTTCAGTACTGATTACAGCCTGTGTTTCAAACTTCATGAATTTCCCCTTTCCATTTCAGGCTATGTCTAATAGTTAATCTATATTATAAATATGTATAATAGGCCAAGAGCGAGTTTTATATAGATCGAGTATATATTTAGTGGTCATTATATATTCGATCGGTGATTATCAAATGTCTCTCAAGACTATTGAACTCAATAGACAAAGTAATTCTGGAAAAATAAACGATCTACAAGCTCATGACTCATGTGAAAGAAAAGATGGGTTTTATTCCTCATGTGGACAAGCCTTTATTCGCGTACCCACCAAGTAAATTCTATTAGGTGTTTTGTCTGAATTTCATCCGAATAATTAATTGAGGATGTTTGCCAATTCTTTTTTCAATTCCTCTTTTGTAAATGAACTGTATCCATGGGTGGTTCCATTTACGGTATACATTGATTTTGGTTCGCTAGCCAATTCAAACGTTTTTTCAGCCATATCATAAGGAATTGTACTATCGTTAGTAGCATGGAACATGATCACTTTGCGGGGTGATATTGATGCTATGTAAGTTTCCGGATCAATAGATCTGTAGAACCTGTAAACATCTTCATCCACCATACTCTTATCAATAGAACCTGTTTGGTATCCTGATGTGCTGATTCCTACTACTCCTTTTATCTCAGAATCAAGAGCTGTTGCGATAATGGCAAATCTGCCACCATTACTAATTCCAAGCATGGCTATATTTTCAGGGTCCACTTCATTTTGATCTCTTAATACTTTAGCAGCCATGAGGGCATCATATATCATACTATATTCCACAGGTTCTTTTCCTTTTTCAAAAAGTTCCAGGTCTGCTTCCGGGTTAATGGCTCCCCGATTCCGCTGATCAATAGTGATCGTAGCATATCCCATATCTGCAAGGTCAGATGCAAGTCCCTGTTGATCTTCCTTAGTAACTCCTGCACCGGGAAGCACTACTATGCCAGGAACTTTTTCTTTAGATGGGGGAAAACGCATGAGACCTTGGATAATACCATCTGTGCTCCTGAATGTGATCCATTTGAGTATATTGCTGTTTTCTGTAGTATTACTATTGGTAATGGAATAATCTATCTTCTCTGGCATATCGTAGGACAGTTTGCCCTCATTAGAGACAGACCAGTCTTCAGAGGTGCGCATGTTGTGTAATATTCCTATAACTCCCGTGATTATCAGAACAACACCTATTCCAATTGCTATACTACGTAATTGTATGTTCTTATTGGCAGTTTGCAGGGCATTGCCTTTTATTTTTTTATTCTTTTTCATGTCATCTTCCAACTGGTCTTTCATCATTCACTACTCTAAATACTTATATTGTTTCCCGCTGAAGCTGCAAGAGAGTTGCAATTATCTATAGTGTTACTCTTTTCAATTTATTCTTCTCCGTCGCATGATTTAATGTTAAAAACAAATTTTTAGGTGTAGAATAATATATATATGTGAATGGAGAGTATGTTGATATCATGACAGTTGATCAAAAGCACAAAAAAGAGTATCTTCTGTCTGGAGGGTACGTTTCAGATGTTTTATCTGAAGGTACGTTCATTTTTTTTACAAATGGTACATTTCTTCCATTTGAGTCTATTAATTTGGGTTATTTTTGTACGTTGCATGAAAACTGTGCTGTAAGATCGGATGCAGTACCAGATCTATGTAATAATATCAAGTGGCCTTTTCATATACGAATGCCTGCAGCAGCAAAAGGCATTACAGATGTTATGTCCGGTAGGGAAGCGTATTTCGGATTAGAATATTCATATGAAGGACAAGAAGGCATTTGCTGGTTCTTTATGAAAGTCTTTCCTCTATCTAGCAACTTTCCAAGCCCCGTATTTGTGTGTAATATGGATATCACGGAACGCAAGTCTGCAGAAATGGAAATGAGTATACTCAAGAACATGGCGAAACAGTCCATGGACAGTATGATCTACCTGGACAGAGAGTTTCGGATATTATATGTGAATAAAGCTGCAGAAGATCTTTTTGGTTGGAAGTTAGAGGAGTTGAAAGGCAAATCACTTGATCTTTTAGAAGTGGACTGTCTCAGTGAAGAAATAAAGGGTAAATTAAAAGATATCTTATTTAATGGCGGAAGGCATTCCATCGAATCTTTGTCCAAAAAAAAAGAAGGTACTACTTTCTTTTGTGAATTGGATTTTTCTCCATTTTTTGATGATGCTGGAAATATGTGTGGTTTTCTCAGCTCACAGCGGGATCTTACTCAATGGAAGCTTGCAGAAGTAACCTTAAAAGAAAGTGAAGAAAAATTCCAGGCTCTGTATGAGAACATTCCTAGTGGTACTCTAATCATTGGACGGGATTATATTATTGAGGACGTCAATCATAAAACTTGTGAGATCACGGGTTATTCAAGGGAAGAACTTGTAGGCCAGTTATGTGATATTCTGTGTCCAAAGGGATCTAATTCTAAAAAATGTCCTATATGGGTTGAAGGACTTAATGGATTTCAAGGTATGGATACTACTATTAAATGCAAGGATGGCAGAAAGAATCCAATTCTCAAGAATACGAAAAGGATCAACATTCACGGTAAACAATATATCCTTGAGAGCTTTCAGGATATCAATGAACGTAAACAGGCAGAAGAGGCAATGTTACACGCGAAGCTGGTGGCAGAGGAGGCTAGCAAGACAAAGTCCGAGTTCCTGGCGAATATGAGTCATGAACTGAGAACCCCACTTAACTCTATAATTGGTTTTTCTCAGATGTTGCATGAAGGGACATTTGGAGATGTGAATGAAAAGCAAGATAAATATGTTCTTAACATCTTAAACAGTGGGAAACATTTACTACACCTAATCAATACAATATTAGATCTTTCTAAGGTAGAAGCAGGAAAAATGGAATTGTATTGTGAAACTTTTTATATCCAAGAGGTATTGCAAGATTTAAGGATGATCATACATCCTATGGCAATTAGGAAGAACATTCGATTTGAGATAAATGAGCTTACTAGTAATGCACAGCTATGTCTAGATAAGACAAAATTCAGACAAATAATGTATAACTTGCTTGATAACGCGGTAAAATTTACTCCATCTGAGGGATTAGTAACACTTACTGTAGAACTTGTTGATACTGAATTCCGAGCATCTATCTCAGACACCGGTATCGGAATCCCTCAACATGCTATAGATACTATATTCAAACCATTCAAGCAAGTTGATTCTTCCACTTCAAGGCTTTACGGTGGTACTGGACTGGGGCTTGCACTTGTAAAAGAGTTTGTGGGAATGCACAAAGGCAAAGTATGGGTGGAAAGTGAGGAAGGCAATGGGTCTACTTTCAAATTAATCCTTCCACAACAAGAACCATACAAAAAGGAAGTTTGCTCTTGAAAATAAAATCTAAAGTAGGTTTTCTTAAGAGCCTATTTTTGAAAAGTAGCTCTCGTGTAAAGTGAATTATAATTATCAATAATTACAATTCTCCAAAAAGATTATTTATTAAAATTTTATTTATATATCATAACAATGTTTTCCTTTTATGCTTGAAAAATACTGGTCACTATTCCTTGTGGCAGCTATTGGACTGATAATTGTTGAATATTCTTATCTGGGAATCGGATTGTCCTTTGTGGGTTTCGCTTTAGCGAGGCACAAAGAAGATTATGTGCACATGGACACATTCCTCCTAGATTTACAAAAACACTAGTCTGTGAAGTCCATGTCAGTATCCAGTAAATAACAGATATGATAGCATGTAGTACTTGTGAGCCACTAATCCATAGCAAGTCAATAAAGTTACTACATCGGGATAACCAGTCTGATTCTTCTTTTAAAAGGCAATTGTTATCCATACATATTCCTGCTGGATACATCATGTCTGCCTAAAGGTGGCTTTTTAGAAGTGGTTAGCAGGAGCATGTTGTACGAATATAAGATAAGTGAAATAAACAGCAACAGCTTAGAACTATTAAATGTTTTTCAACGGACCTGCCGGGACTCGAACCCGGGTTCTAAGCTCCGGAGGCTTAAGTGATATCCGCTACACTACAGGTCCAGAGAGTGAATACCGATAAGGTATTCATCACTGATAAATGTGCTGTTGGTGTTATTTTCAGAGGTCAGCGGCCTCTTGAAGGGCGCTGACTCCTTGGTCCAGATCGTTGTTTGTTCTGTGGCCGTGGCCTATCTCCAGCTCCACGCTGTTTCCTTGGAGCGGGTTTTGCTGCATCACCTGTGGCATTTTTAGCTTTCTCTGAGTGATAGTGGTGCTCTGCAACCTCTATTTCCTGACGTGTGAGCTTTTCAATGCTTCGGAGGTAATCACGCTCATCTGCCGCACAGAATGAATAAGCTGTACCATCTGATCCTGCTCTTGCAGTACGTCCTATGCGATGCACATAATTCTCAGGTTCATTAGGAAGATCGTAATTTACAACGTGGGATATATCCTCAATATCAATTCCACGTGCAGCAATATCTGTTGCTACTAATACTCTTAAATTTCCGGACCTGAAGTCATCCATAGCTTTAGTTCGCTGGTTCTGCGATTTATTTCCATGAATTGCGTCTGCTTCGATCTTATTCTTGTTAAGCATTAAGGCTATTTTGTTCGCACGGTGTTTTGTGCGAGTGAATACTAAAACACACTTTAAATGCTTATGTTGCAGAAGACCAAGCAAGAGATTATCTTTGTTTTCCTGGTCCACAAAGAAAATGAATTGATCTATTTTTTCTACTGTTGTTGCCTGCGGGGAAACTTCCACATGTACGGGGCTGGTAAGAAGTTTCCGGGCAAGTTCTGCTATCTGCGGGGACATAGTAGCAGAGAAGAAAAGTGATTGCCTTTTTACAGGAAGTAAAGAAACTATCTTGTACACGTCTTTGATAAATCCCATGTCTAACATTCTATCGGCTTCATCAAGTACAAAGAACTCAACACCATTTAGTTTTACGTATCCTTGGTCTATGAGGTCAAGAAGTCTTCCAGGGGTAGCTATAAGAACGTCAACACCTTGGGAAAGGGCTTTCACCTGAGGTCCCTGTCCTACACCACCAAATACAACAGTGTGTCTGAATCTTATGAATTTTCCATAAGCGGAAAAACTGTCTCCAATCTGCGCTGCAAGTTCCCTCGTTGGTGCAAGTACAAGTACCCGTGGTAGTCCAGGTTTGGAGGGTTTATGGACATCTGATATTTTTTGGAGTATGGGTAATACGAATGCTGCAGTTTTGCCTGTACCGGTCTGGGCAATACCTATAAGGTCTCTGTTTTCCAATAGGTGCGGTATAGCTTGTGTTTGTATAGGTGTAGGAGTGGTATATCCTTCGTTTTCAAGTGCTCTTTGAAGTGATTTTTTGAGCTTTAGGTTTTCAAATGACATTTTACCTCTTGATTTGATTTTACACAGAAATTAGTATAGTTTCAGACTCAAATTCAGGATAAATCAATTAAAGTGATGATCTTGTAAAATGCTCATTGCAGAGCTTCACTTTAATCTCACAAATGTGATATATTTCCAGAACAAAAGAACCAAGTTCTTAATATTATTGCTATCTCTTTTTTTCTGTGTACGAATAAATTTGATTATTATTTCGGCTAATTCTAATGAATGATTGCATTGAACGACTTTTTATTATTTTAATCTATTTGCGACTCAAAGACAAGGCAAATTTTGTAATCTCTTAAAATTACAGGTATACTTTCTACTTACCTATAATTATTCGTTACCATTCGACTATGGACTCTTAATATCTGCAAGATACTGATCTCATATCTCGAATAGCATCAAAAAGAATATTAACTTAAGAATATTAGTAGAAGTTGGAGGATTATCATGACCCATACAGAAAAGACTGTATCTCACAGGAAAGCGTCCGTAGAGATAAGTAAAAATGGTCCTTATATAGTAAAGAATATGGATAATTTCATCAATTCACAAGGGGTTTCTTTAGCAACTCAGCCTGTAATGGCTTTGTGCAGATGCGGTGGGTCGAATAACAAACCCTTCTGTGATGGCACACACAGCTCTATTAATTTCGAAGATGATCAGAACTAGATAAGTCTGTTCATTATATTTTATTGGGTTACAGTTTGAATAAAGGGGAAAAAGCTCTTTCAGAGCTTTTTTTTCAAGTATCTTTTGTTGCTCTTCCCATGGCTTTGAGTAACTCTATTGTTATACCCATCCCTCTTTGAAAGTCTTCATTTCCCATTTCTCTGAGAAGACCTGTAATGCCAATTTTATGCGGATCTATTAATGCTTTATCGAGCTGTGGATCTTGAATAGCTCTTTCCATTACGTCAACAAAATCTGTACTCATTATTGCATTGGTTATCTTTAACACGGTTGACATCAGTCGTGCAATACCATGGGCTGTCTCATCGTTTATATAGTTCTGCAGCATACCTACTGTCCGCGCAAGGTCCAGAATAGCTTCAATATCAGTTGGTGTCATTTCAATTCCTGATATCTTGTCTGTATTGTTTTCGCCTGTCATATTCCTGCCTCCTCAGAACATCCCCTTTACACTGATGTCCCAGTGTATGTGATAGTACATGCGGTAGAAGAACCAGCCCATCTTTGTGGTTGTGAAGGGAGCCGGGGGCACTCCGTATTTCCAGGTTGCGATGTAGCCTTTTCCCGGTGTGCCAGGTGATTCCAGTTCAGTGACAATAGGACATCCTGTTTCTCCCCTATAGGGGGTCTTTATCTTATTTCCATAAATATCGTTGATGAGGTTCTGGCTCACAGCGATAGCCTGGTAATGGGCACCAAGCCCAGTTTTGAGGATTTCAGCAGGGCCAAGGTCCCCAAGGACATATACATTGTCATAGTTACCTGCGGGTCCTCTGTACTGAAGTGTGGCGTTGTCTGCAGCTAGCCAGCCATTCTCACCTGCAAGACCGGAATCTATCAGCACCTGTGGAGCCTTATGTGGCGGAACTGTGATCAAAATGTCATAGTTTATCTTATTCCCATTCTTTGATGTTATTTCCTTTTTATTTGCATCAACGCTAGCCAGCGGGAAATTCCTTATGACTTCAACATTCTTTTGGTTGAACTCTTCTGTAACAAGCTTGTTAAAAGCTGGTGGTCCTATAGGCTCCATGGGCCAGACAAGAGTCAGCTGTACATCATCCCTGTTCTTTTTAACGTTGCGCAGATAGCTGTCCAGCATAAACGTGAATTTCACTGGTGCTCCTGGACATGGCACGGGCATGGAGGCTACGGAAACTACAACTTTTCCACCATTTATGTTTTCTACCAGATCCCTTACCTTAAATGCGTCTTCTATTGATGTGTAGAAAGTGTTCAGATCATCTACAAGCCCTGGAACTGCATTAATGTCAGCTCTGCACCCCATTGCTATAACAAGGTGGTCATAACCATATTTTTTATCACTTCTTACAGTTACCTCTTTATTCTTAAGGTCTACTGCTGTCACTTCCCCGTCTTTTCCAAATAAAGCTTTCACTCTAGGGCTTATAAGTTTCTTTCTTGGTCTTGTAATCTCTTCAGGCGTATAGAGTTCAAAAGGAATAAATGTAAAACCACCCTGGTTTATATTGAGATCACTTTTGTCAAGAATCGTTATTTCTAGCTCTTCTCTGGCAATCTTATTCCTTAACTCTCTGGCTAATATATTTGCTACCACCGATCCGGCATAGCCTGCTCCCAAAATCAGTACTTTTTCTTTCATGGTAACTCCCATTTTTATTATTAGTTCTTTTTTATATATGTTACGGTACTGATACTTTTTCTTCATAGTATTTAAGAAAATGGAAGTACTTCATAATAAGGACATTTAACAGCAGTTCTATAACAAAAATGGATCTCCACAACATTGAGTGGGTAAATTTGTATGGGATTTGGAATAAAAGAATGTTCTAATTTACTGACCATATCTTGGCTGTAAGGATAAGCAATGTCACATGATTCAGATTCTAACTATCAACAAGCATTTAGTATGCAGAGAATTGTTCTCCTAAAGAAGGTTAGCGATATATTGGTGTTGAAATTACCCACACGATGTTGAAAAGACCCACAAAAATCTTTCACAGCTAACACTAGTGGCATGATGAAATTGAATAAAGAAAAATAGAGGGTTACAGAATTGATCTGTAACTTTATGTTTTTAGTTTTGGAGTACAATCTCTATATTGATATCTTTCGGTACCTGAATACGCATAAGTTGCCTTAATGCCCTTTCATCGGCAGCGATATCTATCAATCTTTTATGTACTCTCATTTCCCAGTGGTCCCATGTTGCGGTTCCTTCGCCACTGGGGCTCTTCCTCGTAGGGACTACTAGCTTCTTGGTGGGTAGAGGTACAGGCCCTGATATACTTACTCCTGTTCTCTCAGCGATCGCTTTTACTTGATCGCAAACACCATCAAGATGTACTGGACTAATCCCTGATAATCTAATTCTTGCCTTCTGTGCCATTTTATTCTCCTCTAAGATAAAAGGAGAGTGTCCTTATTTCTGTTTGACACTCATGCACATGCCGGCAGCAATGGTCATTCCCATATCGCGGATGGCGAACCTTCCAAGCTGTGGAATGGTTTTTACTGGTTCAATACACATTGGCTTTGTCGGCCTGACGGTTACAATTGCCGCATCTCCAGCCTTTATGAAGGTTGGGTTCTCTTCCTTGACTTGTCCAGACTTGGGGTCAAGCTTCTTGTCGATTGACATCAGAGTACATGCGGTCTGTGTAGTGTGGCAGTGGAATACTGGTGTGTATCCAATAGTAATTGCAGATGGGTGCTGGAGTACCACAATCTGTGCAGTGAACTCTTCAGCAACGCTTGGTGGGTTGTCTGTGTGTCCGCATACGTCTCCTCTGCGTACGTCAGCCTTTCCTACGCCTCTTACGTTCCAGCCAATGTTGTCGCCTGGGGTAGCCTGTGGAATTTCTTCATGGTGCATTTCGATAGACTTTACTTCTCCACCTGCGCCGGTTGGCATGAATACCACTTTGTCGCCCTTCTTCATTATACCGGTTTCTACTCTGCCTACTGGGACAGTTCCAATACCGGAAATGGTGTATGCATCCTGGACTGGAATCCTGAGTGGGAGTTTGTCTGGCTTCTCTGGTGTCTTAAGAGCGTTAAGAGCATCAAGGATGGATGGTCCCTTGTACCATGGTGTGTTCGCGCTTGGGGATGTCTTTATGTTGTCGCCCTCAAATGCAGAGGTTGGGATGAATGGGATCTCAGATGCCTTGAAACCAACCATACCGAGTAACTGTGAAACCTGTTCCTTTACTTCTTTGTATCTTTCTTCGCTGTACTTTGAAGCGTCCATCTTGTTGACGGCAATAATCAGCTGGTTGATACCAAGGGTTCTGGAAAGGAATATGTGTTCTCTTGTCTGTGCCATTACACCGTCAGGTGCAGCTACTACAAGAATTGCTGCATCTGCCTGGGATGCGCCTGTGATCATGTTCTTAACGAAGTCACGGTGTCCAGGGCAGTCCACGACTGTAAAATAGAATTTGTCAGTGTCGAACCTTCTGTGGGCGATATCAATGGTGATACCTCTTTCTCTCTCCTCTTTAAGGGAGTCCATAACCCATGCAAAGGCAAAGGATTCTTTTCCTTTCTCTTTTGCTTCCTGCTTGTACTTCTCTATCATGTGTGCAGGTACTGCTCCAGTATCGAACATCAATCTTCCGACAAGTGTAGATTTGCCGTGGTCAATATGACCGATGACTGCTAAGTTCATGTGTGGTTTGTCAGCCATTTTAATCGTCTCCTATTTGATATTGCTTAAGTATGATTTGTCCTAATGGTTTTTTCTACGTTTAAACCTTTCCAAAGCAAAGGTGAGAGGACTGAGGCATAAGCCTCTCCTCTACTTACATTGAGAGGTAATCAGATGCCTGTGGTATCTCCTTCTTCAGACCCTTTCTTTGTCTGATGGTTCCTACTACCTCACTCAATAGGTTTGTTGGTAGTGTTTCAAAGCCAGCGAATTCTGTGCTCCACATTGCACGTCCCTCTGTTGCCGACCTGATGTCGCCGGCAAAACCAAACAGTGCAGCTACAGGCGCCCTTGATTCTATTACTGTTGTGTCACCTTCAGTTTGCATATCCATAATTATGCCGCGGCGACCCTGTATTTCCTTTGTAGCTCCGCCCATCTGGTCCTGTGGTACCTGTATGAACACTTTCTGGTATGGTTCAAGGAGTGTATCGCCAGCCATAAGCATTGCTGCCTGTATGGACTGTCTTGAAGCAGGAATTACCTGTGCAGGTCCCCTGTGCACTGCGTCTTCGTGCAATTTAGCATCCACTAATTTTACCTTAATTCCCATACATGGTTCTCTTGACAAAGGTCCGGCCTTCATAACTTCCTCGAATCCTTCGAGAATAAGCTCCATAGTTTCGTTAAGGTACTGAATACCTTTTGTCATATCTATATAGACATTGGACTCAAATATCTCAACTATGCCCTTCGCCTCATCCTTGCTCATTCCGGCGGCCATGAGCTTCTCACGGCGTTCCAGCTCCTGCATGGTCATGGAAACGTCGCCATTACGGATAAGTTCCAGTACTTCCGGTTCAAGAGATTCGATCTCCACATAGAACCTGTTGTGCCTGTTGGGTGATTTTCCTTCCACAGGGCCTGCCTTACCACGAATTGTCTCACGGTATACTACTATCGGGGGTGTGGTGGTGATCTCTACTCCCTTGTCACGCTGTATTCTGTGTGCAATGACTTCGAGGTGCAGCTCGCCCATACCTGCCATCAGGTGTTCACCTGTTTCTTCATCAAGGGTTATCTTGAGTGTCGGGTCTTCTTTTGCCACCTGTCTCAGTACCTCAACGAGTTTTGGCAGGTCTTTCATGTGTTTTGCTTCCACTGCCACTGTTACTACAGGTTCACTGCCATGTTTTATGCTTTCAAATGGCGTCATGTTTTCCAGAGTGGTCACTGTGGAACCGACGATTGCATCCCTAAGGCCTGTAACGGCTGCAATGTTACCTGCAGGTATCTTTTCTACTTCGAGCCTCTCAGGACCCATGAAAATACCTACTTGCTGTATCCTGTTCTTCTTTGCAGCACCGGATACATAAACTTCCATACCACGTGTCAGGCTTCCACTGAAAAGCCTTCCGGTGGCTACTTCTCCTGCATGTGGGTCCATTGATATGTCTGTGACCATGAATGTAAGATCCGCAGAAGCGTCAGCGGTCATCATGGCTTTCCCAATTGGTGATTCTTTATCCCCATGCCAGATAGCTGCTACTCTTCCCTTCTGTGCCTGAAGTGGATTTGGCAGGAATCTTACAACCATGTCGTTTACTACTTCATGCAAGGGACATTTTTCAGCAAGAGCCTTCATGTCTTCTTTCTTACAGTAGTCGTAGACCTGATTGAAACTGATCCCAGTCCTTTTCATCATTGGTACACTGATTGCCCAGTTATAGAGCGCAGAACCGAAAGCTACAGTACCTGCAGCAGCATCAACTTTCCAGCCTGCCTTATATCTCTCTTCGTTCATGCCTTTGATGAGTTTGTTGACGTGGTCGATAAGTTTTCCCAATCTTACCTGCATTTCCTGAGAGTCAACCTGCAGCTCATTTATGAGGCGGTCTACCTTATTAATGAAGAGTACGGGCTTGACATGCTCTCTTAGGGCCTGCCTCAGCACTGTCTCTGTCTGTGGCATTGTACCCTCTACTGCATCAATAACTACTACTGCACCATCTACTGCACGCATTGCACGGGTAACGTCTCCGCCGAAGTCAACGTGGCCAGGTGTGTCTATAAGGTTAATGAGGTATTCCTGTCCATCGTACTCGTGTACCATTGAGACGTTGGATGCATCGATGGTAATTCCTCTTGCCTGTTCTTCTTCATCAGAATCCATGAAGAGCTGCCGACCTGCCAGCTCTTTGGATATCATTCCGGCTCCTGCCAGCAGGTTATCCGATAGTGTGGTTTTACCGTGATCGATATGTGCAACTATACCAATGTTGCGTATTTTTTCAGGTGTGCCCATCAACGAAGTGACGCGCTCCACCATCTTCTTTCTTCTTCCCATAATACTACCCTGTAATCACTATTATTTTCAGTAATGAACAGCTTAACGTGCTGCCTTTGCAACTCTTTCTTTAGCATCTTTCCTGTTAATGGAGAAACACTTTGCATCACGATTTGCTGCAGCTATTAGTTCTGCTGCAAGACATTCAGCCAAGGATTTTCTTGATTTGAATGCTGCCTGGCTTGCTCCCATGGATATATATCTCAGAGCGCTGTCAACACGTCTCTGTGGTGCAGTGTCCACTGCTTTAGGAACAGAGATACCTCCGTACTTAAGCCTGACTACCTCTTCTCTGGGGCCAGCATTAGCAATAGCCTCTAAAAGCACCTGTACAGGGTTCTTCTTGGTCTTTTTATTAATTATCTCAAGAGCCTCATCCACTGTGCGCATTGCGAGCTGCTTCTTGCCTGTGTTCTTTTGACTTCTCATCATACTGTTGACAAGACGCTCAACTATTAACATATTTGATTTGTTGAACTGTTGACGTGCGTGTCTGCCACTTGAATGTGGCAATATGACTGGGTCTAGGTTTGCATACCTTTTAAGTCCAAGGTCTACCACCTCTACCTCTGCAAGGTCCCATTTCCCGTATAGTTTGTACATTGACGATTATCTCCTTGGTTTCTCTTTACGGCCAATGACCATCTGGTTCAGGGACACGTTGTTGACTGCGATTACTTTGAAACGTACTCCGGGAATATCTCCCATTGCACCACCCATGCGTCCTCCGATTCTCTCTACTGTCACTTCATCGTGTTCATCAATAAAGTTGATAGCACCATCTCCAGGGCAGAATGCAGATACCTGACGACCATTCTTGATCAACTGTATCCTTACACATTTCCTTATGGCAGAGTTTGGCTGTTTTGCTTCTACTCCTATCTTCTCAAGTACTATTCCTCTTCCCTGTGGAGCTCCTCCAAGGGGGTCGGCCTTTACGTCCAAACCAAGCGTACGCCTGTTATACTGGGTGTCTTTCCACCTAGCACTTTGGCGAATGCTCTTTAAGGTATGAGCTGCATATTTTCCATTTGGCATAATATTTCCTCTAAGATTTTATCACAATAATGTTTGCGCTTTGCCCTTATTTCTACAAGTCACTGAAGTATAACATCATTTATGTCATGGTGCCTCTGAGCAACCATTTTCACTTTTTCGATGTTTTTTCCCTCACGCCCAATAGCTAGTCCCTTTTCTTTGTTCGAGACCTCTACATAAGCCAGACGTCTATCATTTTTTGTAGTAATATTAACTGTTTTCACAGTTACAGGACCAAAAGCATTCTTTATGAATATGACCGGATCATCTGAATATTCCACGAGTTCAACATGCTTATCAACAGTTTTCTTTATACGGTTTATGTGGTCGCCATTTCTACCAATGGCTGCTCCCATGTCACCTGCTTTCACCACATATATTATGCGATCTTCCTCAACAATGCAATCCTTTACGGTTGCACCTGTAACACTTTCAAATAATGCGATGTATCTTATTCCTTCTGTTGAAAGCCTGATCTCGCCCAAGTCAAGCAACTCCTTTTAAACTGCTGCCAGTATATCGGACTCGCCCGTTTCCAGGACCGCAAGGGCAGCGATTACAAAAGGTTTTCCACAAACGGGGCCAAGTTCCATGTTAGTACCGGTATATTTGAGTACAGGTACATTTGTAGACTCAATCTGTGCTCTTATTTCTGTCGGGCAGTTGGAAGCAAGAACTACTATTTTAGCATTTCCACTAACAGCAGCGTCGATGGTGCTCTTTGAGCCGATCACCACCTTTCCTGTCCTGATTGCCTTGATTAATGCTTTGTCGATATTAATATCCATATATTACCATCTCTTATGCAATTTGAACCTAAGGTCTGTATTCTAATAAGTGAATCCTTATATCTACTTTCTGGTTGTTCTTCTGTAATCCGTATATCATTTTGATATCTTACTTGGCGATAAGGTGTACATCTCCGGTTCCGAGTTTAATCGGTTGTCCGACTATGATATTCTCAGTAACACCATTAAGTTCGTCAACATCACCACGCATCCCGGCATCAAGCAAGTGGTTTACAGTAACCTCAAAAGCAGCACGTGCAAATACACTGGCTTTTTCACCTGAAATTCCATGACGGCCAATTTGCTTAACTTCTCCGTCACAGCACATGATATCGGAAACTAACATTATGTGCCTGATATCTACTGTAAGACCCTGTTCTCCCAGTGTGCTGGTTGCTTCTTTAATAATAGCATTCCTTGCAGCCTCTATCCCAAATACCTCATATATCTCACCAATATTGTTGGTATAGGTGCGGCTGATGTCCACTCCTTCTACTTCCAGCACTTTCTTTAATTGAGAACCTTCGGTATAGAGCATATATTCGTTTCCATCTTTGCGTATGACAACTCTTTTGATGCCTTCTATTCCCTTCAAGGTGATACCATTGATGTTCTTTGCCATCTGTAATAATTCCCTGTATGAAGGTTCCTTTGGTTTCACAATGAGTTGGTTCTCAATGTTCTCTGACAGTTTCACCGGTACGCCCAATTCATCACTTAGTTTCTTGATCAGCTCATCTGCGGTTATACTTCTTTGCATCAGAGTCTTCTCATGCAGGTCAATTATTAGCTGCATGTTCAGCAGGTCAGTGGTAACATCCGCAAGCTGGTCTATATGTGTAGCTTCAATTTCCCATGCGAGTTTACGGGCTTTGTCTCTGTCTTGGGCATATTCTTCCAGAACAGCAATGGTCATTGTAGGAGTACTTGGTTCCTTTCTTGCATCAACTATCTCTATAAGACGTGGAAGTCCCAGTGTAACGTTGATTTCAGCCACACCGGCGTAGTGGAATGTACGCATCGTCATCTGAGTGCCTGGTTCTCCTATGGACTGGGCTGATACCACACCCACTGCTTCGCAGGGCTCTACCTTTGCGTACTCGTAGTTTTCCTTCACCTTTTCGATGATTTCTTCAAGCTCTTTCTTGTTAACTCCTGCTTTTATTACATCCTCTTTAAGAGTTTGGAGCATGCTTAAGGGCAGATCAAGATTACTAAGCATTGAGTCTATAGTAGATTCAATCAGAGCCATTTTAATTCACCTTCCGTCCTGTCACTGCTTCTACTATCTTATGCACATTGTCAGGCTTACTGTAATCGCTCTTTGTCGAGTCGATACCATCTTCTCCGTATTTGAACTGCACAATGACTCCTCTAGTTTCCCTTACGGTGCCATCATATTGCACTTCAAGATCTTGCAGAGCGTTGACAAGCCTTCTTTGCAGGTATCCTGATTGTGATGTACGCACGGCAGTATCCACAAGACCTTCACGTCCTCCTATTGCGTGGAAGAAGTATTCTGTCGGGGACAATCCGCTCTTGTAGCTGGCTTTGACGAATCCGTGTGCATCGGCTCCAAGGTCACCTTTGTCAAAGTGAGGCAATGTTCTGCCTGCATATCCTCTTCTTATACGCTCACCACGAACTGCCTGTTGTCCAACACAGGCAGCCATCTGTGTAAGGTTAAGCATGGATCCTCTTGCTCCCGACTTGGCCATTATAACCGCTGAGTTTTCCAGACCAAGTTGATTACCTGCAATGTTACCGGTTTGGTCCCTTGCCTTACCAAGTGTCTGCATAATCTTCATTTCAATAGTCTCATCGAGGGTTCTTCCTGGCAAAGGTTCCAGTTCTTTTGCCTCGTAAGCTGCGATCAGGTCCTTTACCTCGTTCTCAGCTTTATCCAGAACTTCCTTTATATTCTTCTTTGCAGTTTCAGGAATATCTTCGTCGCTGATACCAAAACTCAGACCGGTCTTCATAACGCCCCTTATGGCAAGTCTGGTAAAATCATCCACAAATTTTGCACCAGCTGTAGTACCGTATGTCTTCACGACCTTGTCAAGTATGATACCTTTGAAAGCCCCTATCGCCCTTTCGTCGATTGTGCCTTGTATCATCTCTCCATTGCGGATCACAACATAGGCGTTATATTCACAGGCTTCCTTCTTACAAACATCGCATTTAAAACACACTTCAGCAGGAAATTCTGCATTCAGTCCTTTGGGGAGAATCTGACTGAATATTTGCTTACCATTCCAATATGGGTCGCCATTTTCCTTATGTCCTGCAGGCTCTGGTAATTCTCTGATTTCTGCTTTTCTGAGAAGTTCCAGGGCTTCGTTTTTAGTAATACGGTTCTCGTTCCTTGTAAGCAGGAACATACCCGATATATGGTCGTGGATACCTCCTATGATAGGCCCACCGAAACGTGGTGAAAGGATGTTTTCCTGTACCTGCATGAGTATGCTTGCTTCAGCTCTTGATTCCTCAGTCTGCAGCACATGCATGTTCATCTCATCCCCATCAAAGTCAGCGTTATATGGCGGGCATACCGCAGGATTAAGTCTGAATGTTTTGTTCGGAAGGACTTTGACTTGGTGAGCCATGATACTCATTTTGTGAAGGGATGGCTGCCTGTTAAACAGTACAATATCCCCATCCATGAGTTGTCTCTCAACTACCCATCCTTTCTCCAGCTTCTCAGCCAGTTCTTCCTTATTGTTCTCTGTGATCTTGATACGCCTTCCATCTTGACGGATGATATAGTTAGCCCCCGGGTGAACCTCGCTTCCCTTTAGGATGTACATCCTTAGAAGCTCTGTATTCCTTTCAATGACTCTCTCAGGGATGGTCATCTGAATAGCTATGGCTTCAGGTACTCCTACCTCATTGATACTAAGGTTTGGGTCTGGGGATACTACGGTACGTGCAGAGAAATTAACACGTTTACCTGACAAGCTTCCTCTGAAACGTCCTTCTTTTCCTTTGAGACGCTGAGTAAGTGTTTTTAATGGTCTTCCTGATCTGTGCCTTGCAGGTGGTACTCCGGATACTTCGTTATCGAAGAAGGTCGTCACGTGGTATTGTAGCAATTCCCATAGATCCTCTATGATCAGCTGTGGGGCCCCTGCATCCCTGTTCTCCTGGAAGCGCTGGTTTATACGTATGATATCCACAAGTTTGTGAGTCAGATCATCTTCACTTCTCTGACCGGATTCAAGTGTAATAGAAGGCCTAACTGTTACCGGTGGTACGGGTAATACAGTAAGGATCATCCACTCTGGCCTTGCACATGATGGATCCATTCCGAGCACTTTTACATCATCGTCTGATATGTTCTCAAACCTATCCCTAATTTCAGTAGGTGTAAGTTTGTGCCCATCCTCTATGTATTCAGTTGGTTTTTCAAACTTAATCTCCAACTGCTCGGCTCCACAATATGGACAAACCTTTGTCTTTCTCGCTTCTTTGAACACCTCATTGATTGCAGGATCGGGAAGGTGTCCCATTTCGTGAAGTTTATTGATCTGGGCAAGGAAATCCTTTTTCTTCGGAGGTTCCAGCAAAAGGGCACTGCAATTGCGACATATTGAACGCAAAGTCTTACGAATGGTCTTGTTAAAACCAACATGTACTACCGGTGCAACTAATTCAATATGTCCAAAGTGTCCAGGACATTCTCCTGCTCTACTTCCACAAGTCTTACATTTAAGTCCGGGATCTATAACTCCAAGTCTAAGATCCATTAATCCCATGTCTATAGGGTAACCATCATCATCGTAGGTATCTGCAGTAATGATGTTGGTGACACTCATTTTTCTGACCTCTCTTGGAGAGATCAGGCCAAATTGTATTGCAGATATCCTTTTAGGTATGGAAGGTATTGTATCCATTTTCTATCCCCTTCACACAGCATCGTCCAATTTTAGTCTCGGTGCTACTCCAAGCGACTTGATTTCATCAAGTAGCAGCTTGAAAGCATAGCTCATTTCCACCGGGTGAATATCAGTTTCAGCACCACAGCTTGCGCAGTATCTAATGTTCCTCTTACGGTCAAAGGTTGCTATCATACCGCAGTGTCCACAAACAAGCTCTACTACCTTGTCGGACTCATCAAGCAATCTTTCCTTCAGTGTCATGGCAGCTCCATGTCCAATAAGAACATCACGCTCCATTTCTCCGAACCTCAGACCTCCTTCCCTTGCCCTACCTTCAGTTGGCTGGCGGGTAAGCACCTGTACGGGTCCACGGGACCTGGCATGCATCTTGGAGGCGACCATGTGGTGTAGTTTCTGATAAAGAATCACGCCAACGAACACATCTGCAGGTATTCTTTTTCCAGTGACACCATCGAAGAATACCTCTTTACCTGTGTGGGCAAATCCTTGTCTTTTAAGGCCTGCACGCAGATCCTCTTCGTTCTCTCCTGCGAATACAGTTGCATCGATACGTCTGCCTTCCATGCTGCCTACTTTACCTCCTATCATTTCAAGCACATGTCCAACTGTCATACGAGAGGGGATAGCATGTGGGTTTATGACAAGGTCTGGAACCGTTCCGTTTTCCGTAAAAGGCATGTCTTGGTATGGTACTATAAGTCCAATAACTCCTTTCTGTCCATGCCTGGATGCGAACTTGTCCCCAATTTCGGGTACCCTTTGGTCCCTTATCTTTACTTTTGCAAGGCGAGTACCGTTTATTGACTCTGTGAGAATGACAGTGTCTACAATGCCTTTCTCATTGGAACGCATTGTTATTGCGCTTTCTCTACGCTGTTCTACGGTGATGCCGAAATCAGATTGCTCTTCAAGGAAACGTGGCGGGCTGGTCTTGCCTATCAGCACATCGTTTGGACCAACCAATGTTTCAGGGTTCACAAGTCCATCTACATCAAGGTTGGAATATGCTTCAGGACTACGTGCTCCTCTGTATTCAGAGTCAGGTATTTCGAATTTGTCTTCCTGACCTCCCGGGTATCTTCTTTCTTCTCCTTCAAAAGTCCTAATGAAATGGCTTCTTCCAAGTCCTCTTTCAATGGAACCTTTGTTAAAGACAAGTGCATCTTCAATATTGTGACCTTCAAATGACATTACGGCTACTACGAAGTTCTGTCCAGCGGGTCTGTCATCAAAAGCAATGTTCTCGCATGTCATGGTCCTTACAAGTGCTTTCTGAGGGTAGTGAAGGACATGTGCACGAGTATCAGGTCTAAGCTTTGTGTTTGATGTGGATACGCCTATACACTGCTTAACCATGGCTGCTCCCATTGTATTACGGGGAGAAGCATTATGTTCGGGGTAAGGTACCATGCCAGTACAAATACCCAGAATAAGGCTTGGGTCTATTTCGAGGTGTGTATTGTTTGGAACAATCCCAGCCTCTGTAAGGGCGATAAAAGCGTTTTCTTCTTCTTCGGCATCCAGGTATTCAACAATTCCTTCCTTTACAAGATCGTCATAGGTAATCTCTCCCTTCTTCAGAGGCTCCATATACTCTTCAGTTAAAAGCGATCTGCCATTCTCAACTACTATTAAAGGTCTCCTTGCCCTTCCAATATCGGAGTTAATGATGACCTCATGAATATCCTCATTGAGGGTAACGTTCACTTGTCTGGATATTACGCCGCTTCTCCGTTGTTTGCGAATGCTCTCCACAAGATCTTGTGGATTGCTGTGGGTACCGATGAGTTCCCCGTCCAAAAAAACTTTTGCTTCAGTCATCTGCAAAGCCTCCCATGCTATCATCCATATCTGAATAGTCGCTATATCCTAGATCGGGCTTCTCTTCTTCATGCGGAACTGTGTCAAATTCTTCAGTATACTCTTCAAGTTCTGCGTCATATTCCACTACTTTCTCCAGACGATGATGTGGAATGTTCGGTTTTACGTCCAGGTCCACTAATATCTTCTTTAGAATACTTTTCTCATCCACTCCAGTGGATAGCTCCACCATCTGTGCAAAGTTTTTCACCAGTCCACAATTTGGTCCTTCAGGAGTTTCGGATGGGCATAATCTTCCCCATTGTGTGGGGTGCAGGTCACGGGCCTCAAAGTGTGGTTGCGCCCTTGAAAGAGGGGATATCACACGTCTGAGGTGTGAGAGAGTTGAAATGTAATCCGTCCTGTCCAAAAGCTGAGATACACCAGTTCTGCCTCCAACCCAGTTACCTGTAGCAAGAGGGTGTTGTAACCTATCAGTAAGTACGTCAGCTCTGACAAGAGTAACTACGTTCAGTTCACGGTTCCTCATGTTGGCTCTTTCAAGCTGATACTTCACATCTCTGGCCAAGCGGTTGAAAGCTACTCTGAATAGATCTTCCATCAGGTCGCCTGTCAGTTTAAGCCTCTTATTAGAATAGTGGTCTTTATCATCTTCAGAACGTTTCCCAAGAGCAAGCTCAAAACAGGATTCTGCCATTCTTCCAAGGAAATATGCCTTTGCAAATCTGTCCTTTGGTTCATTTCCAAGGTGAGGCAACAAATATCGATCCATTACATAGTTGGCACGTTTCATCTGGTAGTCACGTGCCTGTCCTGCTGCGACCCTGGTACCTATTTTCTCAATAGCTTCGCGGATAGTGGCTACTTCGGCTTCTTCCAGGTTCTCGAGCATGAATTTCATAATTTCAGGGTCATTGGATACTGTGTTAACCAGGTCTTCATCAGTTTCCACACCCAATGCTCTCATCAGCGTTATGAAGTTGATACGGCCAGAGATAGATGGGAATGATACTTCAAGCAGGGATTTGCGTCCTCTTTCTACAACTACAAGTGCTCTATATCCTCTTCTTTGTGAGAACACCTTGGCAACTTCTATCATGTCGCCATATCTCTCCCCAAACTCAGTCAGTATTTTGTTAGGGGCAAGGTCCTCAAGGGTCATGACAACCCTTTCGGTTCCATTTACAATAAAATATCCTCCGGGGTCCAGTGGATCCTCGCCAAAGTCTATCATCTCTTTCTCATTGAGGTCCACAAGATTACATATTGAGGATTTAATCATTACAGGTAACTGTCCGATCTTTGCCTCCACAGGTTCAGATTCTTCTTCGCCCTGCACTACATTCATCTGCAAGTATATGGGGGCTGAATAGGAAAGATTACGTAATCTTGCTTCGTTCGGATATAGCTTTTCGATAGCTCCATCTGCCTCTTTTACAACAGGCTTCTCCACCCTGATGTTCCCTAGCTTTATATATACGTCCTCTATATCGGTCTCAATAATTCCTTGTTCGTTAATTATGTTCTGTAGGCCACTTTCAAGGAATTTGTTGTATGAGTCGATATGGTGCTGGACGATCTTGTCCCTGGTAAAATATGCCGCTAACACTTTACTGCCCTCTGAAGTGATAATTACACCTAATTAGTTGATGGAAGGTATGAAGAACATTACATAGCATAGCCACCGCAAAAGTGGCAATATAAAAAATAAACGCTCTCATTTGATATTATTTCACTCTATTACAAGCCTGTAATAAAGTGCCTGTCCAGCCGTTTGGCTTATCCTGTTTATCTTAACAACATCTCCAACCGATGCGCCAATTTCTTTCACTACAGGATCATTGATCTTGATTTTTGGGAATTGTTCCTTCTCTATCTTGTAGCGTTTTAAAACAGATTTCAACTCGTCATCACCCAAAATCTCGTGTTTTGGGATCAGTTCATTGTCGAGCAGGTTGAATTTATTCAAATTTTCTCCTCCCTCAAAAAGTGTGCACATGAATTGTTAATTAATTAGCAAAAAACATATACTAATGTAACGCCACGAGTTTCATGGCGGGCTCGTAGGGATTTGAACCCTAGGCCGTCTGGTTAAAAGCCAGACGCTCTGCCTGACTGAGCTACGAGCCCATTATGTTTGTATGATTCTTTGCTGCTTACTTCCACATCAGTTCGGTGTAGCCCTCAAAAACGTACTCAACATATATATACGTTTCGCAGGCACATTATAGGGTTAAACAGGTTTGGGATATTTCTATTCTTTGAATATCCCATGTCGTTAAAAAAATGTATCCATAGGTTAGATGTATTTACATGATAACCTATTTATACTAAGTTTTCCTCAATTTTAAATCAAGTTCGGTTATTTCTCCTCTTTCATAATATGCGTTCTCAGGAGTTTTATGTTCCTGATTTCCATCCGCACATGTACTCGCATTGTCCCTTGCTTAAGGAATCAATGCTAACACCCATTGATTTGAGCTTCAGCTCAGCTACATGCATATCTATTTCATGGGGCACGGCATGTACTCCGTTTGCAAGCTTGTTCTCAGCTATATGTCTTACACACAAAGCCTGGTTAGCGAAACTCATATCCATCACTTCAGCCGGATGACCGTCGCCTGCAGCAAGATTCACAAGCCGTCCTTCTGCAAGCACGTATACTTTCCTGTCGCCGATGTCATATTCTTTAATGTTCTTACGCACAGTGCGCACACCTTTGGCCATACTCTCCAGATCTTCAAGATTAATCTCAACATTAAAATGTCCTGAGTTGGAGAGGATCGCTCCATCCTTTATTACTTTAAAATGTTCTTTCGTAAGGATATCACAGTTCCCCGTAGTAGTAACAAATATATCTCCTATCTTTGCTGCCTCTTTCATGGGCATGACCAGATTTCCATCCATCTTTGCTTCAAGGGCACGTATAGGGTCTATTTCCGTGACGATTACATTAGCTCCAAGACCTCTTGCACGCATGGCAACTCCCTTGCCGCACCATCCATATCCTCCAACTACAACGTTCTTACCAGCTACCAGCAGGTTTGTGGTCCTCATGATTCCATCCCAGGATGATTGACCGGTTCCATACCTGTTATCGAACATGAACTTTGTCATAGCATCGTTGACTGCCATTACTGGCATTTTCAAGGCTCCGTCTTTTTCCATAGCTTTCAGCC
This sequence comes from Methanosarcinaceae archaeon UBA470, assembly GCA_002508425.1. GTDB lineage: Archaea > Halobacteriota > Methanosarcinia > Methanosarcinales > Methanosarcinaceae > Methanomethylovorans. The sequence continues at coordinate 76,969 of DAKU01000147.1, forward strand.
TGTGTATGCCTGTAGTGGTTTCCTCGCATCCTCCAAGTATGGTGGGTAGTAGGTCCTGTCTTTCTGTGTGCAGTTTGAATATAAGGTCTGCACCGTCATCTATTGTGATATCAGGTTTTATATCCAGTACCTTGTCCATTGCAGCGTAATACTCATCATTGCTACATTCATATTTAGCACATGAGAGTATATTATCGCGTGTGCACAAGGCTACAGACACATCATCCTGTGTGCTTAAAGGGTTGCATCCCGTTATTGCTACTTCTGCGCCTCCAGCAGCCAATGTTTCCACCAGCACTGCAGTCTTTGCTTCCACGTGCAAAGCCATTGCAATTCTATGCCCTTCCAAGGGCTTCTCTTTTTCAAAACTTTTTCTGATTATATCCAACACTGGCATGTGAGCCCTGGCCCACCCAATTTTCTGATCACCGGATTCAATTAATTCTGTTTTGTCCATTCTTATATCTCCATAAAATTCGTTTAATTGGCTATTTGTTACTTTACTCTTGCTATAAGATTCTCTGCAGCTATGCTTGCCTGTTCTATAGTTTTCATTTCATCCATGCAGAGTACTTTATAATCCTGCATTAGCAGTTTTCCATTAACGATGTTTGTCATTACGTCCTGTCCATTAGCAGCATATACCAGGTGCGAGGAAGCATCGTAGAATGGTCTCGTATGAGCTTTATTTTTGTCAACTATTATTACGTCCGCAAGTGCTCCTTTGCATATCCTGCCTGCATTTATACCCAGTGCTTTAGCACCGTTTACTGTTGCCATCTTAAGCACTTCTTTTGCAGGCAGTGCTGTCGGGTCCATGGTGCTGACCTTCTGTAGTAATGCTGCGATTTTCATTTCCTCAAACATATCAAGGTTATTGTTTGAGGCGCATCCATCAGTTCCTAGGCACATATTTGCTCCATTTTGCAGAAGCTTTGTCACAGGTGCAATTCCAGATGCAAGTTTCATGTTGCTTACAGGATTATGGGATATATTCACTCCCCGTTCTGCCAATATCTTAATATCTCCATCAGATAACCAAACACAATGAGCGGCTACCACATTACTGTCAAAAAAGTCAATATTGTTTAGCATGTGTATAGAGCACATACCATATTTTTCTTTCATCTCTTTCAGTTCAGCTTCTGTTTCCAGCACATGGATGTGTACCCTCACACCATCTTCTCTTGCCTTGTCCCTTACTCTCACCAGGAATTCCTGGGAGCAGGTGTTAGGTGCATGTGGCCCATACATTGCTGTGATCCTGCCACCTGCTTTTCCATGCCATTTCTGCACAAATCGGCTACCTTCATTCAATTCAGCATCTGCCTTATCCTTATTTCCAAAATCTATCATCCCATAAGATAAAGCAGCCCTAATTCCTGTTTCTTCTACTGCTTTTGCCGTTTCATCTTCATGGATGTACATATCATTGAAACAAGTAGTACCGTTTTTTATCATCTCAAGGCAGGCCAGCATACTACCGTTATATATGTCGCTTTCAGTAAGTTTTGCTTCCGCCGGCCAGATATGCTGTTGGAGCCACTGTGAAAGGGGCAGATCATCTGCATATCCTCTAAACAATGTCATAGCTGCATGAGTGTGTGTGTTTACCAGCCCAGGCATAACAATGCCTCCGTGCGCATCCACTACTGTTTCTGCAGTTTCATAAGTCTTTTCTCCAACTTCTGTGATGAGCCCATCTTCTATAACCACCACTCCGTTCTTGAACTCATGTTCCTTGCCGGGTTCCATTGTAAGGATATGCCCATTCTTTATGATTATATCAGCCATAGTTATCACTTGATGTAGCAGGTTTCTTCTTGAAGTGCATTAAGATACAACTGCATAAGTTTTAGTCTTTCCTTTGCTATCTCTCTGGCAGTGCCAGTGTTAAGCCTTTCTAATATTTTGAAAGGTTTCTTTTCCATATATTCGTAAAAACCCTCAAGAGGGTCTTCTGTATAAGCGTTCATAGATGTCTCTTTCACAGTTCCTATGGTGGACCTCAAGGCACGCAAAGTGCCCATAGAAACCAGGGACCTGAAAATACCCACAGCACCAAGGGCATCTATCCTGTCAGCATCCTGTAATATCTTTGCTTCCAGTGTCTGTGCCTCAAGCCCGCGGCTGAATCTGTGGGACCGGATGCAAGCTGTCACATGTTCTATTACGTCTTTGTTAGCACCTGCAACTGTAAGGAATTCCTGTGCGATCTCGGCGCTGTATTGGGCATGGTCACCTCCTTCCTGATGCTCTTTCACGATACCTACATCATGAAGGAGTGCAGCAAGGCGAAGGACCAGTTCATTGCCTCCCTCTTTTTCCCTTATACGCATACATACGTCTTCTACGCGCTCTATGTGGGACATATCGTGGGTACTGGGCTCATCTGCGAGCACTTCTGATACATATTCTCTTGTCTGCTCGATCAGATCCATTCGATACCCTCACGTCCTGCCTGGTTCTTGAGATGTTCCTGAATAGCATACATGGCATCAGCAAGAACTTTCCTGTTATCGTAGGAATCAATGATTTCATGGAGTTGTTCTTTACTATCCTTTTTCATCTCTTTTGTGAAATGGATCATATTCTCCAATGCCCTGGTCACGTTATCGACGATTGTCACAGCTGCAGAAAGAGATGTTCTTGAAAGGGGATTAAGATCTACTGCTATGACTATCTTTCCCATTTCTACAAGTTTTTGGCATCTATCTCCGTCTTCCAGGGGTACCAGCACCACATCGGCTGCGTATATACCTTCCTGGTCGACTATAGCCCTATCGTGGGGCAAATCAAGTCTTGCATCACCTTTTGAACCAAGGACGCTTCCTGCTCCGTGTGCTTTCAGGTGTTCGATTATCTTGTGCACCCTGGCGTCGCTGCGGTGGAATAGATTAACTTCCAGTTGTGCTCCGGTGACGTCTGCTAGCGATACAAGCGCTCCTGGTACAAGAGCAGCCGTGTTTCCATTAATGGATATTACGGGTTTTTGTGCAGTGAGCAGATAGGCCACTGCCACACGTTCTGCAATTACTGCAGACTCGATTGTACGCTCACCAATAAGATAATCAAAGGTTTCACCCCTGCCCTGGGCCACAAGGCCTTGCTGGCTGGTGATACCCATCTGCACACCCTCAACTATCTTCTCTCTGGTTATCAGAGATGCATATCTTGGATGATCTTCAGGGATATGTGTCACTATCTTCTATCTCCCGTTATTCTATCTTCTTTCCCTTTTCTATAATTCAGGTTATATTTGCTTGAGAGTTTAATGCAGTAACATACTAAATAGGCTTTTTGTCACAAAAGTCCTGCTCTGCAGTTATTAAGGTAATATGCTAATGGCTGGCCAAACTCAGAGAGTGTTTCTATCACTGCATCTCGTCTTTCGGGTTCTACTATTGCAAAAACAGATTCTCCTAACATGGCTTGGGATGCCATGCCGCCGGCAGATTCCACAGCTTCGATAGCATCTATTATGGCATCTGAGGCAAGTCCGGTACCCAGCGCAAAATCTCTGGAGCACTGCATGAAAGTCTTAAAAGTAGGCGAAGTCATGAGTCTTTTCATTGCACCTTTTCCCATAGAAGTTATGCGCCAGGCAAAATCGGGATCCGATATGACAGAGCCAGTATCAAGTTCTCCAAGCGTCAGGCAGAGTACTTCTTTCCCTGCAACCGGTATCCAGTCAACACTACCGTATTCAGGTGCTCCTGGTGCAGTGCGGATGACAACACCGCCATATGATTGTGCTATTACGTCCCCAAGCCCGCTCCTGTTTACTACCTCTGCCACATGTGCTGTTTCAATTAACTTGGCCGAGGTAAGGTTAAGGGGCAGTGCATCGTTCAATGCATAAGCCGTACTAAGAGCTCCGGCAGCGGATGCTCCAAACCCGCATCCAATCGGGATGTTCGCTACACTTTCTACAAGCAACGGTGAATTTGTAAGCATATCTATTACAGTTCTTGTAGTGTATCCTCCTACGTGCTCCCCATTAAGGATTATCCGGGTCTCTTCCAGTTCTTCTGCAGAGGTCACAGTGGTGACAACTCCCCCGTCAAGGACTATGCCACAACCAGTGGAACCTTTTTTGCGTGGATCTTCATGGTCGTGTATACAAAAAAAGCCGGTTATGTGTGCAGGAGCAAAAGCTCGGGCAAACTGTTTTCTTTCTTGCATGGTTTCACTTCCTTGACATCAGCAGGTGACTGATCTCATCCAGCAATGCCGAGGCTATCACTCTTTTTGATCCTTTTAGATGGATGTGGCCGGGACCTTCTACAGTAAGGATGTATACTTCATTATCCTCTGTACCAATTCCACTACCACTCACGTCATTTGCAACTATCAGATCGAGTTTTGAATTTACCAGGGTATGCGTTGCTCTTTTAAGCAGTTCATCTATATTTGTTCCCGTTTCAGCTTTGAAACCTGCAATGAGTAATTTTGGATGTTCGTCCCTTGCTTTACCAATAAGCTTGGCAGTAGGTCTCAGATGAAGGGTCAACTCTCCGCCGGATTTAATTTTCGTATCAGCCGGGTCCAGGGTGTAATCAGCTATCGCTGCTGCACTAATAAGTATATCATAGCCACAGGTTAGTTCTCGAAGTACTGTTTCTGTCATCTGTGCAGCGCTTTCCGCATAGATCTCTTTGATGCCGGCGAATCCCACCTTGTTGCGGTGTACTATTGTTACTTCCGCTGAGCGGCGGTATGCTTCCAGAGCAAGTTCCACACCAGTTTTACCTGATGCTCTGTTAGTAAGTATCCTGATAGGGTCGATAGCTTCTGCATTGGAGCCACTGGTTATGATGATCTTTCTGCCTGCAAGTTCTTTACTACCCAATTGTCTTTCGACGTGCAGTACTATTTCTTCATTTGAAGCTATTTTTGCAATGCCTTCCTTGATGTCCGGCCCAATGAAGTCTATTCCCCAGGATCTCATCTTTTCCATATTTTCAGCCAAGGCAGAATGATTGTACATGGCTTCATGCATTGCAGGCACTACCATCACAGGTATGCCTGATCCAATGGCTGTGGTGGCGAAGGTTGTCACAGGTGTATCATCGACTCCGGAGGCTATTTTTCCAATGGTATTGGCTGTTGCTGGGGCTATAAGTAGCAGGTCGGCTTTTCCGCTCATTCCGCAAAATTCCACATGCTCCACGGCTCCGGTTATTTTGGTAATGGCTTCATGACCGGTGGCGTAGTGCAGGGCCATGGGGTTGAGTATCCATGAGGCGGCCTCACTCATTACAGCATATACTTCGGCACCTCTGCGTATTAATTCTCTGGCAAGTTCCACAGTACGTACAGCTGCGATGCTTCCGGTGACTGCAAGCAATATGGTCTTGCCCTCAAGTGAAGCTGAAGTACTGCCCTTTATCCAGAGTGTGGGATGGTCACGCATAGTTTGCATGGGTTAAAAAGGTCTTTTTTGATATTAAAAGTTGGTCTATGGTCTCTTTAGGGGACCATGTTTCCAACTTTTTCCACTATACGAAAGTCATGCTGAAGAGCTTTTTGATGCTTCGTCAGTGTTTCCATATCTGCCGATGTTAATTCTATCGCCATTGGGATCAGGCTCATGAACAAAGCTCGATTGAGGATATCCTGCATCAATAAGCGGACTTGTTACGGAATCTGTGACCCATGCTTTACCAGACCATCGGCCTGCAGCACTTTTCAGATGATAATCGTGTTTTTCAGAATCTGCAAATAATGGATCAACATAGATATCATTTGCCCGATTGATGCCATTTCCATTGTAGTTCTGATCTACATTGTAGATACAGTTGTTATTTGATATGAATGTATGATTTAAACCATCTGTATTCCATAATCCGTAGGAATCATATTTATCGGATCCAATTATTATGTTGTTCTTCACAATAGTTGTAAAGTTTGCATCCATTGTAATTGACTTAGGATATTTGTAGTATTTTATTCCAGCTTCGCCACTACCATCTATAACATTATTCTCTATTCTCGTATTATTGAACTGTCCTATCACAATTCCTGCATTGCTATATCCGGTATTCTTATCGTATTGGCCAACATCATAAATTATGTTGTGGTGGATGTAGACATCTTTTCCGCGTATTTCATTATCTGAGTCTTCTCCATCTATCCAGATGGCTGCACCATTAAGAGTTCGAATTTTGTTTTTATATATCTCAATATCTTCGGATTCGTACCCATCGCTCTTGTCGATCTCGATACCTGGACCTGTTGACCAGTCCTCTATTTCCGAATATATTAGATTTTTGTAGATCTTTGCATGGCCTGAACTTGATAACCTGAAAGCTGTATTTGTTCTTGTAAATACTTGATTGTTGGCTACTGTGATGCCATTGACTCCCAATGTATACAGGGCTTCGTGCCCAAGCTTATATACTGAATTATTTTCAAAAACGATGTTTGAAGTAGGCTCATAGAAATAATTCCTTACGATCAGTCCATCACTGGTTCCCCATTCTAGGCGCATGTTTGTAACAGTGATGTCGGTACACTTGTAGAAGTATATCATGTCATAGTATCCTGAACCGCGGGGAACGGACTGGTTTTCACTATTTCCGTCTATCTCAAATCCCTTTATTGTAAAGTTCTCTTTTGCATCTTCCATATTCGTGATCAATGGTTCATAGTCGCCCCACCCGGCATCTGGTACTAACTTGATACATGCATCCTCATCTCCAGTGAGGATAGTATTCTCTCCCATCTTCAAGGTACCGTCTATCCAGTAAGTGGTTGGACCTTTCAGGTACACTGTTCCTCCGCCTATACTGTTGACATATTCCAGTGCTTTATTGATCTCAACATGGTCATTTACCCCATCGCAATTATAATTTCCAGTTCCGTTGATACCAACGTATGCAATTGATCCGGTTGGTTCATTGACTTCTGTAGCAGTGTCAACACCCTGGTCACCGGGTGAAACACACCCTGAAACTGAAAGACTTATAACTAAAAGTAAGAACTTTATTAATAGAGGAATTACCATACAACGTCATAGTAGTCAATATTATATTAACGTTTTACGTCACTCTTGTTTTAAATCTCACCTATTGTACGTCTAATGTATCCGATCTCAGGAACTTCATCAATTCAGTGCCCATATCGAGTAGTTCAGTACCGCTGCAAACGATACCCATAGGATGTATGGCACAAGCAGCAACCCTGCTGTTTTTGATACCCTGTAGAACATCCAGATGTTCACAAGTATCACTATCCACAAAACAACTATCTCCACAAGTCCAAATAGGGGCGATCGCAGGCCAAAGAACAGCACAGACCACATGAAGTTCAGGAAAAGCTGTATCCCAAACACACCCATGGCTTTTCTTACATCAGCTTGTTCCCATCCCTTCTCCCATACAAGATACAGGGCAATGCCCATCAGCAGGTAGAGTAGAGTCCATACTACCGGAAAAGCCCAGTTAGGAGGTCCAAAGGTAGGCTTTTCGAGTGTAGCGTACCATATAGGTATTGCGGGCGTTGTGAATATAGAACCCAGTGAACCGATTACCTGGCAGAGAAGTATTGAGATGAGCAGATGCTTCCAGTTGATTTTAGATGGAGTCATAGCAAATTCTCTATTTATGCTGAGGTGGGATGTATAAAAGATGTACTTCATTGATAAAATGTTTGTCGCGGTTTATCTAGAAAATTCTTTTCAATTGTTAGGAAAGTATGGCATGCTTAACTCTAAAACATAATTAAGTTTCAATAGATGTTATCCTAAAAGTAGTAAATAAATACTCATCTATTTTTTCCCACAAAATCCACAAAACTCCTCGCGAATTCTTCATAAGAGCTTGCCACAAGATGAGCATAGCTGCCCAGTGTGTTCTTTACTATGAGTCCGTCCCAGCCGTCGATGATGCCGGTGCCACGGGAGAGTTTAATGGCGAATTGTGCATCTGCGGGCAGTTCTGTGACCTCAGAGTGGTGGAATTCGTGGGCTCGGAAGTTGTTCCCAGTTTTACCTATTACAGTATCAAGAGCTAGGGAACCGATATTGTAGCTTACCACGCGTTTGTGTCCCATGAGAGTATGTCCCGGGAGTGCGCCTACCATTTCGTGGGTGGATTCGGGCATCTCTGCCATATGGTATGCACCTTTTCCCTTCACTCCGGTTGTGAGCTTTTTGGTAAGGTACATCAGACCGCCACATTCTCCATATATGGGAAGTCCAGCCTCAGATGCTGCTTTTATATCTTCGCGCATGGATGCATTTGCCTCAAGCTCTGCAGCGAACAGTTCAGGATAACCGCCGCCAATGTATATTCCATCCACATCCGGCAGATGTTTGTCATGCACCGGGCTGAAATACTTGAGTTGTGCTCCTGCAAGCTCCAGCAGCTCAAGGTTATCATGATAATAAAAGTTGAAAGCCTCGTCCAGAGCAATACCGATGACTGGCTTCTCTGCTACTTCTCTCTTTATGAAGGTCGTGTTTTCCGGTCTTGGAAGCGGAGCTGCCTGCCTGGCAATGTCCAGCACTTTCTCTATGTCCACGTCCTCTGAGATAACATCCCTGATGGTGCTGATCCTGGCATCGAAATCAGGGGATCTGCGGCGCTCTTCGATGGCAGGCACAAGTCCCAGGTGGCGCATGGAGATCATCATCTCGTTGTTGCGGTGGATGATTCCTATTATGGGTACGCCGGTATAGTGTTCGATGGCTTCCTTTGCCTTCATGGCATGCCGCTGACCACCGATATTATTCAATATCACACCTGCAATGTTCACCTGCGGATCAAAAGCCTTGAAACCCGATACAATGGCAGCAGCCGAGCGTGTAATGCTGCGCGCGTTAAGTACAAGAATAACAGCACAATTCAGGATCTTCGCTATCTGTGCAGTGCTGCCAATGTCACTCAAACTCTCCAGGCCCTCATACAGCCCCCGCACACCCTCAATAATGGCAATATCAGCCTCTCCGTCCACTTCACATCCGTGCAGGAACACATCACGCACTCTCTCCTCATCCATCAGGTAGCCATCGATGTTCCGCGCCCGGTGTCCTGTGATCTCAGTATAGTAGCTGGGGTCGATGTAATCCAGTCCCACCTTGAACGGCTGCACCTTATGTCCGGCTTTTGAGAGGGCAGCCAGAAGGCCAATAGTAACAGTGGTCTTACCTGAAGAAGAGCTTCCTGCAGAGATGAGAACTCTGGGAATGTGTTTCTCCCTGTCGGATGCCATAGGTTGCATGTTGGGGGGAGTGCTCATGTGGATCAGCGTGTAAGTTCTCTCAATCTTTCATCATCCAGTGATGTTGGCAATGCAGAATCTGAATTTGACATGATCGCCCGGGCAAGATCACGGTAAACCTGTGAAATGTCCGAATCAGGGGCTTTTTCAAGCACAGAGAAACCATCTCTTTCACAGTCCTGCACTATCTGCTCTTTAGGAATGAAAGCAACTAGTTTGCTCCCAATTTCCTCGGCGAACCTGCGCACGATATCCTCTTCCCTTGTAACGCTTCGAGAGTTGCAGATAACACCGCTAAGACGGGTATCAATCTTGCTAAGTCCCTTGCAGATATTATTTGCAGCGTACAGCGGCATGTATTCGCCTGATGTCAGCACGTATGCGTCGTTCACAAGCCCTTTCTTGATAGGGGCTACAAAGCCACCACATACGATATCTCCGGGTACGTCATAGATGATAAGGTCCATCTCATCCATTTCCTTGCACATATCCCTAAGTGTCTTTATGGCCACGATGATGCCACGCCCGGCACATCCAATACCAGGTTCGGGACCACCGACTTCCACGCACCTTACATCCCTGTATCCGTGGAAAACAATGTCCCCTTCCTTCACTTTTACACCCTGCCTTAGCAGGTCCAGGATGGTGGGTATTCGTCTGCCGCCCAAAAGCGTGATGGATGAATCACTCTTTGGGTCACATCCTATAATCATTACTTTGTACCCTTCCTCGGCACATGCGGCAGCAACATTGGATGCAGTGCTAGATTTCCCAATGCCTCCCTTGCCATAGATAGCTATACGTTTCTGTTTTTCCATATACATCGCCTCATGCAGAACCATCTGACATCTCTCTTGCCATTTCCCGAAGCGTTGCACCCAGTTCGGACTCCACGATGTGGTTCACTCCTAAAGTCTTTGGATGTAGGTCTATCTCCACTACCACGTGCTTGTGACCCATTTCCTTCAGAGGCAGCACCTGCCGGGGACCATTTGTAACCGAAATAATTTCCATGTTGCTGATGTGCTCCATGGGTATTGCATGAGGAACGCCGGTGATCACGGCAAAATCATACTCCGCATATTTCTTAACTATCAGGTCGTCAACCACATTGCCTGCAATGGGATATTCGTCCAGTCCTCCGGTTATTTCGTGTATCTGTATACCTTTTTCCTTCAGGTCGCTCATAATATTGCGGGCATGGTCCCTTACACGCGGCAGGCCAAGTGATTCATCCAGGTTTGCCATGTTAACTACATTTGCGGAAACTCCCATCAGGGATGCAACTTCGTGTAAAGCCAGTGTGATGTCTGCGAACATATAGCCCGTTTCCTTCTTAGCGTTCATTATCACAATGCCTTTCTTGCCTTCCCTAAGCAACTCGATGATGCGCTGTGCCACCTTGTACTTCAGGTCTCCTCTTGATGGAGCCAGGTATTCCTTGCTGGCGGCACCGTGGCGTTTTTCCACTTCCGTTGCCTCTTCCAGGAGCACTTTCTGGCGCTCGAACTCTTCTCTGTCTATAACTCCTACGTCCAGCGCAGATTCCAGGGTGATCAGCACACCTTTTGTATTATTTGCATATCCTGCATGCACCTCAACCTCTATGACCGGTACATCAAGGTTGGCATCCATCACCGGCTCATGCAGTTCCTCTCCAATAATCATGCTGGCGCACGTCCCAACAACGCCTATCAACTTTGGGTGGAACATCTCATTGACCTTTTCAAGCACTGAAGAAAGCTCCCTGCGCCCTCCGAATACAAAACCGTTTTCATCAAGGGCCGTGGTAACTACATGTATCCCATCTTCTTCCAGAAGCCTCGCATGCTTAAAAGAACATCCAGGTGGTCCATGCAATATAGCAACATCCACATTCAGATCCCTTAGGGTGTACAACGCAGCAACTATCGAACTCGGTCTGGGGTGTATTATAGATATGTCCTTCGCAGCCATGCTATTCTCCATGGTGTCATATGATTGTTATGATATTTCCTTAAAGAAGTATGATTTTTTACACTTAGTCAAATGCTACTTTTGCATATACTACAGCCTTCTGATATAAAAGGGCTATTTTATGGGACAGCCCCCATCTTTTCAGCGGAAGCACTTCACGCATAGAACAATAATAACTTCAGCAGTACTCTTTTTCCGGGCAAGTTCCATTGCACATGTCTTTCCAATGTCAAAACTCTTTGTATAATGGATATTTCCAGTTGCTAGGAGCTTCATCCTCTCGCCCACAAGTATCAGCTCATCCATATCCTCCAACCTGCGCCCAACCAGATCGGCAACATCCTCCGGTGGCAGTCCTTCACATACCTGTGCAGCTTCTTCTCCCAGCACCATAATGACCCTTTTCCTGCTTTTTAAACAATGGTCAAGTGCTTTTTCCACTGAAACTATATCCATTCCAGAGTTAGAGTTATCCAGGAGTCTTATGTCCTCTTCTACCATCTCCTGCATCCTTCCCTGCAAACCTCTGAACTGCTGTATTGTTTCTTTCACATTTTTCAGTGGTATCGATATTTCAAAGGCTGCTGCACAGGATGCGGCAAAAGCTGTCATGTATGACTTTGCATCATATCCCTCTACAAGACAGAATTCAATTATTTCTTCCCCGCATATTATGGAAAAATTATTATTGTGCACGTTCAGGCAATAATCACTATTATGAGTTTCATTTTCACCCTTATTCACTATGCTGAATGTACTGATGTTTTCTGATGCAAGTGGTAGGTCCAATTGTTTCAATGCTTTTTTGCAGTTTTCATTGAGCACAAAGAGTGTATTCTCAGAGCAGTTGAGCAAAGACTTTACCTTTGCTTCACTTGCCATGGATGTTTTGCCTGCGATCATGTAATCCATGTCAAAGGTTGTGATTATACCAACACTTCCACATCCTGTGACTCCAAGGGATATCTCGAATATGTATGCTTCTATCTTCTTGTCTAGTGATCCTGCAATATCCATCACCTGCAGGATGCTCCCCGGAGCAATGCTCAAGCCTTTATGGATCAGCTGGCATACGCCGTCCTCCCATAGTTCCAGCCCCCTGGAAGTGTGCAGCACAACAGTAAGTTTTCTTGAGATCATATCCGCCAGCAAGGATGCGGTACTAGTCTTTGCCTTGGTGCCTGTAACTTCTATTATAAGGGGGCAGTTGCCCGTATCTGTGCATGCCAGGATCTCTCCTACGGCTCTGTGATGAGATATTGACGGAATATGTTTATCCCTTGTCTGTCGGAGCATGACATGGTCCGGATATAGGTGCACAGGGCTTATCAACAGGTCAAAATCATCAATAAGGCAGCTTTTTTCCATCATCCGGATGCCATCTGCTTCCAGATAACTGCATTGCTCTACGGAGAGTGTTCCGTAAACATCCACTCCTGTCACATTGAATTCAAGCTCTTTGAGCTTACGGGCAATGATAACCCCTCCATGTGTCATATCGAGAACAGCTATATTTTTTATTGCCGGATCGGTAAGGTGACAGTACATGCCCCGAAAAAGCACTTAAAAATAGATAAGTTCAACGATTATAAAACGCACTAAAAGATAAAGATTGGCCGGTCAAGACCGATCTAAGTCAAATTACAATCTGTATATGAGATATTAGTTTTCATCATCAGCTTCATCGTTCTTATAGCTGTCACTTCCCATCATGGCGGCGGCAATGGAGTCTATACCGTCCATCCACTCAGCTACAAGTCCATAAGGGATATCTTCCATTATGTCATCCGGCAATTTACGCCCGTTGATGATCAGTGCACCCATTTCTGCTACCTTATCCAGTGAGATCTCTATACTATCTGCTGCCTCTGCTTCGAGTGCCTGCTTTAGCAGAGTGGGTATTCTTGATTTCTTATTAAAATCTTGTCCAATGTAGCATTCAAAGGCAGCAAAAGTCCCTATTAGTGACGTCTGCATTGAAGCTATCATCAAATCTATATCATCGGATATGGGATCGATTTCTGCAAGGGCGATATCCTTTATCTGAGAGATCAAATGGAAAGCAGATTCTGCGGAGATGAGTTTCTTATCGAACTTTGCTACTACTTTCAGGCATGCAAGTATGATGTCATCTTCCATGTTGATGAAAACTGCACTGTCTTTATCCTGTAGTTCATCAGATTCCTTGAACTCAAAACCGCTCTCTTTAACCTGGGTTATCCAGTTGTTCCACCTTTCCATGGTATAAAAATCATGGGATAGGATCTCTGTTTCCATATCAGACATCAAACACCTCTTTTAGGTTACGCTATGTTCTTAGCATTCTGCTAGTAGTATAAAAGACATTCGCATTAATCTCTGTTCAAATTTCATAACTGTAATTCTACCTTCTTCATTGGAGAGGCGCACATGCCCTCACTTTCAATGTTCTCAAAGATATTAGTTATAGTACATTTATCTCCGGTACGCAGTCCTTGTGGGAAGAATAAATCATACAAGTTATCAGGAATCTCTTTACATTTTGGGGGTTCATAGCTGATCTTGGCACCTTTTATAGCTTTTCTAGAATCCAGAATCGCCAGTACGGGAGATTTCACTACTTCTACTGCTATTACTCCCCCGTCATGAAGGAAACATTCATGCACAGAAGGGGCTTTTATTTTAACTACCTTGTATCTGCGTCCTTTTTCGAGGTTTAAACATGTGTTTTTGAGTTTACATTTATTGCACTCATTAGATTCACCTTCAAAGATGAAGTCCATGCCTTCTTTGGCAAGCCTTGATCCAATAAGAGTTATTGTAGTATCGATTTCGACCATATCATCACACACCTGAATCTAAATTATGTATTACTCTATTATTTTAGTAATCTTTGCCACTCTCTCGGCTGCTTCGGGGGTAAGGCCTGAACCGAGTATAGTATATCTTTCCGGACGGATTGTATGTGCTAGAAGCAGAGCCTCCAATATATATTTATCTTCAATGCCAAGCTCTGCAGCAGTGGTAGGGGCATGCAATTTTCTTAGTCCATTTCTTATGCGCTCCCAGTCCCCTCCATGTAGGTACATCATCATGATAGTCCCTACTCCACACTGTTCTCCGTGCAGTGCAGGCTTTGGAGCCACCATATCAAGTGCATGGCTGAACATATGTTCAGAACCTGAAGCAGGTCTTGATGAGCCTGCTATGCTCATGGCAACGCCACTTGATACCAGTGCTTTGACCACAATGCGTACTGAACTTTCAAGATCAGGTTTTATGGAATCTACAGAGTCCAGCACTATTTTAGCAGTCATCCGTGAAAGTGCGGCCGCATACTCACTGAATGGTTCGTCCCGAAGTCTGTAAGCTAATTCCCAGTCGCTCACTGCAGTGTAATTTGAGATAATATCTGCACAACCAGCTGCAAGCAGCCGGTATGGAGCATTTGCGATAATTTCTGTATCTGCAATGACTGCCATGGGGGCATTTGCTTCTACGGAAGTGACTCTTTTACCATCGTGTATAGATGCCCTTGAAGATACTATTCCGTCATGTGAAGCTGCAGTTGGAACACTAATGAATGGAATCTTCAATTCCGTGGCTGCGAGCTTTGTCACATCTATGGACTTCCCGCTGCCAACTCCCAATAGATAATTGGAGTCATTCTTTATAGCACATTCTTTTACGTGCTCAACTTCTTCTGTTGTAGCCGATTCCACCGTTGTCACGTATGGATTGAGCCCGGCATCTGTAAGAATATCACATACGATATTTCCGGCTATATCCCGGGTATGCTTCCCTGTTACTATCAGAGGATTATTTCCAAACTTTAGGTCGTCACAGACACTTTTTACTTCTCTTATTACTCCATGTCCTATTACAATATCTCTGGGTAATTGCATCCATTTTGCGTTCTCTTCTCTGGGTGGGATCACTTTGAATACCTGCAATAATTTTGTGATTAAATTATATTAAATGTACTTGGAATGTTCTCGATGACATAAGTTATTAAACATTAATTCTATTAAGGATATTCCTGTAGCATCGCATAAACATTTGAGGTTCAATGACTTCGTATATAGATAAGGTTTCAGGATTTATAAACACATATTATATAGACCCGATCCTGCAAGATGAAGGTTATAACATAGTTAATACCCTTACATGGGCTATCATACTCGGGCTATGTATATTTGCTGTTGTCAGGTTACTTAAAAAATTGGATATACAGGCAAACAACCGATTCATAGCGGCAATAGTGCCCTTTGTGCTTGCGGGATCTTCTATGCGGGTTTATGAAGATGCAGGAATTATACAATATCCTTTCAATTTGCTCCTGATAACTCCTATTATCTATTTTGTTGTTTTCTTTATCACGCTGGTATGTCTAATTATAGCTAAAGCAATCAGCAAAAAGTGGGCAGGAAAAAGCACGGAATCCATTTTTGCATCCATGGGAGCTCTCTGGTTCATTTGTAATATATCTTTGCTTCTTAGTTTTCAAAGAATCGTTCTTCCAATGGTATTGGTATACATCCTTGGCCTGGGGGCATTGGCAACACTTTTTGTTTACTTTGTAGCAAACAAAGTAGGTTTTGGAGTACTTACGGACAAGTTGAATTTATCCATACTTGGTGCTCACATGCTGGATGCTTCTTCAACGTTCATAGGAGTGGATTTTCTGGGATACTATGAAAAGCATGTATTGCCCTCTTATCTCATTGATTTGACAGGGACAGCATTTGTGATGTATCCGTTGAAGCTAGCCATATTTATCCCTGTGCTGTACATAATAGATACTAATTTCGATGAAGATGCCGAGTCGCGCAACCTTAGGACATTTGTAAAGTTAGTGATCCTTGTGCTCGGGCTCTCACCTGCATGCAGGAACACTATACGCATGGTTTTCGGGATATGATTAATATGTACAATGTTAGCAACAAGGAACAAGCGCTACAATATATAAAGGATATACGCAGAGAAATAGGACTCGTATCCATATTGTTCGTATTATCTATGGTCATAGGATATGTGGTTGCCATTATGTACCCTGACATGGTAATGCAATCGTTGGAGGAACTTGAAGGGGTTGTGGAGTTATTAAAACACCTTTCTCTAATACAGATAATGTTTCTTATCTTCCTGAACAATGCCCTTAAGAGCTTACTTATATTGGTACTTGGTATCGGCTTTGGTATAGTGCCATTGCTTTTTATTGCGTATAATGGATATTTCCTGGGTATTTTCAGTCATAAAATCCTGATGGAGCAAAGTCTTCTTTATTTAATGGGTGGCCTTCTTCCACATGGTATTATTGAAATTCCTATGGTGGTGATCTCAGCTGCTATAGGCGTAAGATTGGGACTTAAAGGACTTGCTTCCCTTAAGGGAGAACAAGTGTACTTAAAGGAAGAAATGATCACAGGTATCAAATTCTTCTTTTACTGGATCATGCCACTGCTTTTCATAGCTGCTGTTGTTGAAACATTTCTCACTTCAGCTATCATAGGCGTGTTGAGCCAACTGTAATAAAATATTAAAAAGATTGACACAAAGCCTATATATTTCATTGATATGTGTGAAGACAAGAGAGGGTATAAGATGATAGACAGAAAAGAGATTGTAGATATCGTTCAAGATTATAATCCCGAAAAGATCAAGATCGGAGCAATTGCTTCTCATTCCGCATTAGACGTATTTGATGGTGCAGTAGAAGAGGATTTCCGCACTTTTGCCATATGCCAGCAGGGAAGAGAGAAAACGTATTCTCATTATTTCAAAGCTCAAAGGGACGCTTACGGAAAGGTAAAGCGTGGCATTGTCGATGAATCTGTGATGCTCAAGAAGTTCAATGAGGTACTGCTTCCTCAAAATCAGCAGATGTTGCGTGACAACAATATTCTTTTCATTCCAAACAGGTCATTTACTTCATACTGCGGAATAGATGAGGTAGAGAATGATTTTGCTGTGCCTATAGTAGGCAGCAGGAACATGCTCAGAAGTGAAGAAAGAGGTATTGACCGCGATTATTACTGGCTGCTGGAGAAAGCTGGTCTTCCCTTCCCCGAAAGGATCAATCATCCTCAGGATATAGAAGAGCTTTCAATAGTGAAACTTCCACATGCTGTCAAGAAGCTGGAGAGGGGTTTTTTCACAGCTGCAACCTATGAGGAATATTTGAAGAAATCGGAAGCATTGCTTAAGCAAGGCGTGATCACGCGGGAAGCTCTGGACAATGCGAGGATTGAGAGATACGTTATCGGTCCGGTGTTCAACTTTGATATGTTCTACTCTCCCATTGAGGAAGAAATGAGCAAACTTGAGATCCTTGGTATAGACTGGCGCTTTGAGACCAGCCTAGACGGTCATGTACGTCTGCCTGCACCCCAGCAGATAACTCTTGCAGAGCACCAGCTTACTCCTGAATACACTGTATGTGGGCACAATTCTTCCACATTGCGCGAATCCCTGTTGGAGGATGTTTTCATGCTGGCTGAGAAGTACATTGATGCAGCCAGTAAGCACTATGATCCAGGGGTCATAGGACCTTTCTGCCTGCAAACATGTATCGATAAGGATCTTAATTTCCACATATATGATGTTGCACCCAGAGTTGGCGGCGGCACCAATGTGCACATGTCAGTGGGCCACCCCTACGGTAACACCATATGGCGAAAGAACATGAGTACTGGAAGACGTATAGCTTTTGAGATAAGAAGAGCTATTGAGATGGGAGAGTTGGGTCGTATTGTGACCTAACTTTTTCGTCAGTTATACTAAATATTTACAATTATGCAGATAGATTATGCAATGATTGTTGTGGGTGTATTCTTGCTGCAGGGATGTTGGTTATGTCTTTGAAGACTTCAATATACGGTTCCACCCAGAATATATTTACATGATTTGTTGTATATCTGTATGAGTTTAGATTCTATCTACTATAGATAAGTAGGTTTAATACGTAGATATTACTAAAACGTTGAAATCATTTAAATACCAGAAACCAAATGATAACAACGGTCTGGAGCAAAATATCATCCGGTCATTAGACCGATTGCACGTATTGCTACGTACTTTTATTATTATTTGCCCATCGGAGGGAAATCAGGAATTGAGTCAACCTTGTGTTAATATCGGCATGGTAGGTCATGTCGACCATGGAAAAACCACTTTAGTGAGCGCATTATCAGGCGTGTGGACTGATACCCACAGTGAAGAGATGAAGCGCGGAATATCTATCAGGTTAGGATATGCAGATACTACTATCAGAAAATGCCCCAACTGCCCTGAGCCACAATGTTATACTGTACAAGATACCTGTCCGGGATGTGGCGAGCCTTCAGAAGAAGTGCGTACTATTTCTTTTGTAGATGCTCCCGGTCACGAGACCCTGATGGCAACAATGCTTTCCGGAGCGGCTATTATGGATGGTGCCATACTTGTGATAGCTGCAAACGAGGAATGCCCCCAGCCACAGACAAAGGAACATCTGATGGCTTTGAACATCATAGGTATAAAGAATCTTCTCATTGTCCAGAATAAGATCGATCTTGTATCCAAGGAAGAGGTCATAGATCATTACAAGCAGATAAAGAGGTTTGTGAAAGGTACTGTAGCTGAAAATGCTCCTATCATCCCCGTATCTGCTCAGCAGAATATCAATATCGATGCTCTTCTTCAGGCTATGGAGGAGCACATCCCAACTCCGGAATATAAGATCGACAAACCGGCACAAATGCTCATTGCACGTTCTTTTGATATAAACAAGCCAGGAACCCCTATAGATAAAATAAGGGGTGGTGTGATTGGTGGAACCCTTACAGAAGGCGTTCTCTCAACTGATGATGAACTTGAGATAAGGCCGGGATATAAGCTGGAAAGCGAAGGAACTACAAGATGGGTTCCAATCTTCACCAAGACTTCCATGATATTTGCAGGTAAGGATTCTGTGGATAAAGCAACTCCTGGGGGGCTGCTTGCTGTAGGTACTACATTGGATCCTGCTATTACTAAGAGTGATTCTCTTGTGGGGCAGGTAGCCGGAAAACCTGGAACATTGCCACCAACTCGTGATATATTTACTCTTGAGCTTAATCTGCTTGAAAGGGTAGTAGGTGTGATCGATGAGGCAGAGATCGGTTCTATCAGGACAAGTGAGCCTCTTATGCTTAACGTAGGTACAGCCACTACTGTAGGTGTGGTCACCAGTGCAAGGAAGAATGTTGCTGAAGTAAAGCTGAAAAGGCCGGTATGTGCAAGTGCCGGTTCAATGGTGGCTATCAGCAGAAGAATTGGTTCAAGATGGCGCCTGATTGGTGTGGGAGTCATAAAGTCTTGAAGGTGATAATCGACACGAATGCTCTGATGATACCTGTGCAATTCAACGTAGATATATTCAGTGAATTGCACAGGCTGGGTTTTGACCATTTCATAGTTCCTTCGGCTGTGCTGGTAGAGCTTGATAGGCTCATTGTGCTAGCCCGGGGCCAGGACCGGATGGCTGCAAAAGTAGGAAAGTCTCTGGCACAGAGGTGTGAACTTGTTTCTCTGGAAGGGCATGCTGATGATATCATCGTGTCCCTTGCAAAGGATACAGGGGCTGCTGTTTTGACAAATGATATTGGGTTAAAGAAACGGCTGTTGGAATTGGGCATCAGGGTAATATCTCTCAGGCAAAAGACTCGTCTGGAAATACTGTGATGATTAATAGTAAAAATTATAACATATAAATAAGTTTATAGCACAATAACTGGGCTTTTGGAGATAATCGCATGTACAAGAAAATGAAACTTTCTGATACCATCCGGGTAGCTCCTACTCTTTTGGGCGGGGATGTTCAGGTCAATGTGAAAAATGCACTGAAGGAAAAGCTTGAAGGCAGGCTTGATAAACAGCTTGGTGCGATAGTTGCTGTCACTGGAATTGAATCAGTAGGCGAGGGCCACATCCTAGTGGGTGATGGTGCAGTTTACTATGATGTTAATTTTTATGCTATCGTATTTTCACCCATGATACAGGAAGTAGTTGAAGGAGAGGTTGTTGAAACTGTTGATTTCGGGGCTTTTGTGAGTATAGGTGCCATGGATGGTCTCTTACATGTTAGCCAGATCACAGATGATTTCATGTCATATGATGGGAAAAATGGCAGGCTCATGAGCAAAACCGGTCCACGTTCCCTTGGAGAAGGTGACAAGGTAAGGGCCAGGATAGTTGCGCTCAGTATTAATGAAAGGGAACCAAGGGAGAGTAAGATTGGTCTTACTATGAGGCAGAGTGCCTTGGGTAAACTGGAGTGGCTTGAAGAAGAGAGAACGAAATCCAACGTGCAAGAAGAGGGTTGAACATGGCAGATCAGGTTTGTAGGGAATGCCACAGAATAGTTACAGGTCAAACATGTCTAATATGCAGTTCCAGCAATCTTAGCAGTGATTGGAGCGGCATGGTCATTATTGTAGATCCCGAAAATTCCGAAATAGCCCAGAAAATGGAGATAAAAGTAGCCGATCGATATGCACTGAAGGTGCGTTAATTGGTAAAAACAATTCACCTCCCGGAAGAACTGCGTCCTTTGTTAAGGAAAACCTTTGGTGTTCTTTACACAGGTGTAGGGGATGACACCATTCAGAAGCTTTCCAAAGACCTGGGAAGCCCCACAAAACTTATATCGGTGGGTGATGTTACTACATTCCACTTGCTCAATTCAAATATTATTCCGGACATCCTTATCGTTGATGACCGGACAAAACGCGGGCCTGCGTCAGCCAGCGTAGTAGTAGGCACAAAGCATACAGGGTTCTGTGAAATATTCGTGGATAATCCTCCAGGGGTCATAACCGAGGATTTGATCGATGTGGTCCATGACGCAATAAAATCAGAGGACCATGTGCGAATATTCGTGCGCGGCGAAGAGGACCTTGCGGCATTGCCTGCAATCCTACTGGCACCCGAAGGTTCGGTTGTGCTATATGGGCAACCGGATGAAGGTGTGGTGTTTGTCAATATCACAAAATCCAAAAAGGAAGAGATCCTTGACCTGCTTGATAAAATAATTGGCGGGCAGGAAGATAGGAACAATATGATAGATATTCGGAGGAAATTCAATGGATATTAAGATTATTGAGGATAAGAATAATGTACTTATAAAAAGGCGTGAGCTTAAGTTCGAGGTAACCTTTGAAGGGCCCACTCCTACAAGAATGGATGTAAAAAATAAAATGGCTGCATTACTGAACGTACCACTGGAACTTGTGGTCATCCAGAGGATGAAGAACGACTTCGGGAGACAGCTAGTCAATGGATATGCAAAGATCTATGAGGATCCTGCCCGTATGAAACAGGTGGAAAAGGATCATATCATTGAGCGGAACAAGCTGCCAGAGGCACCAGAGGAAAAGGCAGAAGCAGCGGAAGAATAAGTAGGTGTAACAATGGCAGTAAAAGATTACTATAAGGTTAGCGGCGACAAACTAGAAAGGACACACCAGGCCTGCCCCAGATGCGGAGAAGGTGTATTCCTTGCTGAACACAAGGACAGGCGTACCTGCGGCAAATGCGGTTACACCGAGTTCAAGAAATAAATTTTAATATCACCTTCTTTTTTCTTTCTTTTTTTTATTTTTGTTCTATCCTATATTATCTTTAGTTGTATCTATTTGCCAAACAGAAGAATTACGAAATGTTTTTAACTCATGGTAATGTACCTGCCATATATTAGGTGCAGATATAACAATTGTTAAATATGCATCTATTCAAATTTATTACTAGGTAATAAATCTGAGCATATACCTTGCAAATGAAGTGGTACGAATAAATAAAAGACAAGGCGAAACTACAATTATCTCTATGATTGATAGTTGTTTTTCCATTTACCTGAATACGGTTAGGATTTATGAGTCCCTCTTATTGTGTATCGATAAATAACCAAAAAATGATGAAATAGAGATGTGTGAGCACTCCTGCCCGCCGCCAAGCAAGAACAGGAGTGCTTTGCATATTATCGGGGAGATAACATGCGACAATATCATGCGTTGACATTAGCATTAAGCCTTTTGTTGTTAGCGTTGCTGACAACTGTTGCATCGGCAGACGAAAATACACTTACTTTTGTGCTGGGAACATCTGAAAACCAGCAATCTTTGGCAAATGCAAGTCTTAGCAGTCAGGCGAACATCCTAATATATAATTATCAGGATGTGCCTGATCTATCAGATTCGAGTATTGTGTTCTTTGCTTCGATTAACGACAGTGCATATTCAAATCTGACAGTAAATAGCAGTGCCGTCATTTGTGGATACAACCTTACAAATACCTCACTTGTAAACACAGAAAACGACAATATTACAAAGTATTGGGTATATGGTGGAGACTCCAACATAGCCAATATGATCAGTTACATGGAAAATCAGTTTCTAGATTATTCTTCAACGGTCTATAATCCCCCGGTAACATCTGAAAATCGAATTAACGTAACCATTATTACCGGAAGCAGTGGAGTAAAATCTGGTTTACTTCTGGCAAATGATGATCCTTTGGTGAGTAAATACGCTCGGGTCAATGTGGTCAACTCAGTTGATGAGATGCCAATAAGTCTGGTCGCAGAAGACATCATTATGCTTGAAATGCTAAGTTCCGACTGGATATCATCAGCAACAGAACTTTCTACAGAAGCTATGGAACAAAATAATGCCACTGTATTGACTTTGCACACCAGCTTAATAGAAGGCTTTGGTAACGTCAATGTGTCATCCGCAGAATATGCAACCATTGGCAAGTACTGGGAGTATAAAGGTGATGAGAACATGCGCCGCCTTGTATTATTCCTTGCTGCTACCTATAAAGATCCCTCAATACCAGTACTTGATCCTGTTGCAAGATCTGTATACGGTTTTTATCACCCTGATGCCCCTGATATATTTGAAACCACTGCAGAATATCTGGAATGGTATAATTCGACTGGCAAATATAACCCCAATAACATTACGGTGGGAATACTGGAATATCAAGTTCCTACGGCAGAACTAACATCCAAGGTGGAAGATGCTCTTATTAGAGAGATAGAGTCAAAAGGATGTAATGCAATGTTCGCCTCCTTTTATGTAAAGGACCCGAATTCAACGGAATATTTCATGCCAAATGGTACTCCTGTTGTTGATGTAGTTATTTCACTTAGAAGTTATTCACTGGGACAACCCGATACAAACCTTACTCCTGAAATGGCACTTGAATTCCTGAAAGAACTTAATGTACCGGTGTTGCATGGCACTACCTGTTATTATGACACTGAAGGTATCACATATAAGGGGTCACAGGCAGAATGGGAAAATACCAGTATAGGTCTTTCTTCGGGTGACATTGCCCGCAACGTCGTCCTACCTGAGTTTGATGGCATATTTGACCCAATCATCTTAAGCTGGAAGAATAAAGATGAAAACGGTGTTGCATATAATGTAGACCCTCTTGAAGAGCATGTTGAATGGCTGGTTTCCCGTAGTATCAATCATGCACAGTTGGGTGAAATTCCAAATTCAGAAAAGAAAGTTGCTGTCCTTTATTACAACCACGGAGGAGGTAAAAATAACTTTGCTGCAGTTTATCTCGATGTTCCGGAAAGCCTTAGTAATTTTGTCGAAGCTATGAACGCTTCAGGTTATAATACTGGAACAGGGCCAATTCCAAACGAAACAGAACTTTTAGACCTGATGGTCCTTCAGGGTCGAAATGTAGGTACTTGGGCACCGGGTGAACTTGAAAGCATGGTTGCTACCGGGAAAGTAGTGCTATGGCCTGTTGAAGAATACATGGAATGGTTCAACGCTCTTCCCAAAGAAAACAGGGATGAGGTTATTGAGCAATGGGGTCCTGCACCCGGAGAGATAATGGTATATGAAAACTCCTCTGGTAGCTATTTCGTTATTCCACGCATAGAGTTTGGAAATGTAATACTGGGCCCGCAGCCGACACGTGGATGGGAGCAGAATGAAGAGGCTATGTACCATAATTCTTCACTTCCGCCGCATCATCAATACCTGGCTTATTATCTGTGGCTCCAGCACGAGTATGGGGCAGATGCTATTGTACATTTCGGAACACATGGTACACAGGAGTGGCTTCCAGGAAAAAATGTAGCATTATCCAGATATGACTGGCCTTCAGTTATGGTTGGTGACATGCCTGTGATCTACCCATACATAATGGATGACGTGGGTGAAGGAATACAGGCAAAAAGACGTGGTAATGCGCTTATTGTAGACCATTTGACTTCTCCTATAATTGAAGCCGGATTATACGGAGGTTATGAAAACATTTCTGATTACATTACTCAGTACAATGATGTGAGCATTGCTGAAAATGTAAAAGCCGAATACAAGGCTCTGATAATTCAGGAATATGCTGAACTTGCTTTGGTAGATGCGCTCGGTCTTGATTCAGCATATTTGAGTAACACAACTGAAGACCAGTTCGATATATTCCTCGAAGATTCTCTTGAACCTTATTTGGAATCACTCGAAACGGCAAGTATGCCTTATGGTATGCACGTTATTGGAGAGCAACCTCCTGCTGAACAAATAATTGGAATGATACGCTTAATGCTCGGTGATGACTATATTGCTCTTATCGAGTCTATTAACGGCTCTGCGAATGTATCTACTCGTTTACTGGAAAATGTTCTTCTGAATGGTACATCTATAACTGATGCCCAGGAAGAGATGCTTGGAACAAATAATTCAAATGTGACGGCTTATCTCGAAGAGGGTGAAACATACTATCAGAATATCTTGGATTGTGATCAGGAAATTCCAAACATATTGCGTGCACTGAATGGTGAATATATTTTGCCTGACAGTGGTAACGATCCAATCAGAAGTCCAGGTTCTTTACCAACAGGTATCGATTTCTATTCAATTGATCCACGTACAGTTCCGGGAGAAGCCGAGTGGCTGGCAGGTGCAAAGGTTGCTAATCAGACACTTAAATTATATAAGGAAGGCCATGATGGTGCATATCCGGAAACCATATCTTTTATAGCTTTCTCAACAGAACTTATTCGCAATAGGGGAGTCACTGAATCAGAAGTATTGTATTTACTTGGTGTTGAACCTGCATGGGATTCAAACGGCAGAGTTGATCTAGAGGCCTTCAGTGTTATTCCTGAAAGTGAACTAGGAAGACCAAGAATTGATATCCTGTATGTGGCGTCTGGATTGTACAGGGACATGTATCCTGATAAGCTGGAAATGATAGATTATGCTGTGAGGCTTGCATCTAATGCATCGAACTCCACATATCCGAACTATGTTAAGCAGCATTCTGAATTAATATACCAACAGTTAATTGCCCAGAATTATACGGCAGAAGAAGCAAAGTTGCTTTCTGAGTCAAGGGTAGTTAGTCGTCAATCAGGAGTTTATGGAACGGGACTTGAAGATGCGATCGGTGCAAGCAATACATGGGAAAATGAATCAAAACTTGCAGAATTATACATAGACAATCTGGACAACTTCTATGGAGCAGATATCTGGGATGAATCTAATACTGATGTATTTGAAGCTATCCTTGGAACTGTGGATGTTGCTGTAAAGTCAGATTCCACTAACCTGCTGGGTCTTATGGATAATGATGATTTTGTATCGTGGTTTGGAGGACTTGCACTTGCAGTTAGGGATGTGTCAGGTGAGACCCCTGAATTGTATGTTAATGACTTCACTGATCCTGAGAACCTATTGACAGAATCATTGAATACGGTGTTGAGCCGGGAGCTGACTGCCCGTTACTTTAATCCAAGCTGGATCGGAGGAATGATGGGAAGTGGCTATGCAGGAGCCCAGGAAATGGATAGGTTTGTGGAATTCCTTTGGATGTGGGAAGTTACTACCCCTGATGTTGTCTCGGATGCGTCTTGGGATCAAGTCTATGAGACCTATGTTCTGGATTCAAAGAACCTTGGGCTTGACGAATTCTTTAGTGAAAATGCATATTCCTATCAGTCTATCGCTGCACAGCTGATTGAAACATCTCGAAAAGGCTACTGGGATGCATCAGACGAAGTTGTCCAGAACTTGGTGAAAGAATATGTTGAATCCGTGGTAGAAGATGGTGTAACATGTTGTCACCACACATGCGGTAACCCCTTGTTGGATGACTACATACAGGGTGTCATGTCTGTTCCGGGTGTTGTGGATGAAGAAACCGCAGCTCAGTA
This sequence comes from Methanosarcinaceae archaeon UBA470, assembly GCA_002508425.1. Classification (GTDB taxonomy): domain Archaea; phylum Halobacteriota; class Methanosarcinia; order Methanosarcinales; family Methanosarcinaceae; genus Methanomethylovorans. The sequence goes on from DAKU01000147.1 coordinate 103,331, forward strand.
CAAACAACTCATGGAAGAAGCAACTACAGCGACTGAAACTGAAAGTAGTTCCAGTCACAGCAGCAGTTCCAGTGATAAGAAACTGGAAGTTACCAACCAGGACACAAGCTCTAGATCAAACCAGACTACTAGTTCACAGGTAGGTGCAGGTGCAGATCTTAGCAAGCAGGCGCCTGAAACATCCAAGTCAACTCCAGATAACTATGTAGAAGGCTATGAGATGACAAAAGAAACTGTTTCTCAACCTGAAAGCAACAGCAACAAGTTCTCTGGTTCAGACATAGTAGCCTTTGTATTGGTAGTAGTTGCAGCAGGAGCAGTATTCCTTGGATTCATGAGAAAGAAGAAAATGTAAGAAGACTACAAGGTATCTTTGGACAATCCATGATCTTATTGTAGGTTCTGGATTGTTCAATGTATTTTTTATTTTCTGTTTTTAAATAATCCTTATTCCTATTGTTTATCGCCCGATTAATTACGAAAGGTTTTTAATACTATGGTATATACCATTCAATTAATAGGATAAATACTAACAGTTAATAGTATATACTCGACATATATCCTATAAATACTAATATTACTAAGTATATCTCTATTTGCTTTAAGGTGGTACAATGATAAATGCAAGCAAAAATATGACAAGCAATCCAAATTTACCTAGCTACACCTACTACACTTTTCTATTTGTCAGAATATGCTTAGCTTTTTCAAGTACCTCTTATTGCTAATCGAGAGATAAATGAAAAAAGATGTGTGAGCACTCCTGCCCGCCACCAAGCAAGAACAGGAGTGCTTTGCATATTATCGGGGAGATAACATGCAACGAAAATATGTATTTACCTTTATCTTAAGCGTTTTGTTGTTAGCGTTGCTGACAACTGTTGTATCGGCAGATGAACAACAAATAAACACGACTTTCAGTATCAATGATGGTTCAAACTTTACAGTTACATCGGCTTTAGGCGATGAAAACGCATCTCTCAATGCATCGCTCATTTCTGAGGCCGGGAATACTATACCAAAAATAGCTTATGTAGTATCAAGGCCTTACGAAGTAACTTATCTGGAAAAAGTAGCATCTTATCCGGAAATAAGTTCACAGATGAATATTAGTGTATACCTTGGTGTCTCTTATTCAGATTTAAGTTTTGATCTTAGTGGCAATGACATGATTGTTATGTCAAATCTTGATTCCTATGTAGTCGATAAGATCACTTCAACAGTGAACGATGCCAAAACAGATGGTGCGTATATCATCTCAGTTGGAGATACCTTAAAAGGCTATGGTCTGCATAACGTAAATACGTCTGCTCCAGAGTATTCCGATATTGAGCTGTACCTAAAATATGCATCAGAAACAAATTTCTATCACTTGGATACTTATCTTGGGTCAACATTCTTCGGGTTGAATTATTCAATCGAGTCTCCTCAGGAAAGACCAATATATGGTATTTATCATCCTGCTGCACCCCAAATATATGAAAATCTGACAGATTATCTTTCCTGGTATGATGAGAATGGGGTTTACAGTTCCGAAAATTCCACCATTGCTATAATATTTGATAGTTACAGTTATGTGGAAAGGGATATGCCATTGCTTGATTCACTTGTCGAGGAAATCGAAAGTAATGGGTGCAATGTGATTGTAACAACATACTCTTACAAGGATAATAATTCAATGAGTTACCTGACGATGGATAACAAGTCCATAGCCGATGTAGCCATTGTAGTTTCCCGTGGATCTCGCCTGCATTATGCTGAGAATGAGCAGGGAATCGCTGATCTTGAGACTTTGAACATTACTGTTATGAACGGTATCCGTTTGTTCTCCGGTGTCGGTGTGGGGGAATGGGAAAATAGCATTCACGGAGTACCACCTGACCAACAGTATCAGGTAGCATATGCAGAACTTGATGGATTAATCGAACCTATTGTCATTAGCGGTAAGGCTACCGATGAAGCAACTGGCATCGAATACAATCAACCTATAGATTATCAGATTGACTGGCTGGTCAAAAGGGCAATATCCTGGGCAGAACTGCACGAAAAAGAAAATTCCCAGAAAAATATTATTATTCCCTATTATAATCCTGAAGGTGGTAAAGCCGATGTGGGAGCAGATATTGATTACTATCTAGATGCGCAGGCAAGCCTTGCAAACCTGCTGCAGGCCATGAAGGATAGAGGTTATAACACCGGGGAAGCAGAACTACCCAATTCCACAGAACTTGCTACCATGATGGTCGAAAAAGGTCATAACGTAGGTAACTGGGCTCCCGGAGAACTTGAAAAATGTGTCGAGAATGGCAGTGCTATACTCATACCTGAATCTCAGTACATGAGCTGGTTCGAAGAACTTCCGCAAGAGAAACAGGATGAAATGGTCTCAATGTGGGGGGAGGCACCCGGAGACCTCATGGTTTATGAGAATTCCTCTGGCAAGTATCTGGTCATACCGGTGCTTCAATTTGGTAACATACTTCTTGCACCGGATCCACAAAACGGTTGGTCTTCAAGTGAAGAAGCAATGTACAATGATGGCTCATACCCCCCAACTCACCAGTGTTTTGCCTTTTATAAGTACATGTCCAGGGAATACAACGCAGATGCAATGTTCACTATATTCTCAAGTATTGAACTAATGCCCGGTAAAGAATGCGGACTTTCTGCCAAGGACTGGGGAGCATTATTGATGGAAGATATGCCACAGGTACATGTTCTTCCAATGGATGCAGAAGGCGTCTTTGACAAAAGAAGAGCTAATATGCTCATCGTTGACTTCATGACTCCAACACTGGTGCCTGCAGGTCTTTATGAAGAACTTGCTAACCTGCAACAGGATATCACTTTGTTCAACCAGGCCTCTGATACTGCAGTAAAAGAAACCTATAGGCAGAACATCCTTAACCAGACAGCAGAGCTGAACCTTGATAGTGACTTGGGTGTTGATCTTGGAGAAATATCCGGCAATACAACTCTAACGGATTCATTCATAGTTGATTTGTCGGATTATTTGCAGGAATTAAAGACAGCGTATATGCCCTATGGATCTCATGTGCTAGGTGAGGTTCCAGAAGGTGAAAGCCTTATCATGCTCATTAAAGGCATGTTAGGGGACGAGTTCATAGAACATGTGAACGCTTCAGGCGGAAATGAAGATCTTGCAGTCGCACTTTTGAATGAAACGATATTGAATTCTACTTTTCCTTACGATGCACAAATGATGGTGTTAGGTCAGAACTCCACGGATGTTGGGAATGACCTCAACTTGTCATTGGAGTATCTGGAAAGGATAAAAGACTGCGATTGTGAAATCACAAAGATACTGGATGCTCTTGACGGTACTTACATTACACCAGGACCTTCGGGTGATCCTATAAGAAATCCGGATGCTTTGCCAACAGGCAGGGATCTATACACTTTCGATGACAGGCTCATTCCAACAAGTGCAGCGTGGACAGTTGGTTCACAGCTTGCGGAAGAATTGCTTGCAACTAAACTTCAGGAAGACGGAGGATATCCAGAGAAGATCGCCTTCCTATTATGGTCTGTGGAAACCACGCGTAACCAAGGAGTAATGGAATCAGAGATATTCAAACTTCTTGGAGTGGAACCCCAATATGATAGCAAGAATAGAGTTTCAGGCCTCAGGCTCATAAATTCCACTGAACTTGGCAGGTCAAGGATAGATGTGATGGTAGTTACATCCGGTTTATATCGTGATGTCTATCCAAACCAGATACAGCTCCTCGATGAAGCAATAAGGCTGGCTGCATCTGCAGAGAATGATACCTATCCGAATTATGTAAGAGAACATTCCGCTGCAACCTATGAGAGCCTTATAGACAACGGATACAATGAAACACTGGCATACAACCTCTCAGTTTCAAGGGTATTCAGTCCATCTTCCGGAGCATATACGCCCGGCATCCAGGAAGCAATAATGAGTGATACATGGGATAATGCAGATGATATAGCTGATCTCTATATAGACAGGATGGGTTACGTCTATGGTCAGGATATATGGGGAGAACAATATTCTGATGTTTTCGAAATGAACCTTGCAGATGTGGAAACTGCTATATTCAGCCGTACATCGAATGTTTATGGTGTACTTGACCATACAATGGTAGCAGCCTATTTCGGCGGTTTGAGTCTGGCAGTTGAAGAAGCAGGTGGCATTGCACCGGATATGTATATCAATGATCTCAGCAGCTCTGCAGAGATAGAAACTTTGAGTGAGTTCTTAAGCAAGGACTTGCGTTCACGTTACTTGAACCCAAGCTGGATAGAGGGTATGATGGGCAACGGGTTTGATGGTACAAGGTACATGGATTCTGTCTTTGAGGTCATGCGTGTATGGGATGTAGCAACTCCTGAACTGGTCACAGATGATATGTGGAATGAGCTATATGGTACATATTTCGAGGATCAGTATGAAACAGGAGTTACTGAGTATCTAAAGTCCACAAATCCTTATGCATATGAATCAATGGCTGCAACTGCACTGGAATCTGCCAGGACAGGTTATTGGGACACATCCGAGGATGTAGTTCAGGATCTTGTGAAAGAATATGTGGAAACAGTTGTTGAAAATGGAGTAACGTGCTGCCATCATACTTGTGGCAATCCTTCACTGGATGAATTTGTACAGGGTGTAATGTCTGTTCCCGGTGTGGTGGATGAGCAAACCGCTGTTGCATACAAGAATATCGTGGAGGAAGCAACTGGACGTGAATCTGTAGAAGGAAGCACTTCCAGTCACAGCAGCAGTAGTTCCAGCGATAAGAAACTGGAAATTACCAACCAGGCTAAAACTTCCGGATCTAACCAGACTACTGAATCAAAGGTAGGAGCAGGTACAGACCTTAGCCAGCCAGAACCTGAAGGCCAAAAGTCAACTCCTGAGGACTATGTGGAAGGATATGAAATGACAACGGAATCTCCCTCCCAGCCGGAAAGCAATAGTTCCACCTTCTCAAGTTCTGATATAGTCGCTATTGTTCTGGTAGCTGGTGCCGCAGGGGCAGTATTCATCGGATTCACGAGAAGGAGGAAAATATAAGGCCACTTAATTTCATATTTTGGACAATCCCTGATCTTATTGTAGGAACTAACTGGATTGTCCGGCTATCTTTTTCATTTCCATATTCTTTGTGATATCTGTTTATTTTTTCTGTATTCCTTTTATGAATCATATTCAGTCGTCTACTCATTCTAAATATATTTTAAACAAACTCTCCACATGCCGATAAATATAAGAAGGCTTAAGTAGTGCGACTTATTATCTAAACAGAACACGTATATTACATCCAAATACGCATATGAAATTTGATTTAAAACAAACATCAACAACCAATTCTCATATGTCTGGGTATTAAGCATTGTAAGTTGCTTTAAACAAAACAGAGGTAATTAAAGCACACAAATTGTATTGCATAAAATTAAATGGGTAGGAGAGAAATGAATTCAGTTTATGCTATAGTTGTTGGGATTCTGTTGGGAATAATGATATTTGCCCTGAAGACAGGTGTAGGATGTGGTTTTTCCAATATCCGCAGAAGAGATATCTTGATCATTGCTTCAAGTTATTTTGTCATTTCCGTGATACTAGGCAGCCTTATAGGATTGGTGGATCAATCCAATCTTGATAAGATAACTAGTATGGGTATGACCTTGCATGTGATTGTGGCATTGCTCCTTATTGGTGCGGGAATCTACACCCAGAAAAAATGGTCATGCGGACATGATGTGTCAAAGCGCACTTTCCTTTTCATCTCAGTACCATGTCCGGTATGTCTTACCGCTCTTTTTCTATCCTGCATGATACTTGCTTCCACTCTTGGCTGGAGTGGGTTCAGGATCGGGGCCTTGGTTGGATTTGTCTTTTTTACCACAGTTGTAACTTCAAGTTGGTTATTCAGGAAAATGCATCGCACACCTGAAGACCTTGGGGCTGTAATGATGTTCCTTGGCATATTCTACCTGCTTGGTTCCATGCTCGTACCAGCTTACATAAAATCCAAGCAAGTAGCTGCATCTAACATAGGAGGAGAAGTTGACATAATTCCTCTATTATTAATGGGAGTTGTTGTCGTCTGTGGATATGTGATTCATACTTTGAAGGTGAGAAAAAATGAGTTTCTTTGATGTGGTAAACAATATAATGAATACAATTTCTATTTCATTATTATTTCCAGTAATATTTTTGTTAGTAATGTTATCTTTTATAGCCTTAATCTTAGTGGGAGAGTTTCTTTCCGAATATGCAAAGAGAAACAGGGATGTTAAGAATCTCGAAGGTACATGTTCTGAAGTGCAGACCAATGTGCAGCAGGCCAATTACAAAGCAGCAGCAGATGCTCTAAGAAAAATTAAGCAAAACTTCATTGTAACAAACTTTGCGCATGCTGCAGCTGAACACATGGAAAAGAACAGAATTGCTGCCATAGAATGGCTTTCACAGGAATATGAGATCAAGATGGCAAAGAAGCTTGAGTTTACCCGTATAATCACAACAATTGGTCCAATGTTAGGATTGATGGGCACTCTCATTCCGATGGGGCCTGCACTTGTAGCTCTTGCGGGAGGGGATCTCTTAACCTTGGCCCATAATTTGATGATAGCATTTGCTACAACAGTTGTCGGTATTTTTGTCAGTGGTATAGCTTATATTCTGACTCAGATCCGAAAAAGGTGGTATTGGCAGGATATGGCAGATATCGATTACATCCTTGATACAATTGAGGTTAAAGCATGAGGCAAAGGCGCTACAGACGAACAGGCTTGTTAAGAGATGAAGAGGAACGTAATCCGCTGGAAGGGGTTGCTAACCTTTTTGATACTGCAATGGTGTTTGCAGTAGCCCTTATGCTAGCATTGTTGATGTCATACAATTTGACTGACTTACTTAATCCTACAGAAAGTACGACCATTGTTAAAAATCCTGGACAGAAAGATATGCAGATCATCGTAAAGGAGGAAGGCAAGCCCATCGAAGTGATGAACCTCACTGATCAGATCGGAGGAGGATCGGGTGACGTTCTTGGCACTGCATACAAACTGGCTGATGGAAGAGTGGTATATGTACCTGATAGTGGAAATGAGACATCTACTACTGCTACTACTTAATTTGCTAATTATAGTGGAATATAAAATTAATGGAATAAAAAACAAGACGTAAATTGCAGTGGGCACTTCGGTACCGCCGCCAAGCAATGTATCCGAAGTGCTCAGCACACGTTATCGGAGGATAACATGCAACGAAAATATGGATTCACATTAGTATTAAGTGTATTGTTGCTAGCATCGCTAACAACAGTGGTATCGGCAGCCGGAGATAAAGTAAATATCACGTATATTGGATACAACCCAAGTGACGCATTGCAATCTGCAAGCCAGACAAACGTATATAGCCAATATATAGACTATACATACATTCCAGCATACAATGCTTCATATTATGCAAGCGATGAGTTGCTCTCTGCTGTAGAAAGCGGATTTTTGGGAAAACAGGATGTCATATTCTGTGATATGGTTGGTAGCAAGGTCTACGGTTCCAACAACGGAGCAGTAAATGCTAGTTTGCAGGCAGTACATGGCAGTGGAACCTCTTTGTTAAGCATACGTACAAGCAGTGCACCATCGTATTTTGATTATTCTTCAGATGGTAAGGGCAATGATACTATCTGCACTTACTACAACAGCATGGGAACCACCGGTGACGGACTCACAAATGCAGAGAACTTGCTAATATATCTCGCAACAGAATACGGCAGCCTTTCTGAGGTTATGGATTCCGCAGGTAACTCAACGGACAGCAGCTCAGCCGATAATAGTACAACCGGTGGAAGTTCTACTGGTACCGGTGATGCTAAATTCCTGTTCGTCCTGGGTACGGATTTCAACACTGCTGCCCTAAATAGTGCAGCAGCTGCATCAGATATATCTTCGGAGTTAAGTACAACAGTAATCGCAAAGAGTGAAACGGTACCAGTGGATTTTGACTTCTCAGAATACTCAATGATATTCATTGAATCACAGTCTGAAACCACTCTAGGAAATTGGAATGCCAGCATAAATGCTGCCAAAGCCAATGGTGCAATGGTCATGGGTTACAACCTTTCTGATAATATTACTCTGCCAAATGTAGACCTCTATTCTGCCAATAACACTAATATCGAAAGATATTGGGTACAGGGTGGAGAGGCAAACATGGGTAACATGCTCAGGTTTATGGGTCAGAAGTTCTCAGGTGCCTTTGCAGGACAAACTATTGCCGAACCAGAGATCTTGCAAGAAAAGTTGAATGTTACTTACATCATCAACTCAGATACCAGTGTATATTATATGGACCAGGTGCTTGCTGAAAGAGCAGTTATCACAGACAGGTTCAATGTTAATGTGATGACAGCCTCAGAGGCCATAAACAGCTCCAGAGATCTCACCAACGAAGACGTTATCATGTTATACATGGTTGGAGCCAATGAACTTCCTCAGATAAAGGACAGGCTTCTTGCTGCAAAGAATAACGGTGCACAGATTGGAATGTTTGGTATGCTGTCAGACATTTACGGCATAGCAACTCTTGATATGTCTGTTTCACCATACGTTGAAATGACAGATTATCTATTCAATGACGGCTACGAAAATATGGAGAACTGGATCCGTTGTGTCGGAGCTACTCTTGAGAACGTTTATATTGAATACTCTTCTGCAGCTGATCCAGCTATTCCAGAAGATGGTATTTATCATCCAGATGCCTTCCCTAGGGTCTTTGCAAACAGTACCGAATATCTGGAATGGTATGCAGACCACGGTTACAATGCATCAGCTCCTACAATTGGGGTAATAGGAAACAAACTTGGTACAACATCTCTTGAATATACTACTCAGGATGCCATTATCAGGGAACTTGAGTCAAGAGGATGCAATGTAATCTACACTACTTACGCTGTATGTGTGGATGATGTGGATTATTTCACCAAGGACGGCGAAGTGATTGTTGATTGCATTATTTCACTGAAAGGTTTCTATCTTAACTATGACGACCATGAAAAGGGAATAGAATATCTCCAAAAGTACAATGTACCTGTGCTTAAAGGAATAGAGGATTATTACCAGACACCAGATGAATATAATGAAAGTGTACTGGGATTGAGCACTGCTTCTATTCCATATCAGGTTACACAGCCTGAAATAGATGGTCTTACCGATTATATTTGGTTGGCCGGAAGGGTACAGGATGAGGCAACAGAGCAGTATTATTATCAACCAATTGCATCTCAGGTTGAATGGATATGTAACAGGGCTATAGCTTGGGCAGAACTTAGCAAAGAGGAAAATGCTGACAAGAAAATCACTATCCTCTACTATAACCATGAGGGCGGCAAGAACAATATAGGTGCCAGTTACCTCGACATTGGTTCAAGTTTCACTTTGCTTCTGGAAGATATGCAGGCAGCAGGCTATAACATCGGCAATGGAAGTATTCCAAATGGCAGCGAGTTTATTGATCTGTTCATTGAAAGCAGGAATGTTGGTACATGGGCACCCGGTGAACTTGAAAAAGTCGTGCAGTCAGGATATGTTACACTTCTTCCGGTGAATGAATATCTTACATGGTATAACACATTGCCAAAGAGCGTGCGTACTGAAGTAGAGGATACATGGGGCAAAGCACCAGGCGAGGTCATGACCTATGAAAATAGGAGTGGAAAGTACTTTGTAATACCGACCATTCAGCTTGGAAATGTCAATTTCATACCCCAGCCGACAAGAGCAGGACTTTCAGATGAGTCCCTTATATATCATAATTCCTCAATACCGCCCACACACCAGTATCTTGCAACATATTTCTGGATCAACAACATATACGATGCAGATGCTATGATACACTTTGGTACCCATGGTACACAGGAATGGTTACCAGGAAATGAGGTAGGACTCTGGAGATACGATTATCCGTCTATCATGGTGGCTGAAACTCCTGTCGTCTACCCATATATCATGGATAACGTGGGTGAAGGCACACAGGCCAAGCGCCGTGGTAATGCTGTTATAATAGACCATCTTACCCCACCGATAATAGAAGCTGGCCTTTATGGGGATCTTGCCACAATGCACGAGAAGATCCATAACTATCAGGATGCAAAAAGTGACAATGAAACTGGAATGATGGCACTCTATCGTAACAGCACGATACAGCTTTACGGTAACCTAAGCCTTGGAGAGGATCTGGAAGTCTCAACTGGTGAACTGTATAATATGACAGATGACGACTTTGAGAACTTCCTGGACAGTGTGCTGCATGATTACCTGCATGAAATGCAATCTGAACTCATGCCTTATGGACTCCATGTCTTTGGTGTGGCACCAGATGGAGAGAAGCTTGTATCCATGGTAAAATCTATGCTGGGAGATGATTTCACATCTCATATATACAATGTGCTGGCCAAAGACAATGGAACTGAGGAAGACTGGGAAATAGAAGCAGGTTCTGATGCCATGTTACTTTTGAATGCCACCCTGCTGAATGCAACGAACGTTTCGACTGCCCAGGTTGAGGTATTTGGTCTTACAAATGCCAATATCACGGCCGATCTTGAGCTGGCGCTGCAGTATGCAGATAATCTGGCCCAGACAACTCGTGAGATCGACCAGACATTAAGGGCACTTAACTCTGAATACATAGAACCTGGTACAGGCAATGATCCTATACGCAATCCGGATGCATTACCCACAGGCAAGAACTTCTACAGCTTTGACCAGAGGACTATTCCCGATGCAGAGACCGAAGCAATGGGATCTGCCATAATAGATGATTGGCTTGCAACCAATTATGCAGCTAATGGCACATATCCCAACAAGGTAGCGTTTGTAATGTGGTCTGTTGAAACAATGCGCCATGAAGGTCTAATGGAAGCTGAAATCTATGCCCTTCTGGGTGTAAAATTGGAGAGAACCAGTGGAAGGATTACAGGATTTACAGTAATCCCGCAGGAGGAGATGACTCATCCAAGAATTGATGTGTTGATCACAACGTCGGGACTCTATCGTGACACCTTCCCATACCAGGTAGAACTGCTGGATAAAGCGGTACGTATGGTTGCGCAGCTCAATGAAACAAATGAGACGAACTACGTAAGGTGGAATTCACTGGCAATAGAAGATGCAATGCTGGCAAGCGGATATAATGAAACTGTTGCACATGATATCTCTATGTCCAGGGTGTTCAGCGAAGCTACGGGTACATACGGTACAGGTGTTTCCGAAGCTGTAGAAGCCAGTGATACTTGGGAGAATTCATCCGAAGTTGCTGACCTGTACATATCCAGGATGTCAAATGTTTATGGAGAAGATGTATGGGGAGTAAATTATGAAGATGTATTCGAACTGAATCTCGGAGAAGTGGATGCAGCGATACATAGTGACACCTCAAACCTTTACGGTCTCATAGATAATGACGACTATTACTCCTACTTCGGAGCACTTGGACTTGCTGTAAAGTCGATTTCAGGTGTGTCTCCTTCAATGTACATAGCAGATCTTACAAGTGTAGACAATCCGGAGATCATCACACTCAGTGAAGCTTTCAGTGCTGAACTGACTGCAAGGTACCTGAATCCTAACTGGATAACCGGTATGATGGAATATGATTATGCAGGTGCCAGGGAAATGATGAAGACCGTGGAATATATGTGGGGATGGGAAGCCACCACCCCGGACCTGGTAACGGATTCGGACTGGAACAAGATATATGAAACATATGTACTGGACTCACAAAACCTCGGACTGGATGAGTTCCTTAAAGAAAATGCATACCAGTATCAGTCTATAACAGCAAGAATGCTTGAAACAATAAGGAAGGATTCATGGGACGCATCAGATGAAATTGTCCAGAACCTGGTGAAGGAATATGTAGAATCCGTTGCAGAGGACGGGGTTACCTGTTGTCATCATACCTGTGGTAACCCTTCACTTGATGAGTTCGTACAAGGCGTAATGTCTGTTCCAGGTGTGGTAGACGAAGAAACCGCAGCTGAGTACAAGAAACTCATGGAGGAAGCAACCACTGCGACAGAGACAGAAAGCAGTTCCAGCCACAGTAGCAGCAGTAGTTCCAGCGATAAGAAATTGGAGGTTACCAACCAGGCTACAACTTCCGGATCAAACCAGACCACTAATACGCAGATAGGTGCAGGTTCAGATCTTAGTAAGCAGGCACCTGAAACCTCCAAGTCTACTCCAGAGAACTATGTGGAAGGATATGAAATGACAACGGAGACTGTATCTCAACCAGAGAGTAGTAGTACTTCATTCTCCAGTTCCGACATAGTTGCAATTGTTCTGGTAGTAGGAGCGGCAGGTGCAGTATTCCTTGGATTCATGAGAAAGAAGAAAATGTAAAATTTTAAGGCACTTTTCGGTTTAGAAAAGTGCAAATCCCTTTTTTAGGCCAATGGCCAGGGAATTGGTTTGGTATGTTCCTGTCCAATAGAAGAAAGGCAGTGGCATTCAAACATTTTTTTATCAGAAATTTTTATTCAAATTCTTTAGAGTAGCTTTTTCTTTATTTCCGCTGCTCGTGAGAACAGGTCTAATATGCTTTATTAAAAAGTGGGGATGCGGGCTAGACCAATAAGCAAAGGAGAGGAGCTTATTCCACTTTTTGTAAAGGGATGGTACAATGAAAATGAGAGAGTTACTCTTAATATTCGGTATACTGGCTATGTTATTCAGTATACAGGTAGCAACGGCAGATGAAAACAAAGTCAATGTTATGTATATTTCCTGGACACCGAGCGCTGCTCTTGAAGCAGCAAGCCAGTCCATGGCATACAGTTCAGATGTAGTGTTTACTTATGTTCCTTCCTTCAACGCGACCACATGGGCTGGCCCCAGTGATGAACTGCTCGCAGCAGCAAGTTCAGGGTTATTGATGGAACAGGACGTTATTTTTACTGATATGTTATCAAGTGCGGTTTTTGATCCCATGAATTCATCCTTTCAGACTGCAAAAGATAACGGTACTTCATTTGTGGATATAAGGTCTCTAGGAACACCCGAATACTTTGACTATGTATCTGACGGATCATCAACAGAGCCAATAGATACCTATTATACTAATATGGGTACAGGAACTGAAACAGAGTTGCAGAATGCAGAAGATCTTTTGACATATCTGTGCAAGAATTATGGAAATAAACCTCAGATCACTGATAGCTGGGGAAGTAAAATACGCATTGTCTATATTGGTTGGCAGCCAAGCGCTGCTTTGGCAACCGCTGCAAATACTACCAGTTTCAATGATAGTATAGAATTTACATACATTCCTTCCTTCAATACTACCACATGGGCAGGTCCAAGTGATGAATTATTGCAAGCGGCTTCAAGCGGTTTGCTGCTACAACAGGATGTAATATTCACTGATATGCTTTCATCTGCTGTATTTGAACCTCTCAGTGAAACATTCCAAGCTGCTGATGCTGCAAATATATCTCTCGTTGACATCAGGTCAATGGGGACTCCTGAATATTTTGACTACATCTCCGATGGATCTACAACTCAACTCATAGATACGTATTATAACAATATGGGCACTGCCACTGAGGATGAACTGCTTAATGCAGAGAATCTTTTACGTTATCTTGCGAAGGAATATGGGAATCATCCCGAGATTACTAGCCAATGGGATAGCATAAAAATTATGTATCTTTCTTATGCATCAAGCCCGGCACTGGAAAATGCCAGTTTGACCAATTCTTACAGTCAGAACATCGAATTCACTTACGTTCCATCATTCAATGTGACCACATGGGCCGATCCCAGTGACGAGCTGCTACAAGCAGCTTCAAGTGGTTTGCTTCAGGAGCAGGATGTGATCTTCTGTGATATGCTTTCCAGCAGTATCTACAGTCCTCTTAACCAGAGTTTCTGGCAGGCACATGAAGCAGGCACTGTGTTTGTTGATGTACATTCCATAGATACACCGGGGTACTTTAATTATGTGTACACTGGTGATGAGAATGTCACATTGCTTAACTATTACAATAACATGGGTACAGAGACCGATGCTCAGTTAACAAATGCTGAGAATTTCCTTGTATACCTTGCCAAGGAATACGGTGGCAATCCCGAACTTACTGCGGCTTGGGAAATAGGGGGTTCCAATTCTTCTGCTGTACCACAGGTGGGACTTTATCACAAAGATTATTCCGGGAAATACTTTGAAACCACCCAGGAATATCTGGAATGGTATTCCGTAAATGACGGTACACATCATGTGTACGATCCCACAAAACCCACAATAGGTATGTGGTTCCATCGCGATGATATAACCAATGGGCAATTGGGAGTTGTGAATGCACTGATAGATGACCTTGAAAGTAAGGATTGTAATGTCATTGTAGGATTCGATACATTTGATGACATAGTCAAATACTATTGTGATGAGAACAACCAGTCACTTGTACAGTGCGTTATATCTTTGAAGAGTTTCAGGCTAAACTACTACGACAATGAGAAAGGAGAACGTGAATTGAGGCAGCTCAATGTGCCTGTTCTCAGGGGTATTGTTGTGGATGAACCTGAGACAGCTGATCCCGCAGACGCTAATAGGGGCATACCTAATTCGCAGGTAGTAAGAATGACCCTTGGTCCAGATCTCGATGGTATTTTTGAGTATATTGTCATAGGAAAGAATGTATATGACTCCACTAACGGTACAAGTGAATCTATTCCAATAGAGGGTCAGGTGGACTGGATAGGTAACAGGTCTATAAATTGGGCAAACCTCAAATCCATGAATAATTCGCAGAAGAAGGTTGCAGTGATCTATTATAATTATCCTTCAGGCAAGGACAATATCGGAGCCAGTTATCTTGACACTATTTCCAGCATGAGGCTCATGCTTCAGGAAATGCAGGATGCAGGATTCAATGTTACATCAGTGCCAGCAAACAACACAGATCTACTTGAGATGCTTCAGGCACAGGGTATAAACGCTGGTTGCTGGGCACCCGGTGTACTCAATGAGATGGTAGAGAACAAAACATCATGGGGATTGCAGCTAATACCCATGGCAACCTATCGTGAATGGTTTGAAACAGAGATTCCACAGGATCTGAGGGATGATGTCATCGAGGAATGGGGAGCTCCCTGGCAGGAAGACCTACCAGAAGACAAGAACCTGATGATATGGGAGAACGAGTCCGGCAAATATCTGGTGATACCTACTGTTCAGTTCGGAAATGTATGGCTTATGCCTCAACCCGCTCGTGGTTTCATGCAGAGCGATGATACATTGTATCACAGTAATCTAGTTCCACCACCACATCAGTACATAGCTTTCTATCTGTGGCTCAACAAACAATGGGATGCAGATGCTATTATTCATCTGGGAACACATGGTACACATGAATGGCTTCCAGGGCAAGCTTATGGTATGAATAGGACAGCAGAATGGTCTCCTTTGTTATTGCAGGACCTGCCAAATATATACCCATATATTGTTGCCAATGTAGGAGAGGGCCTTACAGCCGAATACAGAGGTAACGCTCTTATCATTGATCACATGACACCAACCCTGGAACGTTCGGGCATGTATGGAGATTTGTCCAACCTGTCACGTTACGTTCAGCAGTATTATGGACAAGAGATGTCCACACAGACGAAAAAAGGGTATCAGATGATCATTATTGATGAAATGGTAAAAGCAAATCTTACTGTAGACCTGGAACTGAATGCTTCAGAACTGTACGGATATAATGAAACTCTCTTTGATGTATTCGTAAAGAACGTGCTTCATGAATATCTGGAAGAGATCGCAAGTGAGAACATACCTTATGGCATGCACATCCTTGGAGAAGTACC